>NZ_JBXAHJ010000017.1:82677-157506 GCF_058794995.1 Pseudomonas sp. GW823-FHT06E10 | reverse complement strand
GTCAACGCCAACGGCGTCACCGAAACCAGCGAGTGGTACAAGGCCGAAGGCGAGGAAGGCTGCCCGGCGGACCCCCAGGGGTTCGTGCGCAATCTCAAGCGCAAGACCGTGACCCCGGCGAAGTCCGACTACGGCAACGCGCCGCCCCTGCAGACGCGTTACACCTACGGCGAACACCCGAGCCTGATCGACAAGGAAACGTGGCTGGCGCTTAAGAACGAAACGCTGGAGCACATGGTCGATGGTCAAGCAGTGGCAGAGGTGCGCCACCTCAGCCATGACTACATCATCCAGCCAACGGATCCAGCGAGCCATGGCCTGCTCCGCCAAATGACACAAAGACTCAATGGCCAGGACGATACCCTGACCACCACCCGATACACTTACAACGTCACCCGCAACGCTCGCATCAACGCCCTGGTCATGCGAACGGACAGTGAAGTGATCGGTTTCGACGACACGCCAGGCGCGCCCGTTCGCAAAACCATCACCAAAGAAGTCTCGCTGCACAACGGTCAAGAAGTTTCGGTCATGGATGGCACCGACACCGCCATCGCGTACCGCTATGACCGACTCGGCCGGGTCGTCGAAGAAATCGCGTCACCCGGCTCGGTTGCTCACGAAGCCAGACGCACCTACCTCTATACACTCACCAATGGCGGCAATGGTCAACAGGCCACGGAGCGTGTCACTGACGTCAACGGTGTCGAAACCATCAATTACCTGGACGGGTTCAGCCGGGTCATCAGGAACACCCGACGTGATGCCGATGGGATGGGCGGGGACACTGAAAAGTTTCGCGACACCTATCTGGCAACCTATAACAACCGTGGGCATTTAATCACCGAAACCGATATCGACTGGGAAGGTGCGGCCGACAAGCGTTTGCTCAAACGCTTCGAATATGACGCCTGGGGTGCGCAATACAAAGTGATCGGGCCCGATGGCGTGGCGCATGTCACTGAGGTCGATCCGACGACAAACACCCTGTGTACGTGGAGCGAAAGTACCGTTCTTCCCATCAGGCAGGTTGGAAAAACCCGGAACACGCTCAATCTGTTCGGCAAGGAAGACAAGGTCGAAGCGCTGGATGCACAAGGCAAGATGGTCGCTGAACGTCTGTTCCTCTATGACGGCCTGGGGAACTGCGTTGAACAAATCAACGAAATGGGTGAATCCACCCGGTTTGAGTACGACCTGTTTTCCCGACTGCATGTCACCACCTTGCCCGACTACACGGCAATCTGTCGGTCTTATGCAGCGCACAGTGCCGATGAACTGGCGACGAAAATCGAGGCGATCGTCAACGAAGTCCCAGTCAACGTCGGCGAGCAGACTTACGACGGTCTGGAGCGGCGCACCGCATTGGCCGTCGGCAACTATGTTCAGCGTTTCGAATACGAAGCAGGCCGATCTCAAGTCAGCAAGATGATCACCGCCAGCCAAAAAACCATCACCTATGAATACCAGCTCGGACTGGTGGACATGCCGGTGGGCAGCATAGCTCCCGATGAGCAGTCCAGCTTTACCTATGATGAACGGAGCGCGAAGCTGACCCTGTCGCAAAACACCCAGGGCAAACATGTGTTCGGCTACAGCTCTACGGGTGAGTTGCGCAATGAACGCTGGACCGACAATGCATCGAGCAAGGAATGGGAAACCGCCTACAGCCACACGTTGAACGGACGCCCTCTGAGCCGCCTCGACACCAATGGTCTGGCATGCACCTATACCTATGATGACAGCGCCCGGATTAAAACCATCGCGCAGGGTCAATTGCTGGCCAGTTTCGACTACGACCATCTGGGGCGGGCAAACGTAGTCACCACCCGCAATCAACACACCGGCCAAGTGTTGCAAACCACCCTGACCTTCGACGATCAGGGCCGGGAGATCAGCCGTGAAATGTTGCTCGACGGCCACCCCAAACAAACGGTAAGCCAGACCTACCGTAGCGACAGCAAGTTGCGGACCCGGCATTTGCAGGTGGCGGATCAGACCCAATTGCTGGAGACCTTCGACTACGATCCGCGTGGGCGCATGGTGGCCTACTACTGCGATGGCCCCGCCCTGCCCCAGGACCGTTATAAAAACCCGATCAAGGAACAACTGTTCATATTCGACGCGCTGGATAACGTCACCGAGGTCTACACGCAGTTTGCCGATGGAAGCGGCGACGAGTCCATGAGCTATTTTTCACCGCACGACCCGTGTCAATTGGTCGAAGTCACTCACAAGCACCCCGACTACCCCCCCAGTTGCAAGCTCGAGTACGACGGCGATGGCAACCTGCTGCAGGATGAAAACGGTCAGACCCTGCATTACGATAGCCAGGGGCGCTTGTTGCGGGTGAGCGCTGTCGACGGCACCACGGTCAGCCATTACCGGTATGACGCACACAACCATTTACTGGGTGTCACCAAAGCTGGCACGGCAGAAACCTTGCACTTCTATCAGGACGAGCGCCTGGCACGGACCGAACAGGCCGACAAGAAAATCCACTACCTTTACATCGAAGATCAGCCCCTGGGCCAACAGCAACAAGATGACCCGGAGCAGACTCTGCTGCTGTTGACCGACAACAAAAACAGCGTATTGGCCGAAGGCGAGCACGACCAACTGCGCAGAGCGGTGTATGGCGCCTATGGCGAACGCAATCCTGACGATGATCTGAAATGCCTGCTGGGCTTCAACGGCGAAGTGCGTGACGAAATCAGCGGCTGGTATCTGCTGGGCCGTGGTTACCGTGCGTACAACCCGACCTTGATGCGTTTCCACAGCCCGGACTCGTACAGCCCGTTCGGCGCCGGCGGGATCAATCGTTACGCCTATTGCGCCGGCGACCCGATCAACTTCGTCGATCCTACGGGGCACGCCAATCGAGGGACAAACCTGAAAGGGGTGTTTGGCGCATTCCTGGCAAGTGTGGGTATCCTCTTGACCGTCGCGGCGGTTTTCGTCGCCCCACCGATAGGGGTGGCTTCCGGCATTTTCACCGGTTCGTTCACAGCAGTGGGCGTGGGTTTCGGGGGGGTTGCCGTCTACGAAGGAGTCATGGCGACTCACGCGGTGAAGCTGAAAGATCGCGAAAAGTATCAGAAGAACTCGATGGTTGGTGGTTTTATTGACGCCGGACTTGGTTTGGGGGGCTTTTATCTTGCAATAAAAGAGGGCCTAAAAAGGGCAACCGCGGAGGCGGCTCAAAGTTGGCATAATATGGTCAAGTCGAGGCTTTCCGGCTTCAATGACATAACGACTGCAACGACCATGGTTAATAACCAGACTGCTCGCGTAAGTATAGCGACTCGGACGCCACCTCCAGTACCTCCCAAACCAAAACGTTCACCTGCAGCCCGCCCTGCGCGGGAGACAGATCCACTACCAGGACCAAGTCGCCTCCAGCAAACGCCTGTTAATCGGGGACCTGCACCCGCCCCCGAGAATCAACTACCAACTTTTAATTCAGACCCTTCGTCGAGGCGTAGCAATTGGGGTTGGGATGACCTTGCAGCATCTAAAGCTGGTAAAACAAGATATGTTGCTGGTGAACCTGTACCAATGAAATCTGCTTGGGCCGAAGATAATATCCAAATAGAAAGTAAAATTGGTCAAAAACAGGACATCATCGCTAGAGTTGTAAATGTCCGTCAGAGCAACTGAATCAAGGTAATTTAATACGGACTCCAGCTCCACGAAGCGGGAGTCCGTTTTTTATACATACGATAATCCACCTTTTGCAAAAACTGAGAATTCTCTCATATCCCCCGCCCCACCCCATCACTAAACTCCCGCCGTCGAGACGACTCAACAATCATTTCTCGCTCACCCCTCCATGAGCATTTTCCAGCGCTGTCTCGAGCCTATAACGCTGGATTAAAAAACAACTAAGGATTTGTAACATGAAAACTTCTTTACTCGCGCTGCCGCTTGGCCTGGCACTGAGCCTGGCCGCCACTTCGGCATTCGCCAACACCGGCACCATCAACTTCACCGGCAAAATCAGCACCGCCTCCTGCCCGATTGAAATCGTCAACCCGGACAGTGGCGCGGTGAGCAACCTGGTCAATCTGGGTTCGGTCGATAGCGGTGTGTTCACCGGCGTCGGTTCGGTAGGCGGCGGTCGTGGCTTCCAGATGCGCATCACCCCCGGCAGCGGCTGCGTGCTTGACCCGACCAAACTCAATGCAACCGTGACTTACACGTCGGTTCAAGGCGGCGCTGGTGATCACTATGGCATCAAGCCGGTTGCCGGCGCAGCGACGGGCGTTGCGGTAGGCATCAAGGACAACACCAATACCCTGGTGAAAAATGGCACCAAGTCGGCCATCTACCCCCTCAGTGAAACGGACCCGACCTTGATGTATTTCACCGCGGTGTACATCGCCACAGCGGCGACCGTGACAGCCGGTCCTGCCGATGCGGATGTCAACTTCCGCGTCGATATCAACTGATACTTCTTTCATCTGCATGAGCAGCGGGCCACAGCGCCCGTTGCTTTCTGCTGTTTTTTCGATTTAGGGTTTTATCATGTCTGGCTTGACTAACCACTCTGTTCGTTACCGAACAGGGTTACTTGCTGCTTTTTTGCTGAGCGCTACGAGTCTTTGGTTACCTGAAAGTTATGCTGCCCTGACCGTCAGCAATACTCGTGTAGTGTTCGACAGTGACAAACGCAATGTTTCACTGAGTGTCAACAACCCCAGTAACAAACCCTTCGCCGTGCAAACCTGGGTTAACACTGCTGCCGACGATCAGACCACTGCCGTTCCCTTCATCGCCTCTCCACCGCTGTTTCGCTTGAATGCCGGCAAAGAGCAACAAGTTCAAATCAATGCATTGCCCAACACTTTGCCGAAAGATCGCGAATCACTTTTTTATTTCAACGTCCAGGAAATACCGCAACGGGAAAGTGCCGAAGTCAATCAGCTGAACATTTCATTGCGCACACGCATCAAGTTGTTCTATCGCCCAATTGAAATCAAGCGCAATGCCCTGGATGCCTTGAAGGACTTGAGTTGGTCGGTCAAGAAAGTCGACGGTCAAAGTCGCCTGGTGCTGAACAACCCCACCCCGTTTCATGTGTCTTTCGTGCGCATAGAGCTCAATGCGAACGGCCAGACCGTTTCCCTTAAAGACACGCCCATGTCGCTGCCGCTCGAATCCCGGACTTATGAACTGGACGGCTTCAAACCGCGCCCGGGGATGCAGGTGAGCTTCTCGGTAATCACCGATTTCGGCGGATACACCGACCCGATGACGTTGCCGGTTCAATTCGATCTTTAACAGGTGCGGACGTTTGCCATGATTCTTTTTCCGTACCGCAACATAACGCCTGCCCGTCGTCTGTTCGCCGTTTTCATTTTTGCCGGTGGCAGCCTTGCGATGCTGGAGATTCGCCCGGCCGTGGCCGAGGGTGAAGTGGAGTTTCAGTCCAGCTTCATGCGTCAAACCGACAACCGCGCCAGCGATGCCGGCGCATTGGCCTTGAAGTCACTCTCCACGGGCCAGGACCTGCTGCCGGGACGCTATCTGGTGAGCATCGATGTCAATCGCAGTTTCTTTGACCGGCGCGAGATCGAGTTCGTCGCCAATGCCGAAGGCAACGGACTGACACCCTGCCTGTCGGCCCAGCTGATCGCGGAAATCGGTGTGAAGCTCGATGCGCTGGCCGACCCTGAAATGGCGCAGGGAACGTGCATCGATCTGGCACGCCTGGTGCCTGGCGCGTCGGCGCAGCTTGACGGGGGTCAGCTGGCCTTGTCGATTTCCGTTCCGCAAATTGCCATGCGTCGCGATGTGGCCGGTCACGTCGACCCGGATCTTTGGGATTACGGAATCAATTCGGCGTTCATCAACTATCAGGTGTCCGCGCAACAGGGCCACAGCGCTCGCGCCGGCCATAACAGCAGCCAGGACCTGTATTTCAACAGCGGCTTGAACCTGGGGGCGTGGCGCCTGCGCAGCAACAATGTGTTTCGCAGCGACGCCCAGGGTGAACGCACGTGGTCGCGCGCCTATACCTACCTGCAACGGGACGTTCCCGGCACGCATTCGCAACTGACAGTCGGCGAAACCTACACCCCTGGCGATATATTCAGAAGCATTCCGATCAGAGGGGTCCAGGTGGCTTCCGACCTGGGCATGCTGCCCGACTCGCAGCAAAATTATGCCCCGGTGGTGCGGGGTGTGGCGCAGACCCGGGCCAGGCTCGAAATCCGTCAGAACGGTTATCCGATCTACTCCACCTACGTCAGTGCCGGGCCCTATGAAATCAACGACCTGACGACCGCCGGCGGCAGTGGCGAACTGGAAATCATCCTGACCGAAGCCGACGGCCAGGTGCGACGCTTCACCCAACCCTATTCGACGCTCAATAACCTGCTGCGCGAAGGCATCTGGCGCTACAGCGCCAGCCTGGGGCGCTACAACGCACCGACCTACTCGGTGGACGATGCGATGGTTTGGCAAGGAACGCTGGCGACCGGCGTTGGCTGGAATTCGACGCTTTACGGCGGCTTGATGGCCAATGATTTTTATCAGGCCAGCACACTGGGCATCGGCAAAAACCTGGGCGCGCTCGGCGCGCTGTCGCTCGATGCAACACGCTCTTCGGCCGATATCGACACCCGTGACAGCAGCCGTAACGTTCAGGGCATGAGTTATGCGGTCAAGTACGGCAAGACATTTGACACCAGAACCAATCTGCGCTTTGCCGGGTATCGCTACTCGACCGAAGGCTATCGTGACTTCGCCGAAGCCATACGCGAGCGCAGTGCCGACCGTGGTTACCACGGCAGTCGGCGCAGCCTGCTGGAGGCCTCGGTGTTCCAGGACGTCGGCGCCTATAGCTCGCTCAGCCTGACACTGTCCCAGGAAGAATTCTGGCGCTCCGATTATCGGCAGCGACAATTCCAGTTCAACTTCAGCACCCGCCATAACGCCACCAGCTACAACCTGTATGCCTCGCAATCGCTCAATGACCAGCAGTCCAGTGACCGTCAGTTCGGCTTGAGCATTTCAGTGCCACTGGATTTCGGCCGCTCGACCAACGCCACCTTTGACGTGCGGTCTAACCGCGGCTTGTATAGCCAGCGGGCCACCCTGTCGGGACTGACCGAGGGCGACCGCCTCAACTATCGGGCGTCGGTGGCCAACAATGAATATGACGATCAAACCGCCGAATTGGCATTGGGCTACCAGACCTCTGTTGCCAGCATCGGCGCCGGTTTTACTCAAAGTGCGGCGTACAACAATCTGTCGCTCAATGCCAGCGGCGCCTTGTTGCTTCATCCGGACGGGCTGGCGCTCGGCCCGTACCTGGGAGAAACCAGCGGCCTGGCCCATGTTCCGCAGATCCCCGGCGTCGGTCTGGTCAACGCCGCAAGCGTCAAGACCAATGACCAAGGCTACGCCTTGATTCCTTACCTGCAGCCCTATCGGGTGAACCGGGTCATCCTCGACACCGACCAACTCGATCCCAATGTGGAGATCGACAATGGCATCGCCCAGGTAGTGCCTCGTCGAGGCGCCGTGGTGAAGGTGGCATTTCCTGCCCGAGTCGTACAACGCCTGGTATTGACCGCTCGTGACAGCCTTGGCGCTCCCCTGCCCTTTGGTGCGCAGGTCAGCAATGACGATGGCGAAGTACTCGGCATTGTCGGCCAGGCTGGCCAGGTGCTTCTGAGCACCGTCGATGGTGTGCAAACCCTGACTGTGCAATGGGGCAACGCGGTCACCGAGCAATGCCTGCTGCAGGTCGATGTTCAGGCAATGCCCATGGAGCAGGGGTATCGGGTTCAGGACCTGACTTGCCGCTGATGTAACCCCTCGTCCTTCAACACCCGGTGCGCCTGTACGCGCGCCGGGTGCTTTTTTCAGGAACACAGCATGTCGAAAAAAATACTCTCAGGCGTTCTGCTCACGCTCGCCACCTGTGGACTGTTGCCCGTCAATTCAGCTTACGCCAACGGCTGCTACTGGGCTAACGGCAATGCCGGTCCGATCAACTATGTCGCCAACATGGATGTGCAATACATTCCTCGAGACGCCAAAATCGGCGATCCGATCGGTCCGATCGAGCGACCATTTCATCTGAGTGGCGGTGGCTTGTCTGTTTTTTGTATAACGGACGGTGCGCGGCTGACGTTCAATGCCATGGCAACCGCCCCACCGGCACCCGGCCCGGCACCAAGACTGAACGGTGCTCCGGCGAGCGGAACGGTGCTTGCCACCAATATCGATGGCGTTGGAGCACTGATCAAACTGGGCAGTCCGTATGACGGAGCCACCCCTGGCTTCTGGAAGCTCAACTCGGTTGACAGTACGGTGCCCTTCGACGGCTACATCGACTTCAGCACACCGTTCGCGCTGCAGCATTCGGTGCTACGCGGCACGGTCACACTCATAAAAACCGGGCGGATCGGCCGAGGCACGCACCTGCTGGAGTCCAGCAATGAAATGTTCAAGGCCTCCTTCACCGACGTGCCCAATGCTTTCAGCCTGGCCTTGAGCGGCTCGGTCACCCAGGCAGAATGCACATTGTCCACCAACCCGGTGAGTGCCGACCCGGTCAAGCTTGGCGAATGGCCAGACACCGACTTCAAGGGCGAGGGTCATACCACCCTGGCTGTTCCTTTCAGCATTGCATTGAACTCCTGCATTTCCGACCCGTCGGGCGGGTTCGTGGCCAAAGCGCGTATTCGGCTGGACCCGGTGGCGGGCTCCACCACGCTGGATGCCGGCAAGGGTTTGTTCAGTCTGGGCAGTGGTGCCACCGCCAAGGGTGTCGGTATTCAGATACTGGAACACGATGCCATGACGCCCGTGGAATTGGAGAGCGATGTAGAACAAGGCAACATTCCGGCCAGCGGCGGCATGCTCCTGGAATTCAACGCCCGTTATTATCAGACCGGCCCGACCTCGGACGTCTCGGCGGGTTCGGCGAATGCGTCACTGGCCTTTACCATTACCTACATGTAAGCCTCCCCCCCGGCAGGTCCGCTTGCCGGGGGGCGAGCCCCTTGATCACACAATCAATTTTATCTGCATCGTCCTGAAAGGACGGTAGCTATGGCCCTGATCAAAACTGACGCCGGCGTACAAGGTGAACGTGCTGTTGAGTGCCAGCGCCGCAACGTAATCCTTGGGCAAAGGGGTGGAGAACTTCCCGCCACCGGAAATCGGGGTCGGTCCAGCAGTGAGAAAGTCGGTCTTAACCGAGGCCGCCACCGCCCACACGTTGATCAACTGTGAGTCCGTATGGTACGCCCACTCTTCTATCTGGATATTCGCGCCCGACTGGGCAACGGTGGCCTTGGAGAGCGTCGCCGGGGAGCCGATCTGCGCCTTGTCGCATTCGACCGAACCGAAGGACGTTGACGATATTTCATCGATGCTCAGGGTGAAGGTCGCGGAAACGCTGGTACCGGCCCGATAACGGACCTCGACCTTGCGGCCATCGCCCTGGACCGGAATGTTTGCCGCGACGATGGCAGCCGCAATGGCGAACTCCAGCCCCCCGGTGACAGTCGGCCTGACGCCCACCACAGAACCGACCCCACTTTCGCCACCCAGTCCGATGAAATCCACGGTCACCTCTTCTCCCGGGTCGATTTCGTCCTTGGGCACCACCACCGTGATGCCGCTTACGCCTCTGAATGGATTCAACACACCGGTGCCAGCGGGTGAACTCGACGCTTCCTTGACCGTGGGAAATTTGCGCGGGGTGGGTGGGCGGATATTGACGATGAGCTCGACCGGTCTGGACAACACATCGTCGCCGTTGCCCGCCCTGTCACGCACCCGATAGGTTGCAAAAAAATTACCGTTGGTACGGCGAAGCAGATCACCGGAAAAGACCACCTGCACAGGCTTGCCCAGGTCAGCTTCAGCGAGTGTTTTTGTATAAGCGACTTGCTGCCCGCCCGGGGAAGTTTCCAAATAAACGCTGATCACATCCCCTACCTTTTTTGTGTTGTAGTCGGGCAGCGTTGCCAACACCTGATCGTTGTTGGCCGGGTCGGCGAGGTAAGCGGCGGTGATGGCGTTGGGCGGCAGGACTTCGGGCGGGAAAATCAGCTTGCTGTCAGCTGCGAGCAAGGGCTGTTGTGTATCAAGTGTCAACGGCAGGTCGAATGAATCCGCTGACGCGCCGTTGAAAATCGTCACCCTGTAATTGAACAGGTGTTCGCCATCGTTATTGCGCAACCAAGCCTGGGGTATTTCGAGATAACGATCCGTGTTCTCGATCGGCTGGTTCCACCGGCGAGTCACCAGTGCATTCGGGTTGCCATCAACGAACAGCTCGACTGTTTCCTCGGCAATTTCGGGATGGGAGTTCTCCGCTACGGTAAACCAGACTTTCAGATCGGTATGGGTCAATGCCTCCGGCAACAGATTGGTTTCACCGCCCGGAACATCCGGCAGTAGCCCATCGATCTTGGGCGGGGGCATTTCCGGGTTGCGGGAAGAGCGGACACTGCTGGACTTGACCATGAACAAAACTCCTCGAAAAAAACAAAGAAGAAAAACCCCCGACAGGTTTCTCTTCTTTGCCTCATGAAAAGAACATTGAACCGGTAGTGCATTGGCCTACAGACGGGTCGAGATCAAGCCAAATGTTTACCAGCTATAGCGCGCGCCCACGTTGAAGCCCCAAGGCTGCTCTATCTTGTCGCCATTGCTGTATTCAAGGTCCACATGCGTGGAAACCTTGTCAGTCACCGCCATGGCCACGCCCGCGCCCAACTCGCCACGAGAGCCCGACAGGTCGGTACTGAAACGGTTGTCATTGACCTCGACATCGCTGTTCTTGGCAAACTCGTGTACGTACGCGGCACGCAGGTACGGCTGGACCGTTTTACCTTGCGCCCAGGTAAAGTTGCGACCCACCGTGGTACCCACTTTACCGAGCAAGGAATGCACACGATCACCTTTGGCGGCCAGGCCGTTGTCCAGGTCGTAATCGGCGCCATCGATCATCACACCGGACAGTTGAGCGTAGGGCTCGACAAAGTAGTCATCCGCCAGCTTGATGTTTCGCCCAAACTCCAGCGACGCACCGATGCCGTCAGTGTCGTAATTGCCCTTGGTTTTCTTGCCGTCGCTGAGTCGAACGTCGGATTCGTTCTGGAACCGGTTGTATTTGACGACACCGTCGAAGTAATAGCCGCTCTGCGCGTCCAGCCAGGTGGTATAGGCACCCAGGTAGTAGCTGTCGACTTCACCGCTCGTGCCACGGCTCATGTCCAGGTCGGACTGGCTGTAACCGCCGAGCACACCGACCAGCCATTGCCCGTCGCCCATGGGCAGCGGCGCATCGGCACCGAACGAAATACCTTGCTGGGTTTGCTTGTAGGCTACGCCGGCGCTGTCACTCACGTTGTATTTATTGCCGTAGGCACGGATCCAGCCACCGGCCTTGCCCTGATCCATGCGCACCTCGCCCATGCGGGTGCGCAACGTGCTGAGTTCACCGTACCAGACCGTCGGGGCCGCGTTGAACAACGCCATGACCGACTGTGTACCAGGGCTGATCGCCCGTGTGGCCGTGTCCAGGACCCAGTCGTTGTCGCCTTGCTTGATCAGGTCGTAGGAAAACGCCCCGAGGTCCACGGCACCACCGGCCAAGGCAAAGGTGGCGTCACCCGAGCCGATACTCACCACGGCCTTGGAGCCTGCCCCTACCGGTTCAGTGCCCTGGCTGTCGAGGGCGACAAGATGGTTGCCACTGGCATTGCCAGACACGGTCAGGGTATCCACCTGCCCGGTGGTGAAGTCGTTGTGCATATAGAACGTTCCCCCCGTACCCGACAGGGTTTCCACGGAGAGATTGAAATACTGCCCCGGGTTGCCGAACTGGACGCCACCGCCGTTTAGCGAAAGGTTTTTGACACTGCCGTCACCGACCATCACCCAGCGTGCATCGTTGTTGACGGTCAGGTTCTCGACGTTTTCCAGGCGCCCGGTCAAGGTTGCGGCGCGGTCCAGCAGCACTTCGGCGCTGCTGCCGTCGGCCACGACGATATCGCCGACGAGGTGACTGTTGTTGACCGCGAAGTTGGCCGCCGCGCCATTGAGCACTTCCAGCAATATGCCGTTGCCACCTTTGAGCGTGGAACCATTATTGACCTCGATATTGACCTGCTCACTGTTGGTCTGGTTCACGCCTTGTATAACAATCGCCGAGCCATTGACTCCCTCGACATGGCTGTTGTTCAAAACCAGCGCATCGTCGGTAATCAAATCATTGCTGAACAGCCTGACCCCATTGAGCCCACCCATGACGGTGCCGTCAGTGGCGGATATTCTGCTGCCAAACGCTTCGATGCCGATGCTGGCGGCATTGGTACCGATGACGCGTGCACCGGATTGCAGCGTCAGTTGGCTCTCGGCGCTGACGGTGGCGCCACGGTTACCACCGACGATTTCACTGTCGCTGACCGTCGCACTCGAGGCTGACCTGCCAGCACGTATCAGACTCAACCCGGTGCTGGCGCTGACCACTCTGCTTTTATTGGCAATAGTCGCCTCGCTCCCGGACAGCCGAACGCCATTGGCGGTACCCGTTGCATTGACCGCCGTGCCGTTGAGCGTCACCTTCGAACCGGTTTGCGCGCTAATTTCCCGGGTGGTGGCGCCATTCGCCGTCAGGCTGGCCGCGTTGATCAGTCGATACTCATCAGCCGCAACAGAGCCGTCGATGGTTTTGCTCCGGCCATCAATCAAGTCCGCCAGCGCGCTTGGGGCAATCAGGAATAATGGCGTCAACGTGGCCAGTTTGAACCAGTACGCAAGCGGTGTGACGGGAAATGAATGAGTGAGTCGCATAGGGTCGCTCCTGAATACACCAACGGACTGTAAATTCGCGCCGACAGGATGCCGTTGAACCGGGTCGGGCGGTTTAGGGACGGCGATCCTAAGTAAAATGCGTACTTGCGGTATGTAGGATTTATCCTCAAAACGCTTGGCACCGCTCAACGGGCCGTTTGGTTTGAGTGTGAACAAACCTGCCGCCGGATCCGGGTCGATACGAACCGAAGCAGTCCGTGCCGACCCGGCATAATCAAGCTAAGGGCCCGTAATCGGGCAGGATCCCGTCGGTGTGCTGAACGCTGTGCGAACGATCCACGGCTCCGATTCAATGTCTTCGGTGCCGTCATTGAAGAAATACTGAATCTTCAGGCGACCTACACGAGTTGGGTTTTCGTCGTAAAGCGGCAGGATATGTTTATCGTACGGCTGCACTAGAAACGTGAATCCCGTCACCGGGAACCCGGTGGTACCGAGCGTAAAGTCCGCCTCGAACTCCGCGCCGATAATCGGATCCTCGGCGGAGCCCAGGTTGCCTCTCATGGGTGTGACGATGACACTGATCTTGTCCCCCGACACAAGCAAACCGGTCAGGTCCGGCATATCGGCTTTGAGCGATCCATCCGGTTCCAGAGCGCCACAACGCGGGAAGCCATCGGGAACGGGAATGGTGGGAAAACTCGCACGGGGCAGCTCTACTGCAATCGCATTGACCACGACATTCGTTGTTGGCGAGTACAGATCGTTCACCAGGCCCGGCGCGCTCACCCGGTAGTGGACGGGCACCGGATTACCGTTGCCGCCCTTTTTGATGTACGACCAGGGAATGTCGACCTGGTAAGGACCGCCCGGCACATGCTCGGGATCGGCATCGTCAAATTTGACCTGCGCCTCGACCACACGCTCGCCGTTCCAGTAAAAGTCGATGATGTGGCCATTCTTCGCGTCGCTGTACCAATCGAAGTGGTAGGTGGCGTCCTTGTCCTTATCGGCCCGGGTCAGTTCATTGGTCCGGGTCGCATCGAAGTTCTTGACTTCACCTTCGAGCAGGCCCGGGTGGATCGGGTTGGGCCAGTCTACCGGCGGCCATGGGTCGGGCCATGGCACAGCCACCTCAAAGTTGACGTCAAAGTCGTCACCCACTGGACCGAACAAGCGTCCCTGGCGAACAACGTGGTAGCTTACCCGCGTTGATTTCACCCCGGTCGTCGTCCGTCCATAGTCTTCAAGCATCAGGTTGTTGGGCAACACCTGTATTTCAATATCCGAGGGTGGAACGCTTCCCAGATCGTGGTCGCCCAAGACCTGAGCTCCCCACTGCAAACGAATGCGATCCCCGCCTTTGGCGTTGTCAAACCTGAAGATCCATGTACTCACACCGTGAGCAACATGCTGCATGTTCAAGGGGCCGGGGTTGGCTTGCGGCACACGCGGCGCGAACAAGTTGGTGGGCAACGGGCCGAACGTGAGGCTGACTTTTTTGTAAAGCGCCGGCGGGCTGTCGTTGAACGCTTTATCGCGCAAGGCATAGGTAACCAGCGCCTTGGCATCACCAAACGCGCGGATCTTGTTCGCGTCAATGTCGACTTTGCTATCGGTGACGCCCGGTGCGGGCGCCGGCCCGACATAAATCGGGGGGGTAGTGGTGGGGTCTTCCGGGATGTTGTCTTCATCAACCAGGTACACGGCAATTACATCAGTGGCTTGCCAATCCCCGTAGCCAGGGATGGTCATGGACAATTTGCCATCGACCGGCAGCAACACATCGTCGAGGTAGTCCCCTGCAAATACCGGCGCCTTTGGCGCATCGTGTTTATAAGGCGGTAGTCGATCGCAAATGACCGTGGTGATCAAGGAGTCAAATTCGTCCTCCGCAAAATCAAACAGTTTGTAGCGCAGGCGGCACGTCGCGTCATCCGGCAGCGCATTGGTCGGGATTAACATGTCAAACGGAAAGGTTTCGGGATACGTGCCACCATCGGTTGGCATCGTGAACACATGAGAGGCTACTGTTGAAAAGGTGCCTGAACCAGGGTCAATCTGCAGTTCGACTGTTTCTTCCATACCAGCGAGTGGCGCCTTGTTTTCCCACTCCGGGACTTTGACCTTGAGCCCGCCATTGTCCTTCAGTCTTGGCCCATGGAGGAGCTTGGTTGCGGCGTCCGCAAAAGCGTCCGAGGCAATAATCAACTCCATGTCGGCAAGCTTTGCCCGATACTTGGAGCGCATTTTCAGATAGGCGCTGTTCGCTTCCTGTTGCGCCCGGATGTCCTGATCGATCGACATGCTCTTACCCTCCTGTCACGCCATTTGAGCCATAGGCAGCGCTACGGCTGATCCATAGGTCAACAGCGTGGGCGTTGCGGGCAAGCCAAAAAATGGTCCAGCGCAGCAAGCCAAACTGACCTTGGGCGGATTAAACGCTCATGAAAAAAAAAGCGATACTGTCAAAGTTGACAGGTGGGTGCCGATTCCCTGCGCAGGAAGGATGGGGGGCGCAGGGTTCAAAACGGTGAAGAAGAGCTCAAGACCGCGACGAAAAAATCAGGCCCGCCGCCCTTCAAGCATATTCGTCGCACACATCACGATACGTCGGCAGGCGTCCGCCAGCTTCGGCCGATCCACCACCAGACCGATGCGAATATGCCCCGCCGCACTCGGCCCGAAGGCTTCGCCGGCCAGCACCGACACGCCATAACCGTCCAGCAGCCGCTCGGCAAAATGTTGGGCGGACAACCCGGTCTGGCGCACGTCGACCATCACGAACATGCCGCCATCGGGGCGAATCGCCTGGATGCCAGGGCACAGATTCAAACTGGCACACACCAGGTCGCGACGCTGGCGATATTCCTCACGCATCTGCGCCACGTGCGGCAGGTTTTCATCCAGCGCCAATTGCGCGGCGTTCTGGATGAAGTCCGGAATGCCGAACAGCATGCACAACGACAGATTCACCAAATGTTCACACAGCGATTGCGGCCCGATGACCCAGCCCACCCGCCAGCCACTCATGGCGTGGGATTTCGACAGGCTATTGATCGTCGCCGTGCGTTCGGCCATGCCCGGTAAACTCGCGGGGCTGATGTGCTCGCCCTCGAACAGCAACTCGCTGTACACCTCGTCGCTGATCAACCACAGGTCATGGCGAATGCACAATGCGGCCAGCGCTTTCCAGGCCGTCAGCGACAGGCTGGCGCCGGAGGGGTTGTTCGGGCTGTTGAGCAACATCGCGCGGGTGTTCGGCGTGATCAGTGCCGCGACATCGGCCGGATCGACCCGAAAGCCGTTCTGCGAGCGCACCGGCACCGGCACCACTTTCGCCCCGCAGGCACCGAACACGCCTTCGTAGGTCACGTACATCGGCTCGGCGACGAGCACTTCGTCCCCCGGGTCGAGCAGGCATTGCGCAACCGAATACACCGCGCACTGCGCCCCGGGGAATACGATCACGTGCTGCGCATCCACGGCCTGGCCGCTGCGCCGGCGATGATGGCGGGCGATGCTGTCGCGCAGGCCTTGGCTGCCGCGCACCGCCGGGTAGTGCGTGTCGCCGGCCAGCAAACTGCCAATCGCGGCCTGGACGATGGGTTGTGGGGTGTCGAAATCCGGGTCGCCGATCGATAGCAGCAAGACATCGACACCCTGCTCGCGCAGCGCCAGCGCTCGATCGTGAATCCGCCAGGCTGCCGCTCCGTCACCGGCGATTCGTTGGGTCAAGGCTGAGTAGCGCATGGCGTTCTCCTGTCGCGCGTGTTCCTGGCCACAACCCTATCTCAAATCGCGCAACACGGCACCTCGCGAGCGCGTGTTTAATGGTGTTTAAGGTTACTTCATGAAAGCCACAGGACCTTGCGCCGTTGCCTACGCTTGCGCCAGAATCCGCCGGCTTGTGCGCTTGGGAGGCCATCGGTAACTTGATTCGTGTCACTGCTCATCAGTGATCGGGTTTAGCAGCCCGGTGGTTTTCTAGTGAAGTGCATAGGCGCTATCAGTCAGGCATTCCCATGTCTGCACTCGATGGTAGCTGTGCGCAGGGCGCCTTCGGGCGCGCCGGTTTACTAGATCCCCGGTCTGCTAACCTGCGTACAGCTGCCTCCTCTTTCGTTTAGCAGCAAAAGGGATGGCACTCCATATAAGGATCTAGTTGATGTTCAAGGTCACACCCAACCCGCCGGACACCGATCCGGTGTCCCCGTACGAACCCGATTCAAAAAAGCTCAACGAAGCCGCCGAACGCGCCCTCGCCTTTCACTTCCCCTCGATCGCCGACATCAAAGCCACGCCGCGTACTCCCGGCACACTGTTTACCGTGAACCCTGAAGCCACCACCGAAACCCTGGTGGTTTACCTGGTGGAAACGCTCGCCTCAGTCGACGTGATGGTTCACCAGTTGGTGGATCATCTGGACGGCGGGTCGCGCAATGCGCTGCTGGGGATTTCCAACAGCGTGATGCTGGCGGAGATCACGGCGAACCGGGTGCTGGATCAGATTGATCCGCCTGAATAGTCCGCCAACACTCAAAAAACCTGTGGGAGCGAGCTTGCTCGCGATAGCGGTATGTCAGTCAGCATTGATGTCGCTGACACACCGTCATCGCGAGCAAGCTCGCTCCCACAGGGACTGGGGTGTTCGAAAGGTCAGCGACTGGCCAGCCGCCAAACCCGCGCCACATCGGTCGCCCGCTCACGCAACAAGCGCGGCGCTTCGGCACAAGCCTGTTCCAGGGTCATCGGCCCGCTTGCCAGGGCAAACGCAGCGTCGATGCCGTGCTCGTACAGTGCCTGATAGCCCTCGCCCAAGGTGCCGGCGATGACAATGACCGGCACGCCGTGTTCCCGGGCGACCCGCGCCACACCAAATGGCGTCTTGCCGCGCAGGGTTTGCGCATCGAAACGCCCTTCACCGGTGATCACCAGATCGGCGCCTGCAACGGCGTCGGCCAGCCCCACCAGTTCGGCAACCACCTCGACCCCGGCCGTGAATTGCGCACCGAGGAACGCCTTGGCGGCAAACCCCAGGCCGCCCGCCGCGCCACTGCCCGGCTCGTCGCGCACGTCGTTGTTCAAGGCTTGCGCACAATGGTCGGCAAAGTGCCCCAGGGCGCGGTCCAGTTGCTCGACCTGCACGGGCGAAGCGCCTTTTTGCGGGCCGAAAATCGCCGAGGCACCGTGGGGGCCGCACAGCGGGTTGTTGACGTCGGCGGCGATGTCGAAGCGCACCTGGGCCAGGCGCGGATCAATTTCGCTCAGGTCGACGCGGGCCAATTGCCCAAGGGCGAGGCCGCCCGGTGACAGCGTCTGCCCCTGAGCGTCGAGCAACTTCACACCCAGGGCCTGCATGGCGCCGGCACCACCGTCATTGGTCGCACTGCCGCCAATCGCCAGGATCACCCGTTGTGCACCGGCATCCAGCGCGGCGCGGATCAATTGCCCGGTCCCGAAAGTGCTGCTGATGCACGCATCCCGTTGCGCCACCGGGACCAACTGCAAACCGCTGGCTTCGGCCATTTCGATGATTGCGGTGTGGCTCTGGGGCAACCAGCCCCAGGCGGCTTCCACCGTGGCCCCCAGCGGCCCGCGAACCAGGGTGCGGCGCTGCTGGCCTTCGCACGCGGCCAGGATCGACTCGACAGTCCCTTCCCCGCCGTCGGCCATCGGGCATTTGATCAGTTGGGCATCAGGCCAGACCTGCGCCAATCCCAATGCAATGGCATCGGCCACGCCTTGGGCGCTGAGGCTGTCCTTGAACGAATCGGGGGCGATCACGATTTTCATGGGAATTCTCCAGTTCCAATGCCCACATGCTGCCAGCCGCCATGAACAATAACGCCGGGCCGCTGCACAAGCGGTGTTGAGGATTATTGTTCATTTCCACAAAACCCGGCGGGAGCGGCATCGTCCACAAATCTGTGCACCACCACAAATAACTGTGGGAGCGAGCTTGCTCGCGATGGCGGCGCATCAGTCAGCATTAATGTCGCTGACACACCGCTATCGCGAGCAAGCTCGCTCCCACAGGGCAATTGCGTGATTCATGGATGGGTGTCTGACTCGGGCAGCAGTTGCACGCCAAGGTAGAGTGCGAGCATGCCGTCCAGTCGCAATGGATCAACCCCACTCAGCTCGGCAATCCGCTCCATGCGATACCGCAGGCTGTTGCGATGGATGCCCAGTGCATCGGCGCAGGCCTGGCTCTGGCCGTCGTGTTCGCACCAGCTGCGCAGGGTGGCCAACAACTGGCCGTTGCTGTCTTTGGCAATGACCTTGCGCAGCGGATTGAGCAATTCGTCGAGGGCGTCGTCGTTGCGGTGGCGCCAGAGCATCACCGGCAGCCGATAGCGGTTGAGCGTCAGCAATCGGGAGCGCGGCAGCACTTCGCGCCCGTAGGCCAGCAAGTCACCGACCCGGCGATAGCAGCGACGCAATCCGGAAAGTCCATCGGCCTGCCCACCCACGGCAATGCGCAGGATGTTCCAGCCCAGGCCGTCGAGTTTGTCCAGCAAGCGCTCGTTCTCGACCGTCTGGCTGGCCGGCCGGCACCAGAGCAACGAGGTTTTGGCCGAGCTCACGCACCAACTGTCCGGATGACGGCTCGTCAACCAGGCACTCAGTGCCTCGACGGTTTGTCCTGGTGCGTGCTCCAGGCCCAGTTCGAACAAGTACGGCACTCGAGTCATTTGTGGTTTGAGGCCCAACTGCTGCGCTTCATCGACCAGTCGTGGAGAATCCCCGGCTTCGCTCAGAAGCAGCGCCAGCAAGTCATCGCAGCGCTGGCGCCGCCATTGCTGTTCGGCCTGCTGATTGCGCTGGCCCACCAGCATTTCGGCGGTCATGCGCACCAGCTCGGCGTAGGTGCGCAGTTGCTCGGGTTCGCCGGTGATGCCCAGCACGCCAATCAGGCGCTGGTCGAGCATCAATGGCAGGTTGATCCCCGGTTGTACGCCCTTGAGGTGAATCGCCGTCTGCGCATCGATCTCCACCACTCGGCCATTGGCCAATACCAGTTGCGCGCCCTCATGCCGGGTGTTGACCCGCTCCGGTTCGCCGCTGCCCAGGATCAAGCCCTGGCTGTCCATGACGTTGACGTTGTACGGCAGGATAGCCATCGCCCGGTCGACGATGTCCTGGGCCAGGTCGTGATCGAGTTCGAACATGCAAGTGATCCTTGAAGACAGTGATGGAACGGGTTGTTCACCCGCACAGGCCTTGGTTGCAAACCCTGTGCTCAGGCACAAAGACAGCCACCCTGAGGGTGGTCGAGACTCTCTGGGCGATCAACGTTACCCTTTGCATCGCAAAAAATCATAATAAAGAGAGAGCCGCCATGACACAGAGCGCCGTAGCGTCCGACGCCATCGCTGACGATAAAAACGCCGTCTACAAGCGCATCACCCTGCGTTTGATCCCCTTCATTTTCATCTGCTACCTGTTCAACTACCTCGACCGGGTAAACGTTGGATTTGCCAAACTGCAAATGCTCGACGCACTGAAGTTCAGCGAAACCGTGTACGGCCTCGGCGCCGGCATCTTCTTTATCGGTTACGTGCTGTGCGGCGTGCCAAGCAACCTGGCCCTGACCAAATTCGGCCCGCGGCGCTGGATTGCGCTGATGATGATTGCCTGGGGCACCCTGTCGACCTGCCTGCTGTTCGTCACCACACCGACCGAGTTCTATACCCTGCGCCTGTTCACCGGCGCGGCCGAAGCCGGGTTCTTCCCGGGCGTGGTGCTGTACCTCTCGCAGTGGTTCCCGACCTTCCGCCGTGGCCGCATCATGGCCTTGTTCATGTCGGCGATCCCGGTATCCGGCCTGCTCGGCAGCCCGTTCTCCGGGTGGATTCTCAACCACTTCGCCGCCGGCCAGGGCGGTCTCGCCGGCTGGCAGTGGATGTTCCTGCTGCAAGGCATTCCCACCGTCATCCTGGGTGCGCTGGCTTACTTCCTGCTCAGCGACAGCTACGCCAATGCCAAGTGGCTGACTCCGTTTGAGCGTTCGGTGCTGGAAGCCGACCACGCCGAAGATCTGGCGAACAAGCCGAAAACCACGACCGATTCGCTGCTGGCGGTGTTCAAGAACCCGGCGATCTGGGCTTTCGGCCTGATCTATTTCTGCATCCAGAGTGGCGTCTATGCGATCAACTTCTGGCTGCCGTCGATCATCAAGAACCTGGGCTTCAGCGATAACCTGGTGATCGGCTGGTTGAGCGCGATTCCGTATCTGCTCGCCGCCGTATTCATGCTAATGGTCGGCCGTTCAGCCGACCTGCGCAAAGAACGCCGCTGGCATTTGGTGGTGCCGATGCTGATGGGGGCGCTGGGGCTGCTGATCGCGGTGAACTTCGCCGCCAACCCGGCCATCGCGATACTTGGTCTGACCATCGCCACCATGGGCGCCCTCACCGGCCTGCCAATGTTCTGGCCGGTGCCGACCGCCCTGCTGAGTGCCGGCGCTGCCGCCGGTGGCCTGGCGCTGATCAACTCGATGGGGCAGATGGCCGGTTTCCTCAGCCCGTACCTGGTGGGTTGGGTCAAGGACAGCACCGGCTCGACCGATGCGGCGCTGTACCTGCTGGCGGGTGTGATTGTCTGCGGCAGTTTGCTGGCGTTGCGCATGACCCGAACCTTGCGCACCTGATCAACACAAATCCCCTGTGGGAGCGAGCTTGCTCGCGAAGGAGTGTCAGACACGCCCATGTAGCTGACACTCCATCGCGAGCAAGCTCGCTCCTACAGTTGGTTTGTGTGTGTTTGAGATTTGCGTTTGCTCCCGGCATTGGTTCTGGTATCTGATTGAGCCTTTCCCACTGGTAAAAGGATTTGCTCATGAGCTACCGCACGCTGGGTCATTCGGGTCTGCAGGTGTCCACCCTGACCCTGGGCACCATGATGTTCGGCGAACAGACCAGCACCGAAGATTCCCTGCGGATCATCGACAAGGCCTGGGACCAGGGTATCAATTTCATCGACACCGCCGACGTCTACACCAACGGCCGTTCCGAGGAAATCGTCGGCGAGGCCATCGCCAGCCGCCGCCACGAATGGGTGCTGGCCACCAAGGTCGGCTTCGGTCCCGTGGACGGCGTTCCCAACCGCAGCGGCCTGAGCCGCAAGCACCTGTTCAACGGCATCGATGCCAGCCTGACACGCCTGGGCACCGACTATCTCGACATCTATTACCTGCACCGCGAAGACCACAATACGCCGCTGGAGGTCACGGTATCGGCCATCGGTGACTTGATCCGTCAAGGGAAAATCCGTTACTGGGGCCTGTCCAACTACCGTGGCTGGCGCATCGCCGAAGTCATTCGCGTGGCCGACAAACTGGGCGTTGACCGGCCGGTGATCAGCCAGCCGCTGTACAACATCGTCAACCGCCAGGCAGAAACCGAGCAGATCACGGCGGCTCAAAGCTACGGCCTTGGCGTGGTGCCCTACAGCCCGCTGGCGCGCGGGGTGCTCAGCGGCAAATACGCACCGGATGTGAAACCTGATGCCAACAGTCGTGCCGGACGCCAGGACAAACGCATCCTGGAAACCGAATGGCGCGTCGAATCCCTGCGCATCGCCCAGCAAATCCAGCAATACACTCAGGAACGCGGCGTCGGCATCGTCGAGTTCGCGATTGCCTGGGTGCTGAACAACAGCGCCGTGACCTCGGCCATTGTCGGGCCGCGCACGGAAGAACAATGGGACGCCTACACTAAGGCGCAGGCGGTGAAGATCACGGCCGAGGATGAGGCGTTCATCGATTCGCTGGTGACACCGGGGCATGCGTCGACACCGGGGTTCAATGATGTGAGCCATTTTGTGTCCGGCCGCAGACCGCTTTAAACCACTGTAGGAGCGAGCTTGCTCGCGATGGTGGTCAACGATAACGCGGGGAGCCTGCCTGCCCGCGGTGTCTGGTCGTTCATCGCGAGCAGGCTCGCTCCTACAGGGGACGTTGGAAATATTGATCATCCGGACAATATTCAGCACAAAAACCACGTATCCTCCGCCCCCCGTTTCACCTTCAACCTCGCGAGGACAGCTTGTCTAAAGGTATCGCTCTATCGGTTTCAGCCTCGGTGCTGTTTGCCGTCATGTACTACTACACATCGCTGCTCAGCCCCTTGAGCGGCGTGGAAATCTTCGGTTGGCGCATGCTGCTGACCGTCCCGTGCATGACCGTGTTCATGGTGGTGTCCGGGGAGTGGAAGCGCGTGCTGGAGATCGTTCGGCGCGCCATGGCCAATCCGAAACTGATGGGCGCGCTGATCGCCTCCTCTGCCCTGCTCGGCGTGCAATTGTGGCTGTTCATGTGGGCACCGTTGAACGGCTACAGCCTCGACGTATCGCTCGGCTATTTCCTGCTGCCGCTGACCATGGTCTTGACCGGTCGCCTGGCCTACGGCGAGCGTCTGTCCTATCTGCAAAAAGTCGCGGTGGTGTTCGCCTGCCTGGGGGTGGTCAACGAGGTGTATCAGGTCGGTGGTTTTTCCTGGGCGACCTTGCTGGTCTGCGTGGGTTATCCGGCCTACTTCGTCCTGCGCAAACGACTGGCGGCGGACAACCTCGGTGGCTTGTGGCTGGACATGGCATTGACGCTGCCGGTGGCAGTCTGGTTCGTCCAGAGCGGCGCGCAAGGTTTTGGTGTGTTTGAACAGCATCCATGGTTATCGCTGTTGATCCCGATGCTCGGCGTGATCAGCGCATCGGCATTGGTGGTCTACATCATTGCCAGCCGCTTGCTGCCGTTCAGCCTGTTCGGCTTGTTGAGCTATGTCGAACCAGTGTTGTTGCTGGGCGTGGCGTTGCTGTTGGGAGAGAGCATCAAGGCCGGGGAATGGCTGACCTACATCCCGATCTGGATGGCCGTGCTGGTGCTGGTTTTTGAAGGGTTCAAGCATCTGGTCCGGCAGCGCAGACTTTAAGCACACGCAAAACAAAATGTGGGAGCGAGCTTGCTCGCGATTGCAGTGTGTCAGTCAACATTAATGTTGAATGAACTACCGCTATCGCGAGCAAGCTCGCTCCCACAGTTTTATCGGTGTAACGGCTTAGTCGGTGGAGAGAACACCACGACGCACCTGGTCACGCTCGATGGATTCGAACAGCGCCTTGAAGTTGCCTTCGCCGAAACCGTCGTCGCCCTTGCGCTGGATGAACTCGAAGAACACCGGCCCCATCAGGGTTTCCGAGAAGATCTGCAGCAGCAGACGCTTGTCGCCCGACTCGGACGAACCGTCCAGCAAAATGCCCCGCGCCTGCAGTTGGTCCACCGGCTCGCCGTGGTTCGGCAAACGGCCTTCGAGCATTTCGTAGTAGGTCTCAGGCGGCGCGGTCATGAAGCGCATGCCGATGCTTTTCAGGTGGTCCCAGGTCTTGATCAGGTCATCGGACAGGAACGCAACGTGCTGGATGCCCTCGCCGTTGAACTGCATCAGGAACTCTTCGATCTGCCCGGCGCCCTTGGACGACTCTTCGTTCAGCGGGATACGGATCATGCCATCGGGTGCGGTCATGGCCTTGGAGGTCAGGCCGGTGTATTCGCCCTTGATGTCGAAGTAGCGGATTTCGCGGAAGTTGAACAGCTTCTCGTAGAAGTTGGCCCAGTAGGCCATGCGACCGCGATACACGTTGTGGGTCAGGTGATCGATGATCTTCAGGCCGGCACCGACCGGATGGCGGTCGACGCCTTCGATGAACACGAAGTCGATGTCATAGATCGAGCTGCCTTCGCCGAAACGATCGATCAGGTACAGCGGTGCGCCGCCGATGCCTTTGATCGCCGGCAGGTTCAGTTCCATCGGGCCGGTTTCGATGTGGATCGGCTGGGCGCCGAGTTCCAGGGCACGCTTGTAGGCTTTTTGCGAATCCTTGACGCGAAACGCCATGCCGCACACCGACGGACCGTGCTCGGCCGCGAAATACGAAGCCACGCTGTGGGGTTCGTTGTTGAGGATCAGGTTGATCGCGCCCTGGCGATACAGGTGCACGTCCTTGGAACGGTGGGTCGCCACCTTGGTGAAGCCCATGATCTCGAAGATCGGCTCCAGGGTGTTCGGGGTCGGCGATGCGAGCTCGATGAATTCAAAGCCCATCAGGCCCATTGGGTTTTCGTATAAATCTGCCATGGTCGGCGCCTCATCATTTTTTTATCAATTAACAAAGGTTAGTTGTAAGCAATGCTGAGACCGGTGGGTGGCGCACAGGAGATGCCCCGCACACTGCGGGCGAGAAAGTCACCGTAGATCAGTTGAAACCCGAATATCTTCATTTTCGACCCAAGGCTCTTGCGGGCGAGGCTTCTGCTGCCAGAAGACGATTATTATTGTATGCGTAACCCGATTCTACACAGCGTAAATCAGTTTGTCCGCCTTCTGTATCAAATCCCCTTTTTCCATGCCCGCGCAAGGGGTTTGTTGCAGAGGAAAATCCCCGCCAGTATCAGCCCGCCACCCAGGCACATGGCCAGCGTCAGCGGCTCATCCAGCAGCAGTGCGCCAAGGATCACCGCCGTCAACGGGTTCAAGGCAATGAACACCCCGGAACGGGTCGCGCCGATTTTGCGAATGCCGTCGTAGTAGCCGATGTACGCCAGCGCCGACCCCAGCACGCCCAGGTACAAAAGGCTCAACCATTGCTGCGCACCCAGCTGGGCGATCGCGGCGACACTCACCTCGCCGCGCACGATGCAGGTCATCCAGAGCATGACGGTGCCCAGCAGGATCGAATAGGTCACCGTTTGCACCGGACCCAGGGTGTGATTCAGCTCTTTGGAAAACAGCGAGTAGACACCCCAGCCGAGGACACAGCCGAAAATCAGCAAATCGCCGAGCCAGACATCGGCGCCGCCGGCCAGTAGTTGCGGGTCGCGACTGACGATCACCATGCTCGCGCCCACCACGCAGATCGCAATGCCGACGACTTTCGCCCGATTCAAACGTTCCTTGAACAGCAACCAGGAAGCCAGGCCGATCACCGCCGGATTCAGCGCCACGATCAAGGATGCCCGTGAAGCGTTGATGTAATGCAAGCCATAAAAGAAGCACAGGTTGTAAAAAAATATCCCGAAAAAGCCAAGCAATGACAATTGCAGCCATTGCCGGGGGCTGGGCCGGACCAGCGGTGTGCGTGCCATGCGTATAAACAGCAGCAAGGCCACGCTGGCCAGCAGAAACCGCAGGCTGGCAGCCAGTAGCGGGCTGAGGTCAGCGGCCAGATAGCGTCCGGCAACGAAGGTGCCACCCCACACCATGGTGACCGCCGCCAGTTTCAGATACACCGGAAGATCCGATGGTTTTGACAGGCTTTGCTCGCAGATCGTCATAGATTCCAGGACCGGATGTCGGAGAGATGCCGTATCATTCGGTTAATACCCAGTCATCGTAAAATGAGCAAACACTCATGACCCTCACTCAACTGGAGATTTTCTCCCTCGTGGCCGAACTCCACGGCTTCACGGCAGCGGCCAATCGCCTGGGTATTTCCCAATCGGCGGTGTCCCATGCCTTGAAGTCCCTGGAGTTGGAGTTGGGTGTCGAACTGCTGCGCTGGCATCAAACCCAGGTCGAACTGAGCGACATTGGCCAGCAGTTGTTGCTGCGCGCCCGGGCGATGCTCGGCCTGGCCAACACCCTGCGCCAGGAAGCGGCCGATGCCAGGGGCATGAAACGCGGCACGCTGCGAATCGGCTCCTTCGGCCCGACTTCATCGATCAAATTGCTGCCGTTGATTCTGCAGCAGTACCGCGCCGCCCATCCCGGCATCGAGGTGCATATCGACGAGGGCCCCGACCGTCAGGTACTCCAGTGGCTGGAGGAACGGCGGATCGACATAGGCTTTGTGGTGTTGCCCGAGGAGCGTTTCGACACGGTCGCGCTGATCGAAGACCAGATGGTCGCGCTGCTGCCCGCCGACCACCCGCTGGCGGTTCACGACAGCCTGAGCCTGAAGGATCTGTGCGACTTCCCGTTCGTGCTGACCGAGGCCGGTTCTTCGGAGCTGGTTTCACGTCTGTTCACAGTGGCCCGACTGACGCCCAATATCCGTTATCGCTGCTCGCAGTTGATCAGCACCCTGGATGTCGTCGCTCGTGGCGACGGGGTGACGGTGGTTGCCGAAGGTTCATTGCCTAATCAGATTGACCGCCGCTGCGTGAAAAAACCTCTGTCGCCGGCGGTGTTGCGCCAGGTCGGCCTGGCGGTGCTCGATCGACGCCAGGCATCACCCGCGACGCTGGCCTTTATCAGGCTGGCCGAAAGCCTTGATTTGCGTTGAGCGGCATAACCGCCAACGGCCAACTATCATGGCCCATACCCGAACTCTTCATGGGAGGCGTTTTGCCCCGCCATCAATTGAGAGCCTTACATCTTCGTGACAGGACTCGCGAATGCCGCTGAAAGCCAAAACCCGCAGTCGCAGCACAAGAATTGCCGTCACTCTGATCAGTGGCTTGCTCCCGGTGCTGCTGGGGGCCGCCATTCTTTACATGCAAGCAGGGCGTGCGCTCAAACAAGACGCCGAACAAACCGCCGAAGAATCGATTCGTCAGTTCGACCTGATGCTCGACAACAACGCCCAGGCTGCTCGTGAACTGCTGCCGCTGGCAGGCCAAAGTTGCGGTGAAGTCACACTGGCGCTGCGCGAGCAGGTCACTCGCCGCCCCTTCGTGCGTTCAACCAATCTGGTGTGGGACAACAACCTCTATTGCAGCTCTCTGTTCGGCGACTACCAGGAGAAGGTCAACCCTGGTGACTACACCCAGGGCGCCTTATGGCTCTTGAGCGGCAATCCGGTAACGCCCAACACCGCCGTGCTGGTGTACCGGCTGAGCGAAGGAAACAAAGGCGCACTGTCGACCCTCGATGGTTATCACTTGATTAATACCCTGCGCCTGATTGGTCGCAATACCTTACTGGTGCTGCAAGTTGGCCCGGACTGGATATCCGCCGATGGCAAGGTTCATACCGGCACTGCGCCTGACCTGCCCGTTGCGCAAAGTCGCTTGACCTCCGGGCGCTATGCTTTTGCCGTGGAAGCCGGTTTTCCCAAAGGCGAAATCTGGCGATACATACGCAGCGAATATCCGCCGCTGCTCAGTCTGCTGATTTTCTTCGGTGTGATTGCCGGGGCTATTGGTCACGTCCTGCAAAAGCGCTCCTCGGCACCTACCCAGGAAATGCAGCGGGCACTGGAAGCTTCAGAGTTCATTCCGTATTTCCAGCCCGTGGTGCATGGCGACAGCAAAAGCTGGTCCGGCGCTGAAGTGCTGATGCGCTGGCAACATCCAAAGGAAGGCCTGGTGCGTCCGGATCTGTTCATTCCGTTTGCAGAGCACTCCGGGCTGATCGTGCCGATGACCCGCTCACTGATGCGACAAACCGCCGCCCTGCTCGCACCGCAATCGGCCAGCTTCAACAAGCCGTTTCACATTGGCATCAACATCACCGCCAGCCATTGCCAGGACCTGGAACTGGTCAAGGATTGCCGCGAGTTTCTCGATGTGTTCGAGCCAGGCTCGATCCATCTGGTACTGGAACTGACCGAACGTGAATTGATCGAGCCCACGGCCATCACCCTGCAACTGTTCGAACAACTTCGCGAACTGGGCGTGAAAATCGCCATCGATGACTTCGGCACCGGCCACTCAAGCCTTGGCTACCTGCGGCAGTTCAATGTCGATTTTCTGAAAATCGACCAGAGTTTTGTCGCCATGATCGGCATCGACACACTGTCGAGCCACATCCTCGACAGCATCATCGAACTGGCGGTCAAACTCGACCTTGCCCTGGTGGCCGAAGGTGTCGAAACCCGCGAACAGAGTGATTACCTGAGCGTTCACCAGGTCAACTTCCTGCAAGGTTATCTGTTCGGCAAACCCATGCCCGGCGCGGAATTCATTAGTGCATTAAGCGACCATTAACTCGCGAATTCAATCGCCAAAACAAACGATTAGCCGCACCAATTTGAATCAAAACACTTCTGACGTTACATGAAGAAAAAGACAGGATTTACTCTTGGCCAATTAACTACTACAATTTTTGATGCCTGCGCTAAATTGGCAGGTGAGCCACTATCACCGAGTCGCTTCAAGGCTCTTGGCTTATAGCTTTGTTTGCGGTTGGCATCAACCAAACACACTATTGGAGTAAAGATATTGTCCAGACTCGCTGAATTTCGTGCAGCCGAAAAGGCCCTTCAAGAACAGCTCAAGCAGCTGGAATCCCTGAAGAACGATGCCGGGCTCAAGAAAGAAATCGAATTCGAAGAGAAGCTCCAGGGCTTGATGAAAACCTATGGCAAGAGCCTGCGCGACATCATCGCCATTCTCGATCCTAACCCGGCAAAATCCGGCCTGCTGCAGGCAGCCGCCCCTAAAACCCGCCGCGCCCGTGTGGTCAAGGTTTATCAGAACCCGCACACCGGCGAGCTGATTGAAACCAAGGGCGGCAACCACCGCGGCCTGAAAGCCTGGAAAGAACAGTACGGTGCAGCCACCGTTGATTCCTGGTTGCGCGGCTAACTCTCGCGGCGACAAAAAAGCCCTGCTTATGCAGGGCTTTTTCATGGGCTATCTAAATGCCCGGGGCCGGCACCCGACAAATACTAACTGCCATCAACTTTGTGCTTAATCCATTTTGATATCTAAAATATTTTTCATGCACCGAAAAAGCACTGGCGCTTACTAAAGTTTCAAGCTGTTACGGGCAGCGTCTATTTCATCCTGGCTCGCCTTATAAGCCTCGGCCTGCCCTGCGTAGGAAAGAACATAGGCCTTATCGGCATCCACCGCAGCCACCAATGTTTGAGAAAGCACATGCCTGCCGTTTTGCGTGATGGTGCAGGTTGTTTCCAGCGCGGCCAATCGACTCAACGTAGTCGAATGAATGCGCGTGCAGACACTTTGATATCCGCCCTGAAAGAAGTCTTTTTGAACCGACTTGCGCATCTCCAGCAGTACGCCTTCGAGGTTTACCTGGTGATCGCTTTGCACCGGGCTCATGGTCAGTTCCATCACCATGAGCGGCGATCCATCCTGATCATTTTTCACCGCCCGCTGGCGACTGACCCCCGACGCCGATTCAGGCACGTCTTCGACCTGCCAGCCTTGCGGCCAGGTCACCACTGGCGCATCGGCGCGAGCAGCGCCAGCCAGCGAAAGCACGCTTAGCAGGATGAACAGCACGTTACGGAATCGAATCATTGCAATGGGCACTCAAGGTTCAAGCCGTAAAGTCTGGGCCCAGGCCGGCTGTCAGGCAATAGCCGACTGTTTGGGTTTGGTGATGTCCGAACCCTTGCGTATCATTGTCTCCATTCGTTAGCCCACATATTTTCCGGAGGGCCCATGAGCCTGCACGAATTGAACACCTTCCCCGGCGTTACCGCCCAACCGGACGCCGCTACACAGAAATTTGTCTTCAACCACACCATGCTGCGGGTCAAGGACATCACCAAGTCCCTGGATTTCTACACACGCATCCTGGGTTTTACCCTGGTGGAAAAACGCGATTTCCCGGAAGCCGAGTTCAGCCTGTATTTCCTGGCGCTGGTGGACAAGAACCAGATCCCGGCCGACGCCGCCGCGCGCACCGAGTGGATGAAATCGATCCCAGGCATCCTGGAGCTGACCCACAACCACGGCACCGAGAACGATGCGGATTTCGCCTACCACAATGGCAACACCGACCCGCGCGGTTTTGGCCACATCTGCATCTCGGTGCCGGACATCGTCGCCGCCTGCGAGCGCTTTGAAGCACTGGGCTGCGATTTCCAGAAACGCTTGAGCGATGGCCGCATGAAGAGCCTGGCGTTCATCAAGGATCCGGACGCCTATTGGGTAGAGATCATTCAGCCAGCACCGCTGTAACCCGCACAACAAATCCAACATTTGGAATGTGTGAAACACAAAACCCCATGATCAATCATGGGGTTTTGTGTTTTCAGAGCCGGCGCCGATACCCCTCTGTAGGAGCGAGCCTGCTCGCGATAAACCCGAGAACGCCGCGGGGCACCTGCCAACCAGCGTTATCGTTGACGACCATCGCGAGCGAGCTCGCTCCTACAGGGCTTTGTGTTTCAGCGTCCGATTTATGCCGGAGCCGAGGTCCGGATCAAGTGATCGAAAGCGCTCAGGGAAGCCTTGGCGCCCTCGCCCACTGCGATCACGATCTGCTTGTACGGCACCGTGGTCACGTCACCGGCAGCGAACACACCCGGCACCGACGTTTCACCGCGAGCGTCGACGATGATCTCGCCACGGGGCGACAATTCGATGGTGCCTTTGAGCCAATCGGTGTTAGGCAACAGACCGATCTGCACAAAGATCCCTTCCAGTTCCACGCTGCGCAATTCGTCGCTCTGACGATCCTTGTAGCGCAGGCCGTTGACCTTCTGGCCATCACCGGTGACCTCAGTGGTTTGCGCACTGGTGATCACGGTGACGTTCGGCAGGCTGTGCAACTTGCGCTGCAATACCGCATCGGCTCGCAACTGCACATCGAACTCCAGTAGCGTGACATGGGACACGATACCGGCCAGGTCGATGGCCGCTTCGACGCCGGAGTTGCCGCCGCCAATCACCGCCACGCGCTTGCCCTTGAACAACGGACCGTCGCAATGCGGGCAGTACGCCACGCCCTTGTTGCGGTATTGCTGCTCACCGGGAACGTTCATTTCACGCCACCGCGCACCGGTCGCCAGAATCACGGTCCTGGCCTTCAACGAGGCGCCGCTGGCGAAGTGAATCTGGTGCAGCTCGCCATTCTTGCCGGGTACCAGTTTGTCGGCACGCTGCAGGTTCATGATGTCCACGTCGTACTGCTTGACGTGTTCTTCCAGGGCCACGGCCAGTTTCGGGCCTTCGGTTTCCTGCACCGAGATAAAGTTCTCAATGGCCATGGTGTCCAGCACCTGCCCACCAAAACGTTCGGCCGCGACACCGGTGCGAATGCCTTTTCGGGCCGCGTAGATTGCCGCCGAAGCACCGGCCGGGCCACCGCCGACCACCAGCACGTCAAAGGCTTCTTTGGCGCTGATTTTCTCGGCCTGGCGTTCGATGCCGCTGGTGTCGATCTTGGCGAGGATTTCTTCCAGGCCCATGCGGCCCTGGCCGAAGTTCACACCGTTAAGGTAGATGCTGGGGACCGCCATGATCTGGCGCTCATCGACTTCAGCCTGGAACAGCGCGCCGTCGATGGCGACGTGGCGAATGTTCGGGTTCAGTACCGCCATCAGGTTCAGCGCCTGGACCACGTCCGGGCAGTTCTGGCAGGACAGCGAGAAGTAAGTCTCGAAGTTGAACTCGCCTTTGAGCGAGCGGATCTGTTCGATCACTTCGACACTGGCCTTCGAAGGGTGGCCGCCGACTTGCAGCAAGGCCAGCACCAGCGAAGTGAATTCGTGGCCCATCGGGATGCCGGCGAAACGCAGGCTGATATCGGCACCCGGGCGATTGATCGAGAACGACGGTTTGCGTGCATCGTCACCGTTGTCGAGCAAAGTAATCTGGCTGGAAAGACTGGCAACGTCTTTCAGCAATTCAAGCATTTCCTGGGATTTCGCACCGTCGTTGAGGGATGCAATGATCTCGATCGGCTGGGTGACCCGTTCCAGGTACGATTTCAACTGGGCTTTAAGATTGGCGTCCAACATACGGGCGATTTCCTTTTGAATGATTCATTTAGAGCAGGCATAAAAAAACGCCCGAGCGAATCTCGCCCGGGCGTTTTTATTGGGCGGTGCAGCTTACCGAGTAGGCGCGGAGTTCCGCCCTGATGGTGCGATCACAGACTTAGATCTTGCCGACCAGGTCCAGGGACGGCGCCAGAGTGGCCTCGCCTTCTTTCCACTTGGCTGGGCAAACCTGACCTGGGTGAGCAGCGACGTACTGGGCAGCCTTGATCTTGCGCAGCAGCTCGGAAGCGTCACGGCCTACACCGCCGTCGTTGAGTTCAACGATCTTGATCTGGCCTTCAGGGTTGATCACGAAGGTGCCACGGTCAGCCAGGCCTGCTTCTTCGATCAGCACGTCGAAGTTGCGGGAGATGGCGTGTGTCGGATCACCGATCATGGTGTACTGGATCTTGCCGATGGCTGGCGAGGTGTTGTGCCAGGCAGCGTGGGCGAAATGAGTGTCGGTGGAAACGCTGTAGATCTCGACGCCCAGTTTCTGGAACGCGTCGTAGTTGTCAGCCAGGTCTTCCAGCTCGGTCGGGCAGACGAAGGTGAAGTCGGCCGGGTAGAAGAACACCACAGACCACTTGCCTTTCAGGTCTGCGTCCGAGACTTTTACGAAGTCGCCATTTTTGAATGCGTCAGCTTTGAACGGTTTAACTTGGCTGTTGATGATAGGCATCGTTGACTCTCCGTCAGGGGGTTAAGAAGTTGATGGAAAGAACTTTACCCACTCGACGAACGGAAGGCTCATTGGCAAACCTGATGCTGCTGATTGTCTTTCGCTATTAGCCAGCTGTATTAATAGAAGAAAACGGTATCTAGGGTGAGACGGGCTTTTCCGTGATACGCGCCATGCCGAGAAACGGACTGGCTTCGATGTAGCGCATGGCCGACTTCATGTCCTTCCAGCCCACATAGCTCATCAGCGACTTCAAATCCCAGCCACTTTGATGCGCCCAGGTGGCAAAGCCGCGACGCAAGGAATGACTGGTGTAAAGTTCACCGGCGATACCTGCTCGCGCCAACGCCTGACGCAATAACGGAATCACGCTGTTGGCGTGCAATCCCTCCTCGCCCAGATGCCCCCAGCGGTCGATGCCACGGAACACCGGCCCACGCACCAGTGCCGCCTCGGTAATCCAGTCGATATAAGCCTGCACCGGACACAAGCGTTGCAAGGCCGGTGTCTGATAGGTCTTGCCAAGGTTATCGCGATCACTTTTGCTACGCGGTAGATAGAGACTGATGCCGGAACCGGCGCTGGCCTGCACGTGTTCCACCTGAAGCCGGCACAACTCATCACTGCGAAAGCCACGCCAGAAGCCCAACAGGATCAGGGCCATGTCGCGCCTGGCCCGCAGCAAACCCGGTCGGTCGCCTGTGGCCCTGGCGGTCTGCACTTCTTGCTCCAGACAACTGACCACCTGTTCCAGGTGCTGAAGCTGCAAGGGTTCTGCCTGTTTTTCCTGGGCCGGGTGCAGCGCGCGAATGCCCTTGAAAACTTTGCGCACCACAGGCGCCTTGGTGGGATCGGCAAAGCCCTGGCTGTTGTGCCACTGCGCCAATGCCGACAAACGCAATTTCAGCGTGTTGATCGACAACACGCCGGCATGGGCTACCAGGTAGCGCGCCACGCTGTCGCCGGTTGCCGGCAGAAAACCGCCCCACGTGACTTCGAAGTGCTCGATGGCCGCCCGATAGCTGCGACGGGTGTTGTCGCGAGTCGCTGCTTGCAGATAGCGATCCATATCGCTCATAGGAAATGAACCTGTTTTAACCGACTGTAGGAGCGAGCTCGCTCGCGATGGTCGTCAACGATAACGCTGGCTGCCAGGTGCCCCGCGGCGCTCTCGGGTTTTTCGCGAGCAAGCTCGCTCCTACAAGGGGCATCGGCCGCTGGCGCGAAAAACACAAAACGCTGTAGGAGCGAGCTCGCTCGCGATGGTCGTCAACGATAACGCTGGCTGCCAGGTGCCCCGCGGCGTTCTCGGGTTTTTCGCGAGCAGGCTCGCTCCTACAAGGGGCATCGGCCGCTGGCGCGAAAAACACAAAACACTGTAGGAGCGAGCTCGCTCGCGATGGTCGTCAACGATAACGCTGGCTGGCTGGCAGGTGCCCCGCGGCGTTCTCGGGTTTTTCGCGAGCAAGCTCGCTCCTACAAGGGTTGGTGTACGGAAACAGTGCGAGGAATACCTAGAAATTTCGATCACACGGGGTAATACCAGTATATCCCGTGTTAATCACATTCAGCATTTAACTTTTTCTATTGAATGGTACAATGTGTATTTACGTGGTACGTACCACATCATCAAAACCCGGGAGATCTCATGGCACGCGGCGGTGTAAATAAAGCGGTGGTTCAAGCCGCTCGGTTGGCGATCCTCGCCCGCGGCGAAAACCCCAGCATCGATGCCGTACGCATCGAAATGGGCAATACCGGCTCGAAAACCACGATTCATCGCTACCTCAAGGAGCTCGATGACCGGGTCGAACCTGTCGAGGCGCCGACAGAACCGATCGACGACGAACTGATGGCGCTGGTGGCGCGGCTCGCGCAAAGACTCAAGGAGCAGGCGCAAGAGCCCATCGACCAGGCGCGCGCGCAGTACGAAGAACAACGCAAGGCGCTGGAAAACCAGCTCGGCGAAGCGCAAGAGGACAACAGCGAGCTGCACCAGCAATACGAGTTTCAAAGCCTGGCACTGACTCAGGAATCCGAGGCCCTGCAAGAAACTCGAGCCATGCTGCAAACGGAGCAAACCCGCAACGCCGGGTTGAATCAGGCGCTAGCCGATTTCGAATTGCGCTTGAAAGACAAGGACGAGCAGATCCGCTCCCTTGAAGAAAAGCACCTGCACACTCGCGACGCACTGGAGCACTACCGCAATGCGGTCAAGGAACAGCGCGAACAGGAAATGAGTCGCCACGAAGGCCAGGTGCAACAGATACAGATGGAACTGCGTCAGGCGCAACAAAGCGCACTGGTACGCCAGGATGAAATCACCCAGTTGCACCGCGACAACGAACGCTTGCTGACTGAAAACCGCGGCACGCTGCGCGAACTGAGCCTGCTGCAAGAACAGCTCAAGCAAAGCAATACCCGTCAGGATCAGTTGCTGGAACAGGCCACCCGCGTCGACGGTGAGCGCACCCTCCTCCAGGAGCGCCTGCGCGTCGCCCTACTGGAAAGCCAGGCACTCAAGCAGAACGTCGATGAGCAGTCGCAGCTCAACAGGTCACTGGAAATGGATCTGGCCAAGACCCGGACGGATCTGGAAGAACGCGTACGTCTGGCCGCGACCCTTGCGGCAGCGGCAGACGCAGCGAAGGACGCTTAACCGGCGACCGGCGTACGCATGGTGACGAACTCTTCGGCGGCTGTCGGGTGCACCCCGATGGTTTCGTCGAAGTCGCGCTTGGTGGCGCCGGCCTTCAAGGCAATCGCCAGACCCTGGACGATTTCACCGGCTTCCGGGCCGACCATGTGGCAACCCAGGACCTTGTTGGTGTTGGCGTCCACCACCAGTTTCATCAGCGTGCGCTCCTGGCATTCGGTCAGGGTCAGCTTCATCGGCCGGAAGCGGCTTTCGAAGATCTGCACCTCGTGACCGGCTTCGCGAGCTTCTTCCTCGGTAAAACCGACGGTGCCGATGTTCGGCAGGCTGAACACCGCCGTCGGGATCATCTTGTAATCCACCGGACGATACTGCTCTGGCTTGAACAGGCGTCGCGCCACCGCCATGCCTTCGGCCAGGGCCACCGGCGTCAGCTGAACACGGCCGATCACATCGCCCAGCGCCAGGATCGACGGCTCGGCGGTTTGATACAGCTCATCGACTTCGACAAAGCCTTTCCTGTCGAGTTTGACCCCGGTGTTTTCCAGCCCCAGATTGTCCAGCATCGGACGACGACCCGTGGCGTAGAACACGCAATCGGCTTCCAGCTGGCGACCATCCTTGAGCGTAACTTTCAGGCTGCCATCGGCCAGCTTGTCGATGCGCTCGATGTCCGCGTTGAACTGCAGGTCCATGCCGCGCTTGGTCAACTCTTCCTGCAAATGCTTGCGCACGGAACCATCGAAGCCACGCAGGAACAGTTCGCCGCGATACAGCAGCGTGGTCTTGGCACCCAAGCCGTGGAAGATCCCGGCGAACTCGACCGCAATGTAGCCACCGCCCACCACCAGCACCCGCTTGGGCAGCTCTTTGAGGAAGAACGCCTGGTTGGAACTGATGGCATGCTCATGCCCCGGAATCTCCGGAATCTGCGGCCAGCCGCCGGTGGCAATCAGGATGTTCTTGGCGGTAAAACGCTCGCCATTGATCTCGACCTGATGCGGATCGACGATCTTCGCGTGGCCCTCATGCAAGGTCACGCCGCTGTTGACCAGCAGGTTGCGATAAATGCCATTGAGGCGATTGATCTCGCGGTCCTTGTTGGCGATCAACGTCGGCCAGTCGAACTGCGCCTCATCCAGGCCCCAGCCAAAACCGGAAGCCTGCTCGAAGTCTTCGGCGAAGTGCGCACCGTAGACCAGCAATTTTTTCGGCACACAGCCGACGTTCACGCAGGTCCCGCCCAGATAGCGGCTTTCGGCCACGGCCACTTTCGCGCCGAACCCGGCGGCAAACCGCGCAGCCCGCACACCGCCGGAACCGGCGCCAATCACATAAAGGTCAAAATCGTAGGCCATTTTCAATCTCCTCGGCAGGTGACCAGCATACCCGCAGACATTTGTTGGGCAAGCGCTGCAGTCGATATGGGGCCTGAAAATGAAAAAGCCACCCGAAGGTGGCTTTTCAATACAGTCAGGTCGAAAGCGATCAGTACGCCTTGCCCGTCTTGTAGAAGTTCTCGAAGCAGAAGTTGGTCGCGTCGATGTAGCCTTCGGCGCCGCCGCAGTCGAAACGCTTGCCCTTGAACTTGTAGGCCATCACGCAGCCGTTCTGGGCCTGTTTCATCAGGGCGTCGGTGATCTGGATTTCGCCGCCCTTGCCTGGCTCGGTCTGTTCGATCAGGTCGAAGATGTCCGGGGTCAGGATGTAGCGGCCGATGATGGCCAGGTTCGACGGTGCGTCTTCCGGCTTTGGTTTTTCAACCATGCTGTGTACGCGGTAGATGTCGTCGCGGATCATCTCGCCGGCGATTACGCCGTACTTGTTGGTCTCGGACGGATCGACTTCCTGGATGGCCACGATCGAGCAGCGGAACTGCTTGTACAGCTTGACCATCTGGGTCAGAACGCCGTCGCCTTCGAGGTTGACGCACAGGTCGTCCGCCAGCACCACGGCGAACGGCTCGTCACCGATCAGTGGACGGCCGGTTAGGATCGCGTGGCCCAGGCCTTTCATTTCGGTCTGGCGGGTGTAGGAGAACGAGCACTCGTCGAGCAGCTTGCGGATGCCGACCAGGTATTTCTCCTTGTCGGTGCCCTTGATCTGGTTTTCCAGCTCGTAGCTGATGTCGAAGTGGTCTTCCAGGGCGCGCTTGCCGCGACCGGTGACGATGGAGATTTCGGTCAAGCCGGCATCCAGTGCTTCTTCGACGCCGTACTGGATCAGTGGCTTGTTCACCACCGGCAGCATTTCTTTGGGCATGGCTTTAGTCGCTGGCAGGAAGCGAGTACCGTAACCGGCTGCTGGGAACAAGCATTTCTTGATCATATAAGTCCTTGAAAGGGCTGTGTGTACGAGTTTCGGCGCAGTCTAATCAGGCGGCGTGCACCTTACAATGCCCCGCGCTGGCTAACCGATGCCAACATAGAGAAATATTCTTGCCGATAGTTCCCTGCGGGAGTGCGCAGGTCGCTGCGCAGCCTCTTATGCATAGCAGAGACTTGCGCAAATGCACGGTTTCTACCGCCCGGAACCCATCACCATACGCCCATCGGCACCCCTTGAGTGTGTTTGGCGGTATCATGGCGCGATTGAACCAGACAACGAGGCAAGTAGATGTCGGCAGTAAAAAGCGTCAACGGATTCCTGATCAATCAGGAGAAAGACGGCCAATGGTGGGTGGCCAGTGTCGCCGGTGAAAATATCGCCGGGCCGTTCCCTTCCGAAGCCCTGGCAATCGAAGTGGCCTCGGTGCTGGAACTTGAGCACCCGGAACCCAAGCGACGCGGCAAAGACAAGAGCTGATCGACGCCCGATGCAAAAAGCCCTGCCATGGCGCAGGGCTTTTTTATGAATACCGAAAAAGAAGTGGCCTTTGGCTATAACCTTTTGAATCCGGCGCTGTCTCAGCCTTAGCCCACCCCCCTGACGATGATCAAGCCATGAATAAAGTTTTGCCTTTGCTGACGGTATTGGCCCTGAGCGGCTGCGCAACGTCGGAACAAACCTACCTGGCCAACGGAGAGCAAGGTCTATCGATTGACTGCTCCGGGGAAGCCAACTCCTGGGCTGCCTGTTACGAAAAGGCCGATGCGTCCTGCGCGGGCACCGGCTACAAGATTGTCGGAACCGATGGCACCCCCTCGCTCAAGGAGAGCGAAAAGACCCTCGGCGCCGACGTCGGTAACTACAAGAGCCGCAACGTCGTGGTGATCTGCAGGTAACGCGCCACGCCCTACATATGGATTTCGGCGAATTTGATTCCAAGCCCGCGCACGGTATCGATCAGATCATCAAGGCGGCTGAAGGACTCGACTTCATCATTGTCATCCACCAGGAAATAGCTGCGCCCGGCGCTTTTCTTGAAAAACACGATCCATTCCCCCAGCTCCGCCGGATTCTGAATCACATGGGTGGCAGAGATTAAACCCTCTGCATGCCGCTCCCGGACCTGCTCTCGCTTCATGTTCGACTCCAGAAATAACGATGCCGCCAAAGCAGGGCTTTGGCGGCATCGGTGCTGATGGTCGATAGTCTATCAGCCGGAAATGCACTCGTTGGCAGCCTTCTGTACATCCTTTGGCCGCACCGGGACATTGGACATGCTCTCGTGCAACTTGATGCTGCTGCCGCCGGAGCGTTCTTCGATGTCAAACACGGCAGACGGCCCCACGGAGAACTTGAGCGGCACGATCACGCGCAAGCCATCCTTGTGCGACTGGATCTGCAAGGCGCCTCGGCTATCGGCCAGTTTTTCGCTCAGGCATTGCGCGTATTCATGGGGCTTCTTGCCAGAAATCACGTTCATCGTCGGCAAGGACTCGTTGATGTCCGAGACGTTCGCGCAACCACTGATCGTCAATGCCATCGGCAACAACCACAAACCCCACTTCATACCAAACCTCCATTAAAGACCCTCGGACAGCGCAACTGCGATTTTTCTCCGAGACAAACTGCTTTATCGCTCATCAAATGTGAAATAAGCGTTTTTAATTGTCGAAGCGGCCGGATAATAAGGCCTTCGGGCTGATAAACTGCGCCAATCGCCCATGCTATCGTTTTGATTTTGTAGAAAAAGCCCTTCTGGAGGCGCCTCATGAAATTTATCCATCAGCGCGAGCACCTCAATGAAGACGACATCGTCGTCATTCAATGCTCCCAAATGTGCAACATCCGCTTGATGAACGACGCCAACTTCCGCAGCTTCAAGAATGGCGGTCGTCACACCTATCACGGCGGTGCATTCGACACGTTTCCAGCCCGCATCACAGCCCCGAGCACCGGTTTCTGGAACATCACGATCGACACCGTCAACCGCCGCGCTATCAGCGTGACGCGCAAACCCACCCTGACGCACTCGATCAAAATCATTCGCCGCTCCAGCACGAAACTGAGCTGATCAGCGAACCCGAAACACAAGACAGGCAGATACAACCGTGGCCCAAACGACCAAGTACGTCATCAAATATAAACTCAACGGTGAGCGCCGCTTCGAGTTTGCCCAGCTTGAAAACGGCACCCAGGAAGAAGCCAAGGCGGCGCTGGACGCCATTCATGAACAGGACGACGTCATCAGCGACATCAGCGTCAGCAAAGCGTTGTAACACGATCTGGAGCGACAATGGACGTCGGCTCCCGCTCGCAGTTCGACCGCAAGCAGCGGAGTGCCAGTTTTATTTTTGCCTTGCAGACTGACCACCTCCATAACAAGAGGCCCGGCAATGAGCGAGCAATATCTGGACAGGCTGGACTGGCCCCTGCTGGAGCAGCAACTTGATCAGGACGGCTGCGCCGTCATCCCGTCACTGCTGAGTCACAAGGCTTGCGGGCAGGTCAGCGCCTGGTACCCTCGCACCGAACTGTTTCGCTCCCATGTGGTGATGGCTCGCCACGGGTTCGGCCGAGGCGAGTACAAGTATTTCAACTACCCCTTACCGGAACTCGTGGCCCGCTTACGCAGCGCGCTCTACCCACGACTGGTGCCCATCGCCAATCGCTGGCATGAACAGATGGGCTTGCCGGAGCGTTTTCCTGAAACCCTTCCAGCCTTCCTTGATCGCTGCCATGCCGCTGGTCAGAACCGTCCGACACCCTTGTTGCTGCAATATGGTCCGCAGGACTACAACTGCTTGCATCAGGATCTGTACGGTGAGCACATTTTCCCACTGCAAGTGGCGATCCTGCTGTCAGACCCGGATCAAGACTTCACCGGCGGCGAATTTGTCCTGACTGAACAGCGCCCGCGAATGCAGTCACGCCCGATGGTCATCGATCTGAAGAAAGGCGACGGGCTGATCTTTGCGGTCAACCAGCGTCCGGTCAAAGGCACTCGCGGTTACTACCGCGTTACCCTGCGTCACGGCGTGAGTCGCCTGCACAGCGGTAATCGGCATACCCTTGGAATCATCTTTCACGATGCGTCATGAACCCATGAATCCGCAGACTTTCGATCTATTTACCGATGCAGAACCCGAGCAACAGCCCAGGCGCGAGCAGATCGGCGAACAGTCCTACGTGCTTAGAGGCTTCGCCGTGCCCTGGCTGGAGCGTTTGCTGCCTGCCCTGGAAGAAGTGCTGGCGGCCGCGCCGTTTCGGCAGATGGTCACACCCGGCGGTTTCACCATGTCGGTCGCCCTGAGCAGTTGTGGCCAATTCGGCTGGACCACTGACCGCCGCGGTTATCGGTACACCCGCCTCGATCCAGACACCGCAAAGCCTTGGCCAATGATGCCCGAGGTGTTTTTCCAACTGGCGCAAGCAGCGGCACAGGCAGCAGGGTTCACCGGTTTTGCGCCGGATTCCTGCCTGATCAACCGTTATATCCCCGGGGCAAAAATGTCATTGCATCAGGATAAGGACGAACATTCCTACGCCGCCCCCATCGTTTCGGTATCCCTGGGTTTGCCGGCGATGTTCCTGTTCGGTGGTTTTGCACGCAGCGACAAAAGTCAGCGCGTGCCCCTGTTCCATGGCGACATCGTGGTCTGGGGTGGCGTGGATCGCCTGCGTTATCACGGCGTGTTGCCGATCAAGGACGGCCATCATCCGAAACTGGGCGAGCAACGCATCAACTTCACCTTCCGTACCGCCGGATAAAGCCTTCGAATTTGACCGCAAGCGCCGGAGTGTGTGGCAACTGCCCCACGGTTAATGTGCAGGCAACCCCTCAATGGACGTGACGCCATGACAACCCGATCGACCAAAATCGCCACTGAAAACGATCCGCGCTGGGCCGCCGTGGTTGCGCGCGATCCCAAGGCTGACGGGCAGTTTGTCTATGCCGTGAAGACCACAGGCATCTACTGCAACCCCAGCAGCCTCGCGCGCTTGCCCAAGCCACACAATGTCGAATTCTTCGATAGCGCCGAACAGGCCCGCGCCGCGGGTTATCGTCCGAGCAAACGCGCGACGAAGGATCAGAGCGAACTCGCCGCGCAACATGCCGCCACCGTGGCCGCCGCGTGCCGCCAGATCGAAAGCGCGCAAACGCTGCCCGCCCTGGGCGAATTGGCCGAGGCGGCGGGCCTGAGCAGCTTCCACTTCCATCGCGTGTTCAAAGCCGTCACCGGCCTGACGCCCAAGGGCTACGCCGATGCCCATCGTTCACGCAAGGTACGCGAGCGACTGGCGCACGGCGGCTCGGTGACCGATGCCCTGTATGACGCCGGCTTCAACTCCAACAGCCGGTTTTATGAAGCGGCAGACCAACTGCTGGGAATGAAACCCGGAGACTACCGCGCGGCCGGTCAAAACAACGACATTCGTTTTGCCGTCGGCCAGTGTTCGCTGGGCGCGATTCTGGTGGCACAGAGTGAGCGTGGGGTCTGTGCGATCCTGCTGGGCGATGATCCGCACCAACTGGTCTGTGATCTGCAAGACAAATTCCGCCGCGCCAACCTGATCGGTGCCGATCATGAGTTCGAGCAATTGATTGCCCGGGTCGTCGGCTTTATCGAGGCGCCGGCCATTGGCCTTGATTTGCCGCTGGACGTACGCGGCACGGCGTTTCAGGAGCGTGTCTGGCAAGCGCTGCGAGAGATTCCCGTGGGCAGCACTGCCAGCTACGCCGATGTCGCCCAGCGCATCGGTCAACCAAAAGCCGTTCGCGCCGTGGCCCAGGCCTGCGGCGCGAACAGCCTGGCGGTGGCGATCCCTTGCCATCGCGTGGTGCGCAGCGATGGAAATCTGTCGGGCTATCGCTGGGGTGTCGAGCGCAAACGTCAATTGCTGCAGCGCGAATCGCAGTGATCAGCGGTTCACATCCACCACCACTCGCCCGCGCAACTGCCCGGCCAGCAAGCGTGACGCGGCCTCGATGGCCTCGCTCAAGCCGATTTCGTGACTGATCAGCGGCAACAGATTGAAGTCCAGATCCCGGGCCAGGCGATTCCAGGCTTCCACGCGCTTGGCTTTGGGCTGGGTCACGCTGTTGATGCCGGCCAGGGTCACGCCGCGCAAGATGAACGGCGCAACGGATGCGGGAAAGTCCATGCCCTGGGCCAGACCGCAGGCCGCGACGGTGCCGTTGGCCTGGGTGCTGGCGCACGCATTGGCCAGGGTGTGGCTGCCGACCGAGTCGATGACGGCCGCCCAGCGCTCCTTGGCCAACGGCTTGCCCGGCGCGGACAAGGTGGCGCGATCGATGATTTCGCTGGCGCCCAGTTGCTTCAGGTAGTCGTGCTCCGAGGTCCGTCCGGTGGACGCGACCACCCGGTAGCCGAGCCTGCTCAGCAAGGCGATGGCAAAACTGCCGACGCCACCGTTGGCGCCAGTCACCAGAATGTCACCCTGCCCGGGCGTCACGCCGTTGTGCTCCAGTGCCAGGATGCACAGCATGGCCGTGTAGCCCGCCGTACCGATGGCCATCGCCTGAGCCGCGGTAAACGCCTTGGGCAGCGCTATCAGCCAGTCACCGTTCAGGCGAGCCTTCTGCGCCAATCCACCCCAATGCCCTTCACCCACGCCCCAGCCATTGAGCAGGACCTGGTCACCGACCTTGTAGTCCGGATGCCCGCTGACTTCGACGACACCGGCCAGGTCGATCCCCGGCACCATCGGGAATTTGCGCACCACCGGACTGCTGCCGGTAATCGCCAGGCCATCCTTGAAGTTCAGCGTGCTGTAGGCCACACGCACCGTGACATCGCCCTCAGGTAACTGATCGTCCTGGATCTCTTGCAGTGTGGCCCGGTAACCGCTGTCGTCTTTGTCGATCAAAATGCCTTTGAACATTACGGCCTCTCAATGGAATCAGTCTGTGGGTGGTGCAATTGAAATAACACATAAGCCTCACCCGCCGAAATGACGACTGGCCTTGCGTCAGTCGTTGCGTTACAAATCCTGTTCTACCGCCCCTACCCGGATTCAACGTCGGAGAACACAGCACATGAACCAATGGCCAGATACCCGCATTCTTGACCTGCTCGGGATCGAACTGCCGATCATTCAGGGGCCGATGGCCGGTGCCACAAACTCTTCCATGGTGATTGCAACCTGCAATGCCGGCGGCCTGGGCTCGATGCCAGCGGCGATGCTCAGCACGGATCAACTGCGCGAAGAGCTCAAAACCATCCGCCAACACACCCGGCGCCCGATCAACGTCAACTTCTTCTGTCATCAGCCTCCGGCTCCGGATGAGCAACGCGCGCAGGACTGGAAAAATCTGCTGCAACCTTACTACCGGGAACTCGGCGCCGACTTCGATGCGCCGACACCGGTGTCCAACCGGGCGCCGTTCGATAATGCGGCCTGCGAAGTGGTCGAAGCGTTTCGCCCTGAAGTGGTGAGTTTTCACTTTGGCCTGCCGGAAAAATCCCTGCTCGACCGGGTCAAGGCCACCGGCGCGAAGGTGCTGTCCTCGGCCACCACGGTCGCAGAAGCCGTGTGGCTGGAACAGCATGGTTGTGATGCAATCATTGCCATGGGCTACGAAGCCGGGGGCCATCGCGGAATGTTTCTCAGCGATGACCTGAGCAGTCAGGTGGGGACTTTCGCCCTGGTGCCCCAAGTCGTCGATGCGGTGAAGGTGCCGGTGATTGCCGCCGGCGGCATCGCTGACGCACGAGGCGTCGCCGCGGCCTTCATGCTCGGTGCTTCGGCGGTGCAGGTGGGTACGGCGTACCTGTTCACGCCAGAGGCCAAGGTCAGCCCTTCCCATCACAAAGCCTTGCGCACCGCCCGGGAAAGCGAGACGGCCGTCACCAACGTGTTCACCGGCCGCCCGGCCCGGGGCATCCTCAATCGGGTGATGCGTGAGCTGGGGCCCATGAGCGCCAAGGCCCCGGCCTTCCCCCTTGCCGGTGGCGCGCTGATGCCGTTGCGGGCCAAAGGTGAAGCGGACTTCAGCAACCTGTGGGCCGGCCAGGCATTTACCCTCGGGGTCGAATTGACCACCGAAGCACTGACTAGAAAGCTGGCTGAAGAAGGATTAGCGAGACTGCTGGGTCGTCCCTGAGCATCACTCTCATTAAAATTGTATACAATTTTGCGGCAACACATTCCGTTCAAAGGCAATTCGCTATATATTTTTGTACATAACGATTAACCTGCCGCCATTGCCTTTAACGGAGCCGTTTCATGACCATTCTTGCCTCACGTTTTGCCCCGACCTGCCTGGCGAGCCTTCTCGCCGTATTCGCCTTCGGCTCAGCCCAGGCGGACGAAGTCCAGGTGGCCGTCGCCGCCAACTTCACCGCCCCCATCCAGGCCATCGCCGCTGATTTCGAAAAAGACACCGGGCATAAACTGGTCGCCTCCTTTGGCGCCACCGGCCAGTTCTACACCCAGATCAAAAACGGCGCGCCGTTCGAAGTGTTCCTCTCGGCAGACGACAGCACCCCGAAAAAGCTTGAAGCCGAAGGCGACTCCGTCAAGGGTTCGCGCTTCACCTACGCCGTCGGTACGCTGGCGCTGTGGTCGGCCAAAGAAGGCTACGTCGATGCCAAGGGCGATGTGCTGAAAAAGAACGAGTATCAGCACCTGTCCATCGCCAACCCCAAAGCCGCGCCTTATGGCCTGGCGGCGACCCAGGTACTGGCCAGGGAAGGTTTGACCGACAAGGTCAAGGACAAGATCGTCGAAGGCCAGAACATCAGCCAGGCCTACCAGTTCGTCTCCACCGGCAATGCCGAGTTGGGTTTTGTCGCCCTGTCGCAGATCTACAAGGACGGCAAGATCACCAGCGGTTCGGCCTGGATCGTTCCCGCCAGCCTGCACGACCCGATCAAGCAAGACGCGGTGATTCTCAACAAGGGCAAGGACAACCCGGCCGCCAAGGCACTGGTTGACTACCTCAAGGGGCCGAAAGCGGCAGCTGTCATCAAGTCCTACGGTTACGAAATCTAAATGTCGCTATCGAGTGCCGATTTTTCCGCCATCTGGCTGACCCTGAAACTGGCGTCCCTGACGACCGTCATCCTGCTGATTGTCGGCACTCCGATTGCGTTATGGCTGTCGCGCACCCGCTCCTGGTTGCGCGGTCCGGTCGGGGCGATTGTCGCCCTGCCCCTGGTGCTGCCACCGACGGTGATTGGTTTCTATCTGTTGCTGGCCCTCGGCCCTCACGGGTACCTTGGCCAGCTCACCCAATCACTGGGCCTTGGCACCCTCACGTTCAGTTTTGCGGGGCTGGTCATCGGTTCGGTGCTGTATTCGATGCCGTTTGTGGTCCAGCCGCTACAAAACGCTTTTTCCTCGATTGGCACGCGCCCGCTCGAAGTGGCCGCGACCTTGCGGGCCAATCCCTGGGATACCTTTTTCAGCGTGACACTGCCCCTGGCCCGCCCCGGCTTCATTACCGCGGCCATTCTCGGCTTTGCCCACACCGTCGGCGAGTTCGGCGTGGTGCTGATGATCGGCGGCAACATTCCCGAGAAGACCCGCGTGGTCTCGGTGCAGATCTACGATCACGTCGAAGCCATGGAGTATGCCCAGGCCCATTGGCTGGCCGGGGCAATGCTGGTGTTCTCGTTTGTCGTCCTGCTGGCGCTGTATTCCAGTCGTAAAACCAAAGCGGGCTGGAGCTGACCGATGATTCAAATGCGTCTGAAACTACGTTATTCGGGCTTCGCCCTGGACGTCGATCTGCAGGTGCCTGGCCGTGGCGTCACTGCGCTTTACGGCCACTCCGGCTCTGGCAAGACCACTTGCCTGCGCTGCATCGCCGGCCTGGAACGGGCCGAGCAAGGCTTTGTCCAGGTTAACGATGAAGTCTGGCAAGACAGCGACAACCGGATCTTCGTCGCGCCGCACAAGCGCGCGCTGGGCTATGTGTTCCAGGAAGCCAGCCTGTTTCCTCATCTGTCGGTGCTGGCCAACCTGGCATTCGGCCTCAAGCGCATCCCCAAGCCGCAGCGTCGGGTCGACATGGCCCACGCCACCGAGTTGCTGGGCATCAGCCATTTGCTGGACCGGCACCCGCAACACCTTTCAGGCGGTGAGCGACAGCGCGTCGGCATCGCCCGCGCCTTGCTCACCAGCCCGAAACTGTTGTTGATGGACGAACCTCTGGCGGCCCTGGATGCCCAACGCAAAGGTGAAATCCTGCCCTACTTGCAACGCCTGCACGACGAACTCGACATCCCGGTGCTGTACGTCAGCCACTCCCAGGATGAAGTTGCGCGGCTGGCCGACCATATCGTGTTGCTCAGCAACGGCAGGGCACTGGCCAGCGGCCCGATCGGCCAGACCCTGGCACGCCTGGACTTGCCGCTGGCAATGGGGGATGACGCGGGTGTGGTGATCGAAGGTCGCGTCAGCGCTTATGACGCCGACTATCAATTGCTGAGCCTGCAATTGCCCGACACTACCCTCAACATCCGTGTGCCTCATACGCCACTGGATGCGGGCCAGGCACTGCGCTGCAAGGTCCAGGCGCGGGATGTGAGCCTGAGCCTGGACAATACCGGGCAAAGCAGCATTCTCAATCGCCTGCCGGTCACTGTGGTCAGCGAAATGAGCGCCGACAACGCCGCCCATGTGCTGATTCGCCTGGACGCTGCCGGCACGCCATTGCTTGCGCGGATCACGCGTTATTCCCGTGATCAACTGAACATCCATCCCGGCCAGCCACTGTGGGCACAAATCAAAGCGGTCGCGGTGCTGGCGTAAATCCGAAGGCACGACTGCACCGGGCAGAGGTCAGCGCCTGAATCGACGAATTGACCTGCCTATTTTTTGCACGATCACCAATGGCTTCTATAGTTGAACTGAACACGTATCCGCTGCGGAGACGCCATGGAAGACATTTTCGTCGTGAAACGCTGCAACAAGATCATCATCCATGGTCGCCGTGCAGGTGAATATGACCACCTGCCACCGGATGCCGCAGTCTGGTACCGCATCGCCGATACCCGCACCCAAGGCTTCATCGGAGATGGCTACGATAGTGAAGAAGACGCTGTGCGTGTTTGCCGTCAGTTGAACGCTCAATCACAAGTGACAGCCCGACAAAGTTGACGGCTCGTCACCATTTTTTAACGGGTCTATACTGAGATAGTTGAAGGATCAGTAACCCTTTCGGCAGAAAGCTCGCCCCAGGCGGGCTTTTTGCTGCCACACCCAGGTTTCTTGAACGGAGGTGCTTCCCATGTCCGAAAAAGAGTCCATCACCACCTTGCTCACCTTGCTGGATTCCCGTCAGGCTCGCCTGGCCGCAGCCTGCAAGGAAATCGCCGACTGGGTCGATCATCAAGGCGGACACCCCACCGCCCTCAGAATTCGTGATCGCCTGAACGACATTGAGAAGGACACGCCGCTGATCCGGCACACGCTGTCGTCTCTCAAGCCTGTCGACCGGCCTCTGCCCCGGTTCAGATGATCCGTCACGAATTCGCGGTGCGGGAAAAGGCCCTATTCGGGCAGCATGATTGGTGACCGTACGTCTCCACACCCTTGGCTGCCTGCTGGATTTCCATCCCTTCTCACAACCCGGCCTGGAACCGGGATTCTTTGTTGCGCAAAACCAATCGAACGTCCCCGCTCACGTGGAGTCAACCGCTCACACGTCACGAAGGAGACGTTCCAATGGTCACTCATTTCAAAGTCAGCGGGCACCTGGCCTGCGGTCACCACGGCAACAACCTCGTATCGACCCGCGAACTCAACCGGGTGAAATGCCGAAGCTGCCGAAACACCGACGCCTACAAAGAAGCCCGCAAGGCTGAGCGCAACGCTGCCCGCCGCGCAGCACGCAAAGCCAAAGCCGTGCACACCGCCAATGACTGGCGTTCAGCCTGGACCGAGCGGCTGACCGCGATGGCCGGCCTGCAACGACTGCCCCGTGGCTTTGGCGGCCAACCCTTCGTTTAGGGAGCATGAAGTCGCCGTCAGGTTTTTACGGCAAGTCGATGTCCCTGCGCGCGGGCTCCATGATCTCGCGCAGGGACATGCGCTTGAACGCCTCGACCAGTGTTCGCCCCTCAACGGATGCACAAGTGACCGCCAACCGCATGGTCGCTTCGCCCAGGTGCCAGATCAAAAACGCGGACTCCTCGACCTGTTGCTCGTCGCAGTCGGGATACACGCGTAGCATCGCCTGGGCCAGCAGGGCTCCGGCAACCCGGCTCTCCTCCAGTTCCAGCTGCAACAACTGCTTGTCGGCCTGCATGCCGGACCAGATGTCACGCATCACCGGTGTCGCCATCACGATCTCGTAATACTGATCGAGCAACTGCGAATAGGCGGCGCGCAAACCCCGGGCATCCTCGACAGCCTCCATTGCCTCGGCAATGCAACGACGGCTTTCAGCGTTGTAGCGCTCGGCCAGCGTACGGATCACGGAACTCTTGTCGGGGAAGTACTGATAAAGGGAACCGATCGAGATCTCGGAGCGCTCGGCGATTTCACTCATCTTGAGTTGGTCGCTGCCCTTGTCCGCGATCAATTGAGTGGCCATGGCCAGAATCCGCTCCTGACGATCGCGGCTGCGCTGTTGCGTGGGTTTGCGTCGAACCGCTTCTGCAGCAGGCTGTTCGAGGGTTTCAGAGGTTTTTTTGCGCACGAGTGAGTTCCCGATCAAAAACGTGACATGTACTCACCTTAGCATCGCCATTCCCTACGCCCAACAACAGATGCCACACGTCGGGGAATTCGATCTGATGGGTTGACGGTGAAACATGAGCATCTATCATCTTTTAAACATGAGCATCACTCACATTAATCGATGGAGATGAACGCGATGAAAACGGCCCAACCCATCACGCTGGTCCTCGGCGCCACCGGCAAAACCGGACGGCGCATCACACAACGGCTCGAGACTGCCGGCCTGCCCGTTCGCCGGGGTTCGCGCGATGCCAATCCACCCTTCGACTGGGAAGATCGATCGACCTGGGACGCCGTGATCGATGGCGTTCATTGCGTCTACATTTCCTTTCAACCGGACCTCGCCGTTCCAGGCGCCGTTGAAACCATCCAGGCGTTCACCGACCTGGCGGTGAAAAGCGGCGTCCGCAAACTGGTCTTGTTATCCGGGCGCGGCGAAGTTGAAGCGCAACAGGCCGAACGCGTCGTACAGGACAGCGGGATTGACTGGACGATTCTGCGGGCCAGTTGGTTCTGCCAGAATTTCAGCGAGGCACACTTTCTTGAACCCATTGTGCAAGGTGAGCTTGCACTCCCCGTCGGCCAGGTCGCCGAGCCCTTTGTCGATGCAGAAGACATCGCCGAGTGTGCCGTCGCGGCACTGACCCAACCCGGACACACCAACCAGCTCTATGAACTTACCGGCCCTCGGGCGTTGACCTTTGCCCAGGCCGTGACCGAGATTGCTTGCGCCACCGGTCGCAACATCGAATTGGTGGCCGTACCGGCGGACGCGTATCGACAGGCAATGGAACAGGAACAACTTCCCCCGGCGTTGATCGACCTGGTGTTGTATCTCTTCACGACTGTGCTGGACGGGCGCAACACACCCGTGGCCGATGGTGTACAGCGGGCGTTGGGACGGCCGGCGCGCGACTTTGGCGACTACGTACGGCGCACTGCCGCTACGGGCATCTGGGGCAATGGCCGTCCGACGTAAAGCAGTGGCGGGAACAGGCTTCGTCGACTAGGGTTTTTTGGCGTATCGAAGTGCGGCGCCTTTATTGGCAGGAGCCTGATCAAGGAGGAACCCATGTCACTCAATCGTAGTGCTGAACAAACCTACCGCCAGTGGTCGACCCCGATCCTGTTGGAACTCAAGGAGCGAGAACATCAGATGAACCCGTCAGACCGCCAGGCCCTGGAAAACGTACTGCTGGAAAGAAGGCTGATCGATACCGGCAACCCGGCCGGCAGCGATCGCCGCAAGGCAGACCCGACGTCCTGAAAAGCATCAGGCAATCACGATCAAGATAGAAATAATGGAACAGAAAAAAACAAGGGCTTGCATCCGCTTTCGCTTGCAAGCCCTTGGTTTAGAGAATGCCCAATCGAACGCAAACACGGTTCCAACGTCTGAATCCCCCCCGCCGCCGTAAATCCATTTTTGATAATTATTAATTTCCAAACACTCCCCTCTATCGGCTTTAAATGTGCCAAGAGGAGGGTTAGCCATGGTAGGGCCCGCAGGTGACGTTTTTGACGAAAGCTTCGACTGCCATCAAAACCGCATTTGCAGAGGCTGACTTTCCTGAGCAGATTTACTGTTTTGTCCCGCGTCGTCACCCAGGCCACGCAGACAAACATTCACACACCGCACTTCGGTTTTCCCCGGTTCGAGACCAGGCTAAACCACCACATGGAGGGATTCCAGGATGCTGATAAAAATCGAGAAGGCGAGCAAACCGGAAGGCTGGAATGTATGGATGAACGCGTGGTGCGTTGAGTTTCGCAGCTACGCAGAGGCCTTGGCGTTCGTGATCAGATTGGAAGGCCGGATCAATGCACCTCACCCCTTGCCTATCAGCACCGCCAGACTTCTTTTGGAACAGGCTTGACCTCGCGACGCCATCACCGATGAGGCTATCCACGACGTCATATCCGTATTTATTAATCTGTCTTTGATAATTATTGATTTCGCTCGCCCCTCTCCCTCGACTTTAAATATGCGTCGAGGGGGCGTTGGCCAAGGTGAGGTTTACAGGTGACACCTTTAACGGACGCTTCGAATACAGCCAGTCTGCTTTCGAGGAGGCCGACCTTCCTCACCATGTGTAATACTTTTCCCCGCATCTTCCCCCAGGAGATGCGGGTTTTTTTTCGTAAATGCGTTAAAACCACCCGCTACGATCATCTTCCAACTCTTGGCGACACACTTTAAGTTGAGCGTTGTAAATCTCTGACTGCTTTTGCACTTTCTGGGCAACCTGCATCAGCCAAGGTTTACTGCGATAGGTATTGCGGCTAAAGCCCCCACGCCCCTCGTGATAGGCCAGGTACTGATTGTAGGTGTCCCATTTGGAGATTCCGAGCTGACGTTGGGTGCCAGTGGTGTACCAACCGATAAACATGATCGCGTCGTCAAAACTGTCACGCGAACCACCGTTGCCCGTATTGTCCTTGTACTCACCCCACACCGGGTCTTGAGCCTGCGCATAACCGTAGGCCGAACTGACTCGCCCCCAGGGGATCACCCAGAGCAGGTAGTCACGAGGCGGCAATGCGTCCGCCACGTAACTGCTTTCCTGCTTCATGATCGCCATGGCCACATGCAGAGGCGTCCCATATTCACTCTGCATTTGCAGCGAGTCCTCATACCAGTCGGGATACTCACGGTAAATACTGCAGAGATTGCCTTGGTCTTTTGGCGGTGTAGTCGTGCACCCCGTTAAAAACAGCATCAACAATGCCAACAGCAGAACCTGTCCTTGTTTCATTCATTACCCTCAAAAATAAGGGCATAAGGTACCCTCCGTTTACTGCAAGGCGCCTGAGTCAGGCAGGTGCAGACAAAAACGTCAGAAGACATCCAGCTTGATCGCGTCACCCTTATCGAAAGGCTTCTTTGTAAGTCCCTATTGCACGGCGGCCTGACGCAAGCCCTGCGCTCTGATTGAATGCTCACACGCGGGCGTGAGGCCAGTGGGTGTACTCCGGGTTTCGATCTAGAGCATTTTCTCCAGGCCGATCTTGTCGCTGAGCCAGGCCTTGAAGCTGCGCCACCTGCCGCCGGGCTCCTTGCGCAAGGTATGCAGGCGGTCGTCGTCCTCGGTGAGCCAGACAATTTCGCCGTTTTCCAGTCGGGCCTGGTAACTCCGGGCCGGCGCCATGCCCTCAAGCGCCAGCTGGCGTACGTAGCCGGCCAGTTCGGGACTATCGACCAGCACCCCGACTTCAGTGTTCCAGAACACTGAACGCGGGTCGAAATTGTACGAGCCGACGAACACTTTCTGTCTGTCCAGGATCATGGCCTTGGTGTGCAGGCTGGAGTCAGAGCCACCACTGAAACCAAACGAGGAGCTACGACCGGGATCGTCCGGCTGGCGCCGCAGCTCATAGAGTTTCACGCCATGTTCGAGCAGAGTCTTGCGATACGGTGCATAGCCGCCATGCACCGCCGGCACATCGGTGGCCTCCAGTGAGTTGGTCAGCAGGCGCACATCAACGCCGGCATCGGCACGACCCAGGAGATAGTCCATGCCCGGCTTTTGCGGGACGAAATAGGCCGAGATCATGATCAGCTCGCTATTGACGCTATCGAGTTCAGGCCGCAGCTGTGTGGCCATCAATAGCGCGCGTGCCGGTTCGCCGCTGGCCAGGACCTTGCTTGGAGCGTCCCACATCGCCTTGCTATGGGCCCAGATCAGCTGCTTGCGCCAGGTCTCGAGTTGCGGTTGAGTCTGGTAGGTCATGAGATGGTTGTACAACGCCTTGCTCTCGATACGTGAGGTCTGGAGCGATTGCTCCAGGCGTTGGCGGCTTTCGAGCAAGTCTTGCGCTGTTGGCTTGTTGAGCTGGAAGTCACTGATCGACTGGCTCAAGGCGCTGTTCCAGTACTGATCGAAGCTGTGCCCCAATTGCTCGGCGACCGGGCCGATGCCCAGCAGGTCCATGTCGGTGAAGTTGTGGTCGGGCCTGGCGTCGAAATATTCATCCCCCAGGTTGCGTCCGCCGACGATCGCTGCGCTGTTGTCGGCCAGCCACAGTTTGTTGTGCATGCGTCGGTGTTGTTGGGAAAGATCAAGCAGGCGGCCCATGGTTCGAGTGACCACGGTGCTGCGCCCCAGATGCAAAGGGTTGAAGACGCGGATATGGATGTTCGGGTGCACCGCCAGGGTAGCGATGACTTCTTCCTGGCCGTCGCTGGCAGTGTCATCGAGCAAGATGCGTACCCGTACGCCGCGATCTGCTGCCAGCAGCATTTCATGCACCAGCGCCCGAGTGCTGAAACCGTTATGCACGATGTAGTACTGCAGATCGACGGCTTTCTGCGCATTGCGGATCAACTCCGCGCGCGCCCGGAATGCTTCACTGCTGTTGGGCAGCAAGCGAAAACCCGAGCGCCCCTCATGCGCGGCGGCCTGAGCCTGGATCGAGCGCCCGAACACCGAATCGCTGGCGGGTATCGCCTCGCTGAATTCGTGGGGCAATCGCGTGGTGGCGCAGCCGACGAGCAGCAGCGCGAACAGCATGGCGCAGAGAAACCGGGACATGGGCAAGGACTGCTCCTCAACCACAACGGGTGTAGTTTTGAACTCGGCATCCAGCCAGTACTGGCTGCCGAGCACATGCAGCCCTCGATAGTCCGCACGACTTGTTCCAGTAAAGCCCGTTTCAAGCAGCGTGTCGAAATATTCCAGCAGCTGCGCCCAGAGCATGAAACCGCCCTGGGCCGGGTGCAGGCCCGCCCTCCGCTATAGCGCCTGGCTGGGTCGAACAGTTTGGGTCAGCCGGTGTCGCTAACAACTTACGCGGTGCCCTGGAAGCCATCGATAAGATTGAAGAGTTCATCAAGATGACGCTTGTGGTGATGATGGCACCGGAGTGACTGAGTCGTTTTCGGCCCTTCGCGACAGGCAGCAGTCAGCCAAAAGCGGGCGCTCACAGCGGATTTAGATTTTGACGTGTGCCCACTCTATAAACGGCTCTGGAAAAACGACGGCAGCAAAGTAGTCGCCTAACTTGGGCGCTGGGCTCGTTCCGATTCATCCAGGTGCTCTAGCAGCATCGCTATCGTCGCATCCCGCAGCTTGATTGCCTCCATCCAGTCCGGCCCGTCTGCCAACAGCGGAGGACAGACGTTGACGTGGATTGCACCGTGGCGCGGGTACCACTGACCGTCGCGCAGCACCTTGCGCGTGCCGCAAATTGCGACCGGCAGCAGCGGCACGCCGGCACGCGCAGCTAGCACGAAGGCGCCCATGTGGAACGTTCGCAATCCTGGCTCGCGGGTGAAGGTTCCCTCGGGAAAGAACACCAAGGGCTGGCCAGCCTGCAGCGCCTCGGCCAGGGGCTCGGTGTCTGCGGCGCTGCGCTGCAGGTCGAAGCGTTCGACAAAGCGGGCGCCGAGCTTGCGCAGGAACCGGCCGGCGATCCACTGGTCAGCCAATTCGCGCTTGGCAACGAAGCTGAACTGTGGCGGTAGGGCCGCGCTGAGAATGACACCATCGAGGTAGCTGGCATGGTTTGCGGCCAGCACGCTCACCGAGGAGGAAGGCAGGCGTTCGAGTCCCGTGACACTAAACGGAACACCCGCCAGGCGCAGAAACAGCCGGGAGGCCGTACGGGTAAAACTGCGACACCAACGCTGGCGCGGCAGGATCGCAACGACCAGCCAGGTCAGCGGTGTGACCAGCCAGAACAGCAGCCAGATGTAAGTGGCATACAACGCGGCGCGGCAGGTCTGCCAGCTGCGACCGAAATGCCCGCGCAAGGCCTGCAATACCAGGCGCAGCAGCTGGCGCCAAACGGCCAGGTGCGGCCGCCCCACTTCGCCGCGCTCATACAGTTCACGACTGGCAGCACGGCGAAGCTTTCCGCTGGAGGTTTTCAGTACGCTATGCGGTGGCGCCAGAACGATATCGTCGGGCGCCACACCGGTGAGGTCGAACACGATACGGTTGACCTCCTGCTGCAGCTGTTGCCGCGCAGCAGCGTCCTTCTCGTAGCTTTCCGCCAACACCACCAGGCGCTCGGTGCCGGTGGCCGGCTCCGGACTGCCGAACACCGCGATGCAGCCTTTGCGCAGCCCGGGCAGATTGCCGACCGCTGCTTCGACATCGTAGGGGTAGATGTTGCGCCCGGCACGGATGATCAAGTCCTTGGCGCGGCCGGTCAGGTAGACCTCGCCGCCGGCCATGTAGGCGAAGTCGAGCGAGTCGAACCAGCCATCGCGCAGCACCCGGCGGGTCTCTTCGGGGTTGCGGTAGTAGCCTGCCGAGGTAGACGGCCCGCGAAATTGCAGGTGCCCTTCGCTGCGTTCGGGCAGTTCGATTCCGCTGCCATCGACGATACGAATCTGATGGCCCGGCAGTGGTCGACCGCTGGAGACGAAGCGCAGCGTTGCGCTGGCATCCGCTTCGGCGGGCAGTGCATTGCCACGGGCCTGGAACGCATCGCGCTGTACCCGGTCGATCAGCGGCCCTCGGCCCAGGGGAGGAAAGGCCACGCCCAGCGTAGCCTCGGCCAACCCATAGACCGGCGCCAACGCGGTAGGGGCCAAGCCGTAGCGAACGAAACGTTCGGCGAAGCGCTGCAAGGTCTGCGGGCTGACCGGTTCGGCACCGTTGAAGGCCAGGCGCCAACTGCTCAGGTCCAGGCCCTCGAGGTCGCCGTCAGCAAGTTTGTTCAGGCACAGTTCGTAGGCAAAGTTGGGCGCCGCCGACAACGTGCCGCGGAAGCGGTCGATGGCCCATAGCCAACGCGCCGGCCGTGCCAGGAAAGCCAGCGGCGACATCAGCATCAGGCTGTAGCCGTAGTACAGGCTGCCCAGCCAGGCACCGATCAATCCCATGTCGTGGTACATGGGCAGCCAGCTGACGAACACGTCTTGCGGCCCCACCTTCAGAGCCCTCCCCATGGCGCGCAGATTGGCCAGCAGATTGGCGTGGCTGACCATCACACCCTTGGGCTGGCCAGTACTGCCCGAGGTGTACTGCAGGAAGGCGATGTCATCCGGTTGCCGCGGCGGTGTGACACACTCGCCCCCCTCGCCTGTCAGCTCGGCCACGCTGGCAATGCGCGTCAGGCTCGGGACCTGCGGCTGGAGCAACCGGGCGAGCAGCTTCGCTTGCGTCACGGTAATCAGCACTTTGGCCTCGGCGTTGCGCAGAATACCGGCCTGGCGGCGCAGATGATCCTCTATCTGCGACAGGCGCAGCGGTGGGTAGATGGGCACCGGCACACCACCGGCCAACAGGATGCCGAAAAAGCCCTGGAGAAAGTCGCGGCCTGTGGGCAGCATCAGCGCCACGGTCTGACCGGCGTGCAAGCCACAGCGTTGCAGCCCTGCGGCAACGGCCAAGGCACCCTGGTGCAAGGCGCCATAGCTGATATCTTCCTGCTGGTCACTTTCACCTAGCAGGCGCACGTGGAGATGCTGCGGCTGCTGGCGCACATGCCAGTCCAGTACCTCGATCAAGGTCCGCGCGGCGTCTGGCGTCTGCCCCGTTGCTATCAGGGTCTCGCTGGAGTTGCTGGAGGGCAACGGACGTACGGCCTCGGCGCCATGCCTGCTGTGCAGCACGCGCAGTATGTCGGTGGGGGTGTCTGCCGAGGCGAACAGGTTTTCTGGCAAGCGCACACCGAATTCGTGCTCGATACGTGACCAGAGCTCGACTCGAGCCAGGCTGTCTACGCCCAGATCCCGATCCAGCACGCTGTGCAAGGTGACTTGCAAACCTTCTGCCGCTTGCGGGCGCAGCTCGACCACGGTGCGCCGGACAATTTCGAGCAATTTTTCCGCGTCCCCATCGCAACGGGGAACGGCACGGGTTTCTGGAGGCGGACGAGGCATCGGCAGCCCCTCATGACAGAACAATCTGTGTGTAGATCCTTGCCAATTGCCATTATGCGCCTACTGAGACGACTGGGAATGCCATCATCAGCTGCAGCGCTCGCAGGATGGGTGAGCCGGGGCTAGGCTTCTGAAGAACGCAGCCCCTGCAGAGAGATCTGCCATGCCAGCCAGCCTTGCCCCCGGAGTGACACGCCGAGAAATCTGGGCCTGGGCGATGTTCGATTTCGCCAACTCCGGTTACACGACCGTGGTGATCACCGCCGTGTTCAACGCCTACTTCGTCGCCGTGGTCGCCAAGGGCGAAGCCTGGGGTACGCTGGCCTGGACCAGCGCCATATCCCTCTCTTACGCCTTGATCATCCTGACCGCTCCGCTGATCGGTGCCTACGCCGACGCCTTCGCCTGCAAGAAACGCCTGCTGCTGTTCAGCACGATCGGTTGCGTCGTCTTTACCGCTGGACTGGCGTTGGCCGGGCCGGGAGAGCTTGGCGTTGCGATTCTGTTCATCGTGCTATCCAACTACTGCTTCGGCAGCGGCGAGAACCTGATTGCCGCCTTCCTGCCCCAGCTCGCCCGTGCGGATGCCTTGGGCAAGGTGTCCGGCTGGGGCTGGGGGTTGGGTTACATTGGCGGTTTGGTCAGCCTGGGCGCCTGCCTGGCCTTCGTCAGCTGGGCCCAGGCGCAAGGCCAGACAGCGGCGCAGTTCGTGCCGGTGTGCATGCTGATCACTGCGGTCTTGTTCGCGTTGGCCAGCGTACCGACCTTCCTGTTCTTGCGTGAACGCAGCCTGCCGCAAACAGGGAGCAGCGACAGGCCTATCCCGCAAGCGGCGCTGGCGCGCTTCGCGCAGACGCTGCGCGAAGCCGACCGCTATCGTGACCTGCTGCGCTTCCTTGCCTGCACCGTCTGCTACCAGGCCGGTATCTCGGCGGTGATCACCCTGGCTGCCATCTATGCCAATCAGGTCATGGGCTTCGGTACCCAGGACACGCTGCTGCTGATCTTCGTGGTGAATATCACGGCCTCCATCGGTGCCGTGCTGTTCGGTTGGCTGCAGGATCGCCTCGGCCATCGCACCACGCTGGCGCTGACCCTGCTGGGCTGGCTCGGCATGGTCGGTCTGGTCTGGGTCGCGCGCGGCCCCGGGCTGTTCTGGCTGGCGGCCAACCTCGCCGGTCTGTGCATGGGCGCCAGCCAATCGGCCGGACGTGCGATAGTCGGTCTGCTCGCGCCGCCGACGCGGCTAGCGGAGTTCTTCGGCCTCTGGGGGCTGGCCGTCAAACTGTCGGCAATCCTCGGCCCCATGACTTACGGCTTGACCAGTTGGCTGTCCGGAGGCGATCACCGCCTGGCGATGCTGATTACCGGCAGCTATTTCGTTGTCGGCCTGCTGATCCTGGCCGGCGTCAACCTGGAGCGCGGGCGGCAGGTAGCTGTCAGCCATACCGAGAGTCTCGAAAAGTGAAAGAGACTCCCTGCATCGGGTCAGTCTTCGCCTGTCGAAACTGACCTAATTCGGCCAAAAGCTGCTGGTGATGAATCAAACACAACGATGTGTCCAGTCTGCCAAACACATTCGCCTCATGAGTTTTCACGTAGCTTGCAAAAGTCATGCGAATAGGGATAGATCGCTTTAAAACGTCAACTCATCACATGTCTCGCTGCCAGGTCTATTTATGCCGCTCAGCTTTCATAAAATGCACGCCAATGGCGATGATTTCGTTATCGTCGACTCGCGAAAATCACCGAATCCAATCACCAGCAATATGGCTCGTCTAATGGGAGATCGGAACCGAGGAGTCGGCTTCAATCAACTCGCGGTGGTGTTTGATTGCGATGATGCAGATGCGCGTTTGATGTTCTGGAATGCAGATGGCTCAACGCTGGACGCTTGTGGCAGCGCAACGCGCGGGGCCGCTGATATGCTGATGCGTGAATCCAATATGACTTCGGCAGCACTGCGAACCAACCGTGGCCTGCTGACTTGCGAACGAACTTCAACCGGCGCCATTTCTGTAAACATGGGAAAGCCACTTTTGGGTTGGTCGGATGTTCCTCTGGCTTTGGAAATGGACACTTTAGTGATGCCACTTGCCGGTCACCCAACAGCTTGCAGCATGGGAAATCCGCACTGCACCTATTTTGTGGATGATCTGACAGCCGTTGAGATTGCAACGATTGGACCGGGAGTTGAAACCAACCCCTTGTTTCCCCTCAGGACGAACGTGCATTTCGTCCAGATCATTGACCGAAAGCACATCCGGTTGCGAATTTGGGAGCGCGGGGGCGGTATCCCGCTGGGTTCAGGCTCCTGCTCTTGCGGCGCCGCAGTTAACGGAATTCGTCGTGGCTTGCTAGACAATTGCGTTGAGGTCGAATGTGACGGCGGAGCTGTAACGGTTCAATGGGATGGCGAGGGATCAGTTTTTCTCACCGGGCCGGTAGAGACGACTTTTTCAGGAACAATCGCGGATGCTTTGTTGAAAGCTTGATTTTCAGGTAGGCCGCTATTGGCCGACTTTTGCCTGTCGCCACCGTCTGCTTTGGGTTGTGGATTCAACCGGTCGATGACTACGCCGATCAGTCGACCATCACTGTCGCGCTCAGCTAGCGTCGGTGCCGCCATCGCCCGTTCTTGTCTCAAATTCATCATTGTTCTCCCGTAACCCGTGTTTTGCTCTTCGTCAAAGTCAGGCTCAACAGTACCGAAATCAAGATGATGCCGCCAACTGTGGTCAGCGACCATTGGATCGGCATGTGCCACCACGGCGCGACCAGCATCTTGCCGCCGATGAACACCAGTACGATGGCCAGACCATATTTGAGCAAGTGGAAACGGTAGGCCATGTCGGCAAGCAGAAAATACAGTGCGCGCATGCCCATGATGGCGAAGATATTGGAGGTGAACACGATGAAGGGGTCGGTGGTGACGGCGAAGATAGCCGGGATGCTGTCGACCGCGAACACCAGGTCGCTGGCCTCGATCAGCACCAGCACCGGGAACAGCGGCGTCGCCCAGCGCAGGCCGTTCTGGCGCACGAAGAAGCGCTCGCCGTGAAAACCGTCGGTGATGCGAAGATGGCTACGCAGCCAGCGCAGCAAAGGGTTCTTTTCGAGCTCTGGCTGCTGGTTGGCGAAGATCAGCATCTTGAAGCCGGTGATGAGGAGGAAAGCGCCAAAGACATAGAGCAGCCAGGCAAACTCCTGCACCAGCCAGACACCGGCGAAAATCATACCGGCGCGCATGATGATGGCGCCGAGCACGCCATAGAGCAGGACGCGGCGCTGCAACGCTTGCGGCACGGCGAAATAGCCGAAGATCATCACGAAAACGAACATGTTGTCGATCGACAGCGACTGCTCGATCAGGTAGCCCGTCAGGAATTCGAGCGTTGTACGCTGGGCCACTTCGGCGCCGAACATGCTGCGCAGATACCACCAGAGCAGAACGGAGAAGACCAACGCCAAACTGGTCCAGGCGATGACCCAGGCCAGCGCTTCGCGTACCGAAACACGATGCGCCTTGCGCCCGCCGAAAACGAAAAGATCCAGCGCCAGCATGGCGAGGACGAACCCGATAAAGGCGGCCCACATCCAAGATTGGCCGACGCTAATGGTGGTCATTTAACTATCCAAGGTTGGCCGATACTCATATAGCGCCGCACGATCACCCGCCCCAATGCGGGCGGCGCAGTGACTTAAGCGGTAGGCCAGGCGCTTGCTGAAGTAATCTCGAAACCGCGGCATTGGATGGCCTTCTGCATGACTGTCTCTGCATGAAGTAAATGGGCTGGAAGAGGTCATGCTAACGGGCATGTAGCATCAGTAAAAATCGTTTATTCGTTGCGAATTGTTCGTTTTTTACGAAGTGTTGATTCGAGAGACAGGCTTGCTCAACCTGAATCTGAGCCAAGCCGACCGTCAGCTATGGGTTGTGGATTCAACCCACCAACGCAACAGATAGGCTAAATCGTTCAGCGGGCGTTTCGGGTCGGGGGTACTGATGGGTTCCGCTGCCGTTGGTCGGCACCTTGCGCAGCAGTGCGATAGAAAACTATAGGAATAAACTCTCGTGCCGATATCACTGAGGCAAGGCCTGCGCGTGCCTGACCTTGAACCTGAGCGAACGAGCACATTGATGAGTGATAAATCTTTGGAAGAAAAAGCGGCATTGATGGTCGACCCACATGAAACGATGGCCAGTGTCGGACAGATCACTGCCGGGCGCGATGCCCTGCGACAGAGCCTGGACAAGGCTGATCGCGCGGTTCAGGAGCTTCAGGAGCAACTGGACTTGGCAAAGACGCTGATGACCCGTCTGCTGGCGGCGAGTTTTGCGTCGACCGGCAAACTTTCCGCGCCCCTTACAAACTGGGGGCTAAATGAGATCGACGTTGTCGAACGGGAGATGGCCTGCTATTTGAATTCTACCAATGAGGCGAGCGCCGCTTCATAGGTCGCGCACTGAATGCATATGGCGGGCTGCCGGAAGTCATGCCGCCCCGCCAGCTACACTCATTCGATACATTTCCGCACAGAGACTTCCGCCATGACGACCAAAACCGCAATCGTATTCGCTGGCGGTGGCAGTTTGGGGGCGGTGCAGGTGGGAATGTTGCGGGCCCTGGTCGAAGCCAATGTTCGGTTTGACATGGTGATTGGTGCTTCGGTAGGCGCTATCAACGGTGCCTACTTTGCCGCAAGACCCGATTCCGATGGCGTCCAGGCGCTCGCCGGATTCTGGCGCGGGCTGAGTAAAACTGACATCTTCCCCCTCTCTTGGTTCGATACCTGTAGAGGATTGATCAAACGGCGTGGCTATCTGTTGCAGCCGTCGGCCTTGAATCGGCTGCTGGGTCAGGCACTACCCATTCACCGCATTGAGGATGCGGTGCTGCCCCTGTACATCGTCACCACCAACCTGCTCAGTGGTGCCGAGACGGTTCTGTCCAGTGGCGAACTCGAGCAGGCGTTACTGGCCAGCGCTGCCATTCCGCTGGTGTTCCCCTGCGTACAAATCGCCGATCAGTTTCTAGTTGATGGCGGCGTGGCAAGCAATACACCTATTTCGACTGCCGTAGCCTTGGGAGCCACCAACGTCGTGGTAATCCCCACCGGAGTGAGTTGCGACCTGACGCAACCTCCCCGAGGACTGGTCGCCTTGGCCCTGCACACCGTCAATCTGATGAGCATGCGCCAGCTGGTGAGCGACATCGAACACTTCCGCACTGTCACCAGTCTGCACATCGTCCCGCCCTTGTGCCCGGTGGATGTCTCGGTTTTCAACTTTGACCAGACCGAGTCTTTGCTGCAGCGTGCCTATGAGCAGACCCTTCGGTGGCTGGAACGTGGGGGGCTCGAACGCACCAAGGTCCCTGGTGCCCTTTCCATCCATTCGCATGCCCATGAGCATTGAGTGATGTGAATTACCAAAACAGCTTACCTTCAGGCCGGAGCACCCAGAGCGATGCCTGCGTTTCAAAATCAACCCAAATCTCGCCCTACCCGCCCTAAATGCCGCCATCCTGGAATTCACGCTTCGGGTTGCCCATGATCCTGCTGAGCGTCGCCGGACTACGCTGGGCAGCCTGAACAGGGCAAATAATTAATTGATTAACAGCCCCATTTTTTTAGTCCAGTGAGGAACAGGAAACATAGACGAAGTGAGTCGCAAGCGGACACTCGGTCAGCTCAGTTTTCAGCCACTTAGTCGAATCTTCAACGCATCGATTTTTTGGCTTTGAAGAAACTGGGGGGCAGTTTTTTACCCACCCCCCCAGTTAACTAACCACGCAGGAAAGCGAGCAAATCGGCGTTGATTGTATCGGCGTTCGTCGTAGGCATTCCGTGCGGGAAGCCCGAGTAGGTTTTCAGCGTGCTGTTTTGCAACAGTTTGGCTGACAAGAGCCCGGAGTTTTCATAAGGCACGATCTGGTCATCATCACCATGCATCACCAGCACGGGGATCGTGATGCTCTTTAGATCCTCGGTAAAGTCGGTCTGGGAAAAGGCCACGATCCCGTCATAATGCGCCTTTGCACAGCCCATCATGCCTTGTCGCCACCAGTTCCGGATGATGCCCTCAGACGGTTTTGCACCAGGGCGGTTATAACCGTAGAAAGGTCCAGCTGGAACGTCATGGTAGAACTGTGCGCGGTTGGCCTTCAGCTGTGCCTGCAAGTCATCGAAAACCGACTTTGGCAAGCCGCCTGGATTGCTCGGTGTCTGAACCATCAAGGGTGGCACGGCGCTGATTATGGCGGCCTTCGACACTCGGTCTTCGCCGTGGCGCGCAATGTAATGGATGACTTCACCACCGCCGGTGGAGTGCCCCACATGAACTGCGCCTTGTACCCCAAGATGGTTGACCACGGCCGCGACGTCATCAGCATAGTGATCCATGTCATGCCCGTCCCAGACCTGACTGGATCGCCCGTGACCACGCCGGTCGTGTGCAATGACCCGGTAGCCGTTCGCCAGGAAAAAGAGCATCTGCGCATCCCAGTCGTCCGCACTGAGTGGCCATCCGTGATGAAAAAAGATCACCTGGGCATCCCGTGGCCCCCAGTCTTTGTAAAAGATCTCAACACCGTCCTGCGTAGTGACATAACCCATGTTCGCATCTCCCGAATGAAATGGAGGGTATGACCAATCGTGTCCTGATCGTGCCCCTTGTTGAACCTTGCCCTTGTTCAATAACGTGCAGCCCATCCAATAGGCAGTTCAGAGGGAATGGTCCTGGTCTGGTTTTCGCCCACCCCTGAATTCCATGGCGTTTTAGCAATGCATTACATCCGCGCAGCTTGGTCGCCAAATAACTTTAGGTTTAAAGTCAACTTTAAGGTCAATGGTTTTTCGGAGTGGAATATGAGAATAGGCGAACTGGCGAAAATCAGCGGACTGGCGCCTTCACGCATCCGTTTTTACGAAGCGAGCGGCCTGATCAAATCTGTCGGGCGCAAAGCCAATGGGTATCGGGACTATGCACCTGATACGGAGTGGGTTTTGGAGATCATCACGGGCGCCCAGGCGGCGGGGTTTTCACTGGAAGAAATCCGACAACTACTGCCGATGAATGCGAACGGTTGGCGGCATGAAGAGTTGCTCAGTGGACTCAAGCGCAAGGTTGAGGAAATCGAAGTCCTGCAGCAACGGCTGGCCCTCAATAAAGCGCAACTTCTTCTGGTTATCGAGGGAGTTGAAAGCAAGCCTGAAGGCATGGGTTGCGTGGACAACACGCAGTTGTTATTGCATCGTCTACGCGAGGAAGGTGTGGCGGTAGCACCACGCGGCCGTGATATTGCGTCGTCCAAGTAAAACGTCACCTGTCAGGCTTGTGAGGTCTGACAGGTTTTTGCCGGATCGTTGAATCAGTGTGCGTTAGCCAGTGCCGCTAACGGCTGCGGCGCGTAGAGCGCACTTTGGAACGCTGGCACGTATTCGTACTTCATCATTTTCCCCAGCTTCAAGGAGCGGATGTAGTTCGACAGGCTGGTTCAGCCTCAGTTCGACGCGCTGGAGGTTAAAGCCCCGGTAACCTTGAACACCCGCGCCATGCCCTCATTCACAGGCGGAATATTCGACTCCGCGTCATCCCGTCTCCCCTTCCCAGTAGTCTGAATCTCCTGCCCCGTCTGGGAGTATCGGCCGATGTATATCGCCCGGCGTTTATCCATAGTTGTGGCATGTACCAAAAAAAGGTCCGCGGTCCGGCCTTGGTGACTGCAATTGCTTTGGAGAACGTCATGGCTACTCAGAAAAAAAACTCATCGTCAACGAACGATCAGATCGCTCTATCCACCCAGCCCCTCACCACTGACCTCAACGAGTCATTGGTGACAACGTCGGTTACAGCCAGCGCTCTGGGCGTCGTGGCGACCGGCGAGGACGTGACCCTGGACGAAACGGCGGGGTTGCAGAACGCCACTGCCACGCCAACCCCTGCGGGGGACGCTGACGACAACGACATTCTGGTGGCGTCCCTGCCCACGACCTTCGCTAACCGTTTGGCCGGACTGGGGGCAGGCACCGCCACGGGTGCGGCCTTGAGCGGCTATACCGGTGCCGCAGGCAACACCGGCAGCGATGCATTCACCGTCACCACCGCGCCCGGAGGAAGCATTACCGATATCAGCTTCACCGACAGTTCAGGCGCACCGCTCGATGGCGTGGACAGCGGACTCGATACCCTCGATGGCACCAGCATCCTTCTCTATACCGATACGAACGACAACAACATCGTTTTGGGCCGAGCCGGGGGCCCGGCCGGTGCGATCGTGTTCGCTGCCTACATTGAAGAAACCGGTTCGCCGGTCACGGGCGGCAAGATCTGGACCGTGGAGTACCAACCGCTCAAGCATCCCGATATGACGAACGCCGATGATTCGCTCAATCTGTTGAATAAGGTTTTCATCGGAGCCAGTGAGGACCTGGTATTCAGCCTGGCCAATGCGCCCTCCGGTCAGAACCTGTTCCTGATGTTCACGAAGGCGAACCCGAACGTAGTCGATGTCGGTGGTGTGTTGCGGATCACGGATCCCACCATCATCGCCACCGGCAAGGACCCCGCAGACCAGTCAAGCGGCGTCAACATAAACACTGGCGACACGATCAATACCAGCCAGGCGGGTGGCCCGACCACCTTCGGCACCAACAATCAGATGATTGTGGAGCAAGAGGGCATCCGCTTTTCGTTCGTCACGGGTGCCAGGCAGAATGTGACCATTCCCAACCTGGACCAGAACGAAGCCGATCTTGAATCCAACGTCGACTTTACCGACGTCTACAACACGAGGTCGGCCAATTTCGACGTTGTGCAATTGCAAAGCGGCAAGAGCGCTATCGTAAAAGTCAGCGCATTCAGCACCGCGGCTGAACCTGGCGTGAATTTCATCAATGGATACGCGGGCGATACGCCGGTGGCCATCACCAATGTTCGCGTGATCAACAATAGCACCGGGCTGGTGATCGAGAATTCAGACGGATCGGTGAATGATCCGGCGATTACCATCAGCTTTGCTGCAGGGGTCGCAACCCTCACCGGCATTAAAGCCGGCTACCAGATTGAATACACCACTACGGCGGATCACAACCGCGTGCTTATCGAGAACGGTGCGGCCGTCAATGCCAAGGGCAATGACCACGCCGACTTTGATATTGGTGGTTTCACGCTGGTCAAAGCCTCTGTTACCACCACCGAAATCGGCTCCAAGATGATCTTCGACGACGACGGGCCGAGCATCAGCACCACCGGCACGGAGCCGACGCTGACGGTGGACGAGACGGTACTGGCGACCAACGACACCCAGAGCTTTGCCGCCAACTTCAACTCGGCGTTTGGCGCCGATGGGGCCGGCACGCAAACCTATGCGCTGGACGTGGTGGCCGGAGCTTCCGGGCTGACCGACACGGAGACAGGCGAGGCGGTGAACCTGTCGCTCAACGGCGCCGTGGTCGAAGGCCGCACGGCCACCACCAGTCAGCTGGTGTTCACGGTCAGCGTGGCCGCCAATGGTGATGTCACCCTCGACCAGCTCCGCGCCGTGGTGCATCCCGACCCAACCAATCCGGATGACTCGACGAGTTTGACCTCGGACGACCTGGTGACGCTGACGGCGACCACGACCGACGGGGACGGCGACAGCGCCCAGGCGACGCTGAACATCGGTCAGAACCTGGTGTTCAAGGACGACGGGGCGAGCATCAATACCACCGGCACGGAACCGATGCTGACAGTGGACGAAACGGTGCTGGCGACCAATGACACCCAGAACTTTGCCGCCAACTTCAATTCGGCGTTTGGCGCCGATGGCGCCGGCACCCTGACCTATGCGCTGGGCGTGGTGGCCGGAGCTTCCGGGTTGACCGACACGGAGACAGGCGAGGCGGTGAACCTGTCGCTCAACGGCACCGTGGTCGAAGGCCGCACGGCCACCACCAGCCTGCTGGTGTTCACGGCCAGCGTGGCTGCCAACGGTGATGTCACCCTCGACCAGCTCCGCGCCGTGGTGCATCCCGACGCCACCAATCCCGATGACTCGACGAGTTTGACCTCGGACAACCTGGTGACGCTGACCGCGACCATTACCGACAAGGAGGGCGACAGCGCCCAGGCGACGCTGAACATCGGGCAGAACCTGGTGTTCAAAGACGACGGGCCGAGCATCACCACCACCGGCACGGAGCCAACGCTGACAGTGGACGAGACGGTACTGGCGACCAATGATACCCAGAGCTTCGCCGCCAACTTCACCTCGGCGTTTGGCGCCGATGGTGCGGGCACCCTGAGCTATGCGCTGGGCGTGGTGGCCGGGGCTTCCGGATTGACGGACACGGCCTCGAACCAGGCGGTGAACCTGTCGCTCAATGGCACCGTGGTGGAAGGCCGCACGGCCACGAGTAATCTGCTGGTGTTCACGGTCAGCGTAGCCGCCAATGGCAGCGTCACGCTGGACCAGCTCCGCGCCGTGGTGCATTCCGACCCAAGCAATCCCGATGATTCGAAGTCGTTGACCTCGGACAATCTGGTGACGCTGACGGCGATCAAGACCGACGGGGACGGCGACAGTGCCCAGGCGACGCTGAACATCGGGCAGAACCTGGTGTTCAAGGACGACGGGCCGGCACTCAGTTTCGGCAACCTGATCGGGACCGGTAGCGTCCTTGCGCAATCCGGGTTCTGGAACATGGCGACGGGAGCCGACGGGCTGGGGGCGGCCGGTCTGGATATCTCGTTGGTCAATAACCAGTTCACTCTCGTCAGGCCAGACAACACGACCACGACCGGGACCGGCACGCTCAGCGAGCTGGCGCTGTCACCGGATGCCAATGGTGCGTACCAGTTCGCGGGAACCTTGACCGGTGATTTCGACAACAACGCCGCAACGGCGAATACCACCGTCGACTACACGTTGACCGCCTATGCCGATGGTCGCTATGCACTGGATCTGGTGCAAGGCTTCCGTTCGACGATCGTGCTCAGCAGTGCCGACGGCTCGCTCGCTGCCGGTGGCCCGGACCCGGTGCGCACATTGTTGATTCCTCAGACGAGTAACCCGGCTATTCCTTCGGCGTCCGAGGAGATTGTGTTCTTTTCCGCGAAGGCGCTGGCGTCGACCGCGGACATCCTGACCGGCATCGGGCTCGGAGCACCCGACCCCACCGAAGCCGCGCTACAAACCAACCCTCTGCCGTCGTACATCGACCCGAGGGCCATGAACGTCAGCACGGCCGGCATCGGCGTCGCCAACAACGTGTTCCAGGGCGATAACCTGGCGGCAATCAGCAACGCCGATGAAAGTTTCGTCATCAACCCAGAGAGCCTGCTGACGGCAATGAAGGTCTTCATCGACAACTCCGTGGCGGGTTACAACACCGCGACCGAGGACCTGTACTACCGGATCTACTACGCGGATGGCACGCTTTCGGACCGCATCGAGGTGAACACCCTGACGCCGGAGGCTGGCGGGCAGGTGTCCTTCCTCGTCGAGAAGGCGGGTACGACACTGATCGACGCGGTTCAGCTGACGATGGGCCGGGGCGATATCAAGATCCCGGTGATCCAGTTCATTCAGGAGAGCGAGAGTCTGGCCAGCGATGTCCAGCTGGCGTTCAGCGCGACGCTGACGGACAAGGACGGGGACTCGGCGACGAGTATCTTTGACGCCAACCTGTTCGCCAACGAACCGGCCAACGCACCCTTCGACTTCACGCTGGTTGGCACGATCAGTGAGCAGGATGCGTTCAACATCGATCTGTCAGTCAATGAGAACCTGTACCAGGTCAGCGGCTTCGATGCGGGCCCGGGCGTGCGGGACAGACTGGTGCTCAACGGCGACCCGAACGCCGCTGTCCAATCGATCGACAACACCGGTGCCGACAGCATCGTGACGGTTGCCGAGACGGGCGGACAAACAACGACCATCACCTTGGTCGGGGTTGATGTTCTGAATACCGACGTCTTTTTTGGCAGTGCTTGAAGCTTTGCGCGTGAACGGATGCGAGGGTGGCCTAGGAAACCACCCTCGTATTCTTTTTGCAGTTCAGATAAGAGATTCGGATGATCGCATGCGCGGCGAATGTCCGGGTGGTCATTGATACTGACCATCACCCTGCCCTTACCGCGACGCATGAAATCATGCCATGCGCTCGTAGTTATCAAATGGAAAGTCCACACCATAACCGACGGTCTGCCAGTACGGCGGGTCCATGTAGCGGAAAGTATGGGCACGTAACGTTCAGCGCATTCCAGCCAGGGCAGATTTTCAACGTAGATGCCAGACAGACGCTGCCACGCGGCTGAGAGATTTTCTTCGATGCGCAGCAGTTTCAGGTAAATGCCGAGCCGTCGCGATCTGCTCCCTGTTTCCGCGCGACCGTTTTCTATGTCTGGCACAACGACCCTGACATCGGTGGGCCTATACTTTAACGATCGGCACACTCGATGCGGCATGCAGTCGTGTTTGATGTAGGGAGGACGCGTCGAGCGATCGTTCACGCAGGCCACGGCCTGCCTTCGTCGTAGGGAGGAAAACATTCATGGCGCGTAAATACATCGACTGCCGCGAGTTTCCGAGCGATTCCCACTGCTCAATCGCACTGTCCGCAGACTCTGAAAACGAACTGCTCGAGGCCGCCGCGCAGCATGCGGTCAGTGTTCACAAGCACACCGACTCACCAGAACTGCGTGCTCAACTGAAGACGATGTTTCACGACGGAACCCCGCCTGTTGAAGCACCGCGTCCTGCTTAGCACCCAGGGGTTTCAGAGGAGTGATTGTCATCGATAAGCACCTACGAGGCTCATTTCGATGAGCTCCGCAGGCCTGAGGGTAGTTTTTTATGCCTGGCACAATCTGAATGACGAAGGAGACCCCCAAGGAACTGCCAATGGCTGCTCCTTGGGGGTGCTTTGGAGTGCTTGTTTAATGTGGCTGCGTGTTCATTCAAGTTAAGCTCAAACTGATTCGACAGACTGCTATCGGCCCAGAGTGTGTAAAAACGCTAGATCCCGTTTCGATCTTCAAGGCTGAGCGGCTGTCCGGCTTCGTAGCCTGATCAAGGCACGATGTCCCTTCCTGATGAGCTAAACCGCCCCAGCAACGCGCCAGATCATCGGGATACGTAAAAACAGGCCGGTTTTTAGGCCGTTAGCGCCTTCATCAAGTGATGAGTACCGATGACTTTCATGACCCGTTTCATGTTGTAGGCGAGCACATTCAAGCTCATCTCCGTACTCACCCCAGCCAGCTTTCGCGTCAGGAAGTGCGTCGCACCCATCCATTGTTTGAGCGTCCCGAAGGGATGCTCAACCGTCCGCTTTCGGACTCGCATCATCTCCGGTGTTTTGCTCAGCCGAAGCTGCATCTCCTCCAATACGGCTTCATGCTCCCAGCGTCGAACCCGCCGTTGTGTGCTCGGTGTGCACTGCGGCTTCATTGCGCAGCCCCGGCATTTCGAACTCCAGTAACGGTGCAACGTCAGGCCTTTTTCAACGTTGGTATAGCGCCAGATCAGCGCCTCTCCAGCCGGGCAAATGTATTCGTTTTTTGCCGCGTCATAGATGAAGGCATCGTTATTGAAACGCCCGTCAGCCTTGGCTCCAGAGGTCATCGGCTTGGGCACATAGGCGGTGATACCGGCATCGTGACAAGCCAGGATTTGTTCGCTTTTGAAGTAACCTCGGTCAGCCACTACCGACAACGTATCTGACGCCATCGCCTCGCGGGCCTGCTTGGCCATTGAGCTGAGTTGATCCCGGTCGGAACCGACGTTGGTCACCTCATGTGCAACGATCAAATGGTGCTGAGTATCGACCGCTGTCTGCACGTTGTAGCCGACGATTCCCGTGCCGCGAGTCTTCATGGAGCGGGCGTCTGGATCGGTCAGTGAGACCTGTTTATCGGGGGATTCATTGAGCTGGATTTCGATCGCTTGAAGCTCCTTCATTTGAGTTTTGAGCTTGACGATTTTCTCTTCCAGCCGAACGGCGCTAGGCTCGGAAGCTGTGGGTTCTTGCCGATCGGCAGCATCGAGTGCAGTCAGGTAACGGTTGATGCTCGATTCAATTTCTTCCATTCGCCGCTTCAGTTTGGCGCTGGTGAAATTGCGGTCGCGGTTGTTGACTGCTTTGAATTTACTGCCATCGATGGCGACCAGATTTTCTCCAAACAGTCCCAACTGCTGACACAGCACAACGAACTGGCGACAGACGCTTCGGATGGCCTTGCTGTTGTCTTTTCGGAAGTTGGCGATGGTCTTGAAATCCGGCATCAAACGCCCGGTCAACCACATCAGCTCGACGTTGCGTTGAGCTTCTCGCTCCAGCCGTCGGCTCGACTGGATGCGGTTGAGATAGCCGTAGATGTAGATCTTCAGCAAGATCGCGGGGTGGTAAGCCGGCCGGCCAGTATCGGCTGGAATGGCACCTTCAAAACCCAGATTGACCAGGTCGAGTTCGTCGACGAAGACGTCGACTACACGCACCGGATTGGTATCGCTGACGTAGTCGTCGAGGCTCTCAGGAAGTAAGGTGCCTTGGCCTCGATGTTCACCTTGGATAAAGCGCTTCATGGGCGATCCCTGCGATGAAATCCTCAGAAATCATAGCAAGGGTTCAAGAAAGCGTTTTTACACACTCTGGGCCAAAAACGGCCCTTCTCGACCAGTTAAATCCATGTCGCCTTTCTACCCGACCGCCTGAGCAGGTTCAGCCTCAGTTCGACGCGCTGGCGGTTAAAGCCCCGGCGACCTTGAACAGCAGCGCCATGTCCTCATTCACAAGCGGAAAATGCGGCTCGGTTCCTTCGCGTCATCCCGTCTCCCCTTCCCAATAGCCTGAAACTCCTAGTCCGCCTAGGAGTATCAGTCGATGTGCAGCCTGCGGCGCATGTTCATAGTTGTGACCAATAGAACCGAAAATGGTCCAAGGTCGACCCCCGATGACTGGACCCCGCTCAGGAGAAAGTCATGACTATGCGCAAAAAAACCTCATCGCCCACGAGTGACCTGGCCAATAACGCCGGTGACCATCCTTCACCCGTCAGCCACGACTGGACTTTTACCTACATTCCGACCGTCACCACCAACCTTGAAGACTACGCCCCCGGCAGCACGGCCATCATCACGGCCAGCGGTTTCGCCGCCGGCAGCACCGTGACGCTCGAAGTGGACCACGCCATCGGTGCCGGTGCGGATAGTGTGTGGGGTACGTCCGACGACGTGCTCGATACCAATACCGGCGAGGGACACGAGCCCTGGTCCGTGACCGACGGTGGCGCCGGCGATCTCGACGGCCAAGTCAACGGCAGCGTCACCACTTCGTGGTACGTGAATCCCGACGACTCGGCAGGCGCAACGTTTCTGCTCACAGCGGCCTCTGCGGGCGCCGATGGAGTAGTCGGCACGGGTGACGACGCCGTGGCGACTACGTCCTTTACGGACAGCGTTTTGGGCGTCGTGGCGACCGGCGAGGACGTGACGCTGGACGAAACGGCCGGGTTGCAGAACGCCACTGCCACGCCAGGCCCAGTGGGGGATGCTGACGACAACGACATCCTGGTGACGTCGCTGCCCTCGACCTTCGCCACCCGTTTGGCCGCACTGGGGGCAGGTACTGCAACGGGCGCGGCCTTGAGTGGCTATACCGGTGCCGCAGGCAACACAGGCAGCAATGCATTCACCATCACCGCTGACCCCGGAGCAAGCATTACCGATGTCAGCTTCGTCGGCACCTCTGGCGCACCACTCAATGGCGTGGACAGCGGGCTGTTGACCCTCAACGGCACCAGCATCTTTCTCTATACGGATACGAACAACAACATCGTTCTGGGTCGAGCCGGCGGCTCAAGCGGCGCGATTGTGTTCGCTGCTTATATTGAGGAAACCGGATCACCGGTCAGCGGCGGCAAGATCTGGACCGTGGAGTACCAGCCGCTCAAGCATCCCGTTATGACGAATGCCGATGATTCGCTCAATCTGCTGGATAAGGTTTTCATCGGCGCCAGCCAGGACCTGGAATTCAATCTGGCCAATGCGCCTTCCGGTCAGAACCTGTTCCTGATGTTCACGAAGGCGAACCCGAACGTTGTCAACGACGGTGGTGTGTTGCGGATCACGGATCCGACCATCATTGCCACCGGCAAGGACCCCGCAGACCAATCAAGCGGCGCCAATATAACGACTGGCGACACGATCAATACCAGCCAGGCGGGTGGCCCGACCACCTTCGGCACCAACAATCAGATGATTGTGGAGCAAGAGGGCATTCGCTTTTCGTTCGTCACGGGTGCCAGGCAGAATGTGACCATTCCCAACCTGGACCAGAACGAAGCCGACCTTGAATCCAACGTCGACTTTACCGGTGTCTTCAATGCGAAATCGGCCAGTTTCGACGTCGTGCAGTTGCAAAGCGGCAAGAGTGCCGTGGTAAGAATCAGCGCATCCAGCACCGCGGCTGAACCTGGCGTGAATTTCATCAACGGATACGCGGGCGATGCGTCGGTGGCCATCACCAATGTTCGCGTCTTCAACAGCGCCGGGCAGGTGATCGAGAATTCAAACGGCTCGGCGAATGATCCCACCATCACCATCAGCTTTGCTGCAGGGGTCGCAACCCTCACCGGTATTAAAGCCGGCTACCAGATTGAATACACCACTACGGCGGATCACAACCGCGTGCTTATCGAGAACGGTGCGGCCGTCACTGCCAAGGGCAATGAGCACGCCGACTTTGATATCGGTGGTTTCACGCTGGTCCAGGCCTCTATTTCGAAAACCGAAATCGGCTCCAAGATCATCTTCGACGACGATGGGCCGAGCATCAGCACCACCGGTACGGAGCCGACGCTGATGGTGGACGAGACGGTGCTGGCGACCAACGCCACCCAGAACTTTGCCGCCAACTTCACCTCGGCGTTTGGCGCTGATGGTGCGGGCACCCTGAGCTATGCACTGGGCGTGGTGGCCGGAGCCTCCGGGCTGACCGACACGGCCACCGGCGAGGCGGTGAACCTGTCGCTCAACGGCACCGTGGTCGAAGGCCGCACGGCCACCACCAGTCAGCTGGTGTTCACGGTCAGCGTGGCCGCCAACGGTGATGTCATCCTCGACCAGCTCCGCGCTGTGGTGCATTCCAATACCACCAATC
>NZ_JBXAHJ010000017.1:0-82580 GCF_058794995.1 Pseudomonas sp. GW823-FHT06E10 | reverse complement strand
ATCCCGATGACTCGACGAGCCTGACCTCGGACAACCTGGTGACGCTGACGGCAACCAAGACCGACGGGGACGGCGACAGTGCCCTGGCGACCCTGAACATCGGGCAGAACCTGGTGTTCAAGGATGACGGACCAAGCATCAGTACCACTGGCGTGGAACCCACGCTGACGGTGGACGAGACAGTACTGGACGCCGACGCCACCCAGAGCTTTGCCGCCAACTTCACCTCGGCGTTTGGCGCCGATGGCGCCGGCACCCTGACCTATGCGCTGGGCGTAGTGGCCGGAGCCTCCGGGTTGACCGACACGGCCACCGGCGAGGCGGTGAACCTGTCGCTCAACGGCACTATGGTCGAAGGCCGCACGGCCACCACCAGCCAGCTGGTGTTCACGGTCAGCGTGGCCGCCAACGGTGATGTCACCCTCGACCAGCTCCGCGCTGTGGTGCATTCCAATACCACCAATCCCGATGACTCGACGAGCCTGACCTCGGACAACCTGGTGACGCTGACGGCAACCAAGACCGACGGGGACGGCGACAGCGCCCAGGCGACGCTGAACATTGGGCAGAACCTGGTGTTCAAAGACGACGGGCCGAGCATCAGTACCACTGGCGTGGAACCGATGTTGACGGTGGACGAGACAGTACTGGACACCGACGCCACCCAGAGCTTTGCCGCCAACTTCACCTCGGCGTTTGGCGCCGATGGGGCCGGCACGCTGACCTATGCGCTGGGCGTGGTGGCCGGAGCTTCCGGGTTGACCGACACGGCCACGGGCCATGCGGTGAACCTGTCGCTCAACGGCACCGTGGTCGAAGGCCGCACGGCCACGAGCGACCTGCTGGTGTTCACGGTCAGCGTGGCTGCTAACGGTGATGTCACCCTCGACCAGCTCCGCGCTGTGGTGCATTCCAATACCACCAATCCTGATGACTCGACGAGCCTGACCTCGGACAACCTGGTGACACTGACGGCAACCAAGACCGACAAGGACGGCGACAGCGCCCTGGCGACCCTCAACATCGGGCAGAACCTGGTATTCAAGGACGACGGACCAAGCATCAATACCACCGGCACGGAGCCGACGCTGACGGTGGACGAAACAGTACTGGCGACCAACGATACCCAGAGCTTTGCCGCCAACTTCACCTCGGCGTTTGGCGCCGATGGTGCCGGCACCCTGACCTATGCGCTGGGCGTAGTGGCCGGAGCTTCCGGGTTGACCGACACGGCCACGGGCCATGCGGTGAACCTCTCACTCAACGGCACTGTGGTCGAAGGCCGCACGGCCACGAGCGACCTGCTGGTGTTCACCGTCAGTGTGGCTGCCAACGGCAGCGTCACGCTCGACCAGATCAGGGCCGTGGTGCATGCCAACACCACCAATCCCGATGATTCAACGAGCCTGACCTCGGACAACCTGGTGACGCTGACGGCAACCAAGACCGACGGGGACGGCGACAGCGCCCAGGCGACGCTGAACATTGGGCAGAACCTGGTGTTCAAAGACGACGGGCCGAGCATCAGTTCCACTGGCGTGGAACCGATGTTGACGGTGGACGAGACAGTACTGGACACCGACGCCACCCAGAGCTTTGCCGCCAACTTCACCTCGGCGTTTGGCGCCGATGGGGCCGGCACGCTGACCTATGCGCTGGGCGTGGTGGCCGGAGCTTCCGGGTTGACCGACACGGCCACGGGCCATGCGGTGAACCTGTCGCTCAACGGCACCGTGGTCGAAGGCCGCACGGCCACGAGCGACCTGCTGGTGTTCACGGTCAGCGTGGCTGCTAACGGTGATGTCACCCTCGACCAGCTCCGCGCTGTGGTGCATTCCAATACCACCAATCCTGATGACTCGACGAGCCTGACCTCGGACAACCTGGTGACGCTGACGGCAACCAAGACCGACGGGGACGGCGACAGCGCCCAGGCGACCCTGAACATCGGGCAGAACCTGGTGTTCAAGGATGACGGACCGAGCATCAACACCACCGGCACGGAACCGATGCTGACAGTGGACGAGACGGTACTGGCGACCAATGATACCCAGAGCTTTGCCGCCAACTTCAATTCGGCGTTTGGCGCCGATGGCGCCGGCACCCTGACCTATGCGTTGGGTGTGGTAGCCGGAGCCTCCGGGCTGACCGACACAGCCACCGGTGAGGCGGTGAACCTGTCGCTCAACGGCACCGTGGTCGAAGGCCGCACGGCCCTCGGCAACCTGCTGGTGTTCACGGCCAGCGTGGCCGCCAACGGTGATGTCACCCTCGACCAGCTCCGCGCCGTGGTGCATTCCAACACCACCAATCCGGATGACTCGACGAGCCTGACCTCGGACAACCTGGTGACGCTGACCGCGACCATTACCGACAAGGAGGGCGACAGCGCCCAGGCGACGCTGAACATTGGGCAGAACCTGGTGTTCAAAGACGACGGGCCGAGCATCACCACCACCGGCACGGAGCCAACGCTGACAGTGGACGAAACGGTACTGGCGACCAATGATACCCAGAGCTTCGCCGCCAACTTCACCTCGGCGTTTGGCGCCGATGGGGCTGGCACCCTGAGCTATGCGCTGGGCGTGGTGGCCGGGGCTTCCGGATTGACGGACACGGCCTCGAACCAGGCGGTGAACCTGTCGCTCAATGGCACCGTGGTGGAAGGCCGCACGGCCACGAGTAATCTGCTGGTGTTCACGGTCAGCGTAGCCGCCAATGGCAGCGTCACGCTGGACCAGCTCCGCGCCGTGGTGCATTCCGACCCAAGCAATCCCGATGATTCGAAGTCGTTGACCTCGGACAACCTGGTGACGCTGACGGCGATCAAGACCGACGGGGACGGCGACAGCGCCCAGGCGACGCTGAACATCGGGCAGAACCTGGTGTTCAAGGACGACGGGCCGGCACTCAGTTTCGGCAACCTGATCGGGACCGGTAGCGTCCTTGCGCAATCCGGGTTCTGGAATATGGCGACGGGAGCCGACGGGCTCGGGGCGGCCGGTCTGGATATCTCGTTGGTCAATAACCAGTTCACCCTCGTCAGGCCGGACAACACGACCACGACCGGGACCGGGACACTCAGCGAGCTGTCGCCATCACCGGATGTCAATGGCGCGTACCGGTTCGCGGGAACCTTGACCGGTGATTTCGACAACAACGCCGCAACGGCGAATACCACCGTCGACTACACGTTGACCGCCTATGCCGATGGTCGCTATGCACTGGATCTGGTGCAAGGCTTCAGTTCGACGATCGTGCTCAGCAGTGCCGACGGCTCGCTCGCTGCCGGTGGCCCGGATTCGGTGCGCACATTGTTGATTCCGCAGACGAGTAACCCGGCTATTCCTTCGACATCCGAGGAGATCGTGTTCTTTTCCGCGAAGGCGCTGGCGTCGACTGCGGACATCCTGACCGGCATCGGGCTCGGAGCACCCGACCCCACCGAAGCGGCGCTACAGACCAACCCCCTGCCGGGGTACATCGACCCAGCGGCCATGAACGTCAGCACGTCCGGCATCGGCGTCGCCAACAACGTGTTCCAGGGCGATAACCTGGCGGCAATCAGCGCCGCCGATGAAAGCTTCGTCATCAATCCAGAGAGCCTGCTGACGGGAATGAAGGTCTTCATCGACAACTCCGTGGCGGGTTACAACACCGCGACCGAAGACCTGTACTACCGGATCTACTACGCGGATGGCACGTTTTCGAACCGCATCGAGGTGAACAGCCTGACGCCGGAGGCTGGCGGACAGGTGTCCTTCCTCGTCCAGAAAGAGGGCGCGACATTGATCGACGCGGTTCAGCTGACGATGGGCCGGGGCGATGTCAAGATCCCGGTGATCCAGTTCATTCAGCAGAGCGAGAGTCTGGCCAGCGATGTCCAGCTGGCGTTCAGCGCGACGCTGACGGACAAGGATGGGGACTCGGCGACGAGTACCTTTGACGCCAACCTGTTCGCCAACGACCCGGCCAACGCTTCCTTCGACTTCACACTGGTTGGCACGGGCGGTGAGCAAGATGCGTTCAACATCGATCTGTCAGTCAATGAGAACCTGTACCAGGTCAGCGGCTTCGATGCGGGCCTGGGCGTGCGGGACAAGCTGGTGCTCAACGGCGACCCGAACGCCGTTGTCCAATCGATCAACAACACCGGTGCCGACAGCATCGTGACGGTTGCCGAGACGGGCGGACAAACAACGACCATCACCTTGGTCGGGGTTGATGTTCTGAATACCGACGTCTTTTTTGGCAGTGCTTGAAGCTTTGCGCGTGAACGGATGCGAGGGTGGCCTAGGAAACCACCCTCGCATTTTTTTTGCAGTTCAGATAGAGATCCCCTTGATCCCATGCGCTGTGAACTGGCGAGCATCACAAGGCTTAAAGAACGCCGCTGCGTGCATATTGGGGTCCGTTTGTGTGTTTGCACGCAAAAACAGCAGATGGACCTCTGCCTGCACCCTCCTCCTGGGTGCTTCAGGCTTTTCATGTTGACCCATCGAGCTGCAGGCTTTTTCCGCCCCACATTCGCGTACACAGCCCCCAACCTGGGCCTGTTTTAGCCGGGTGCAGGTATGCAGAAAAAACGACACATTCAGACCGCAGGCGTGGCTGGGGGACGACGGCGCGCGCCAGGTCAAAAAACCCTCCTCCGCCCCCAAGTACGCCAAGGCGCGGCATCTGGTGCAAGAAACGAATGCCTGGCCGGGGAGATCAGAGCCGAGGAAGCGACGCAGTGGGTGGCCGACGTGAACAACGAACGGGCATGGATCATGCTTGAGTATGGGAGACAGTTCAGGGGTTGATCGAGATCCGCTGCAAGCCTTGCCGGTGATCGATGGGCTTTGACTACATTCAAGGAGCGGTGCAACACGCTGAAGCGCGGGCCGCAACAAAAAGGTAGCCCGCGCGTTACGAGTAACGGGGGCTATGTTCAATTGCCCAGTACCGACAAGGCCCTGCTGGTTGAAAACTGCGCCACTGATGGCGACCCAAGCCCCCAACTTCTGGCGCAGCAGCGCATACATTTGCGCCTTAAGAGTGAAGCCGCTAATCAGGATGGGAGTTCGGCATGCTGTTTTTCAAACCCGAGCGACAACTAGCGCTTGAACTAGACCTCGAGGGACTCTCGCTCCGTCTCAAACCCCTCAGTACCACCATCAAGCTGATGACGTCTCACAGGCTGCGGAAGTATCAACGGGCCCTGGAAAACGACATAGGCGGACTACCTGGGTTTATGGCGTTGTCGGTTGAGGGAAAAGTCAATTACATGATTCCCATCATTTCGCAAATGAACGAAGCCAGAGATCAGCAGAATGAAGTCGATTTCATAGCGGCCTACCTGACCGTCATGCTGCTGGAAAGCATCAGCTGCGGCTATCATTCGACGATGAACTTGGTCTTTAGCGGGATGGAAAAGATCGCCGCGTTCCGGTGGGATGAGTCATAAAAAACCATCCAACAAGAAACTCTGGAAGCGCTTATCAACAACCACGTGCCGGGCGAGCGCCACGACTTCGAGGAGTGGCAGGAGACGGTGTCCACGCTCCTCATCAATCTGGCCAAAGCACCTGCCGATCAGTCTGCCCGCTTCGCCAACATGTCGCGACCTGAAATCGTAGTTTCTGAAAAGTGGTCGCGAAAGCTAGTAGGGCTCGCCAAGACCGGTGTCTAAATGTGGCGGTCTAGCTACTGCGCTGGCGCAGTCTCCACTACTTGACTTGATCATATGCATCATTCATCACTTTAATGGCGTTTAACACATGCGGATGTTCAGCCCAGCGGTATGCAGCATTTCCAAGTAAGCCGGCTGTCGCGTTGTCCATCAGGCTTTTTACATCAAGCCCGCTGGCGACGGCCGCTCCAATAATTGCTACAAGCGCTTGTTCCAGTGCAATTTCGCGATCACTAACCACTGCATCTCCTTAAACCGACCCCATGCCGGCCTGAAAGATTAATCGCTCACCCACAACCAAATTGCCACTACCCCCTGTCGCATCCGGTCACGGAGTACGGCGCTTGAGCCACCCTACCCCTTTTCGCGTGCTCTCCACAATCAATCGATGCTTTGTAGTCTCGATACGCGTAATCGCAGGCACTTGGCCCGACCGAGAATGGATCAGCAAGAACTGTTGGGGGCGCTCGGTGTGAAAGATCTGTCCCAACCGTTGTAATGACCGAGCAGTACATCCGCAACAGAAAGGGGAAGAAAGTCTCACCAACCAAGTGAATTGCGGACCAATCCAATAATTGCGGACCAGAAACGAACAAGGGCTTGCCCAGCTTTCGCTCGCAAACCCTTGATATATATGGTGCCCGAAGCCGGAATCGAACCGGCACGCCCTTACGAGCGGGGGATTTTAAGTCCCATGCGTCTACCAGTTTCGCCATTCGGGCGGTAGCGCGGTGAAGCGTCAAGCTTTTGCCAGATAACGCTCTGGCAGTTCTGACGCTTGTGCAGCAGAGGTGGAAATATATACATCCCGCCCCAGTGAAGCAAGTTCGCAAATACCCTTTTCAAGACTAAATCTTGCAGGCTACTGCAAATAAAAAAGCTCCGTAAATCATAGATCTACGGAGCTTGTTTATTAGTGGAGGCCGAGGTCGGAATCGAACCGGCGTAGGCGGATTTGCAATCCGCTGCATAACCATTTTGCTACTCGGCCTCAAAACATTTGTTGTCAGTAGCGCGACATCAAATGCGTACAAACTTGGAGCGGGAAACGAGACTCGAACTCGCGACCCCGACCTTGGCAAGGTCGTGCTCTACCAACTGAGCTATTCCCGCGTCTTGGTGTGGCGCATTCTATAGAATCCAGAAGCCCCGTCAACCCTTTGATTCAAAAAAGTTTTATTTCTTTTCAACGTCGGTCTTCAGATGTGGCCAGGCAGCCCGCAGGTACTGGACCATCGACCACAAAGTCAGGCCAGCCGACACCATCAGCAAGGTGTAGCCCAGCAAGACCCAGAAACTGAAATCCTTGGAATTGGCCAGCAGGATCACCAGCGCCAACATTTGCGCGGCGGTTTTCCATTTGCCCAGGTTCGATACGGCGACGTGGGCACGAGCGCCCAGTTCGGCCATCCACTCGCGCAGTGCCGAGACGACAATCTCGCGACCGATGATCACGGCAGCCGGCAGCGTGAGCCACAGGTTTCCGTGTTCCTGCACCAACAGGACCAATGCAACCGCAACCATCAGCTTGTCGGCAACCGGATCGAGGAAAGCCCCGAACGGTGTGCTTTGTTCCAGCCGGCGGGCCAGGTACCCGTCCAGCCAGTCGGTCGCGGCAGCGAATGCGAAGACCGAAGCGGAGGCCATGTAGCTCCACTGGTAAGGCAGGTAGAACAGCAAAATGAAGATCGGTATGAGCAGAACGCGTAGAACGGTAATCAGATTAGGGATATTCATCGGCACAACTGGCTGCGAGGTGAGGGGGCATTCTACTCGCTGTGCAGATTTGCATAAATCAACTCTGCGAGCTTTTTACTGATCCCGGGGGCTTTGGCAATTTCTTCGATGCTTGCACGAGACAGCTCCTGCAATCCACCAAAATGTTTCAACAAATCACGCCGACGTGTGGGTCCGACGCCGGCGACGCCTTCCAGTGTAGACGTCCGACGGGTTTTTCCACGTCGGGCGCGGTGCCCGGTAATGGCAAACCGGTGGGCTTCGTCGCGAATCTGCTGGATCAGGTGCAGCGCGGGCGAATCCCCGCGCAAGGTGAACTCATGTGCAGCGTCGTTCAGGTACAGGGTTTCGAAACCGGCCTTGCGCGTCGCACCTTTTGCCACGCCCAGCAGAATCAGGTCAGGCACGGCCAGTTCATCGAGCACGTCACGGGCCATGGACAACTGACCTTTACCGCCGTCCACCAGCAGGATATCCGGCAGCTTGCCCTCCCCGTCCTTCAGTTTGCTGAAGCGTCGGGTCAGCGCCTGATGCATCGCCGCGTAATCATCGCCGGCCGTAACGCCCTCAATGTTGTACCGGCGGTAATCGGCCTTGATCGGACCTTCGGGACCGAAGACCACGCAGGACGCCACCGTAGCCTCGCCGCTGGAGTGACTGATGTCGTAGCACTCAAGGCGCTGTGGAGGTTCATCCAGCTTCAGCACCTCGGCCAGTGCATCGAAGCGCGCCGTAATGTGCTGACGATTCGCCAGGCGCGCACTCAGTGCCTGCTCGGCATTGGTCACCGCCAATTGCTGCCAGCGCGCCCGCGTGCCCCGCACGCGATGGCTGATGGTCAGTTCACGACCGCGCAACTCGTCGATGGCGGCGATCAGCGTGGGAAAGTCATCGTGGACCACATTGACGATCAGTTCGCTTGGCAAGTCGCGTTCAGGACTGCTGATGAAGTACTGGCCTAGAAATGCGGCCATGACTTCGGAAACGTCTTCTTCAATACCGACTTGAGGGAAAAAGTTCTTGCTTCCCAGTACCCGCCCGCCCCGCACGCTGATCAAGTGAACACAGGCGCCGCCCGGGTTGACGAAGGCGGCAATCACATCGACGTCCCCGGTCCCGCCCTCCATGCTCTGTTGATCCTGGACCCGGCGCAGTAACGCAATCTGGTCCCGCAACTCGGCTGCTCGTTCGAATTCGAGATTGATCGCCGCCTCTTCCATCCCGGCGGACAACTCGTCAGTCAGTGCATTGCTGCGCCCTTCAAGAAACATCACCGAATGGCGGACATCCTCGGCGTACACCTGCGGCTCCACCAACCCGACACAGGGCGCCTTGCAGCGTTTGATCTGGTATTGCAGGCAAGGGCGCGTGCGGTTCTTGTAGTAACTGTCTTCGCATTGCCGAACGAAAAACGTCTTTTGCAGCAGGCTCAGGCTTTCGCGGATCGCGCCGGCACTCGGATAAGGCCCGAAATACTTGCCCTTGGCCTTTTTCGCGCCGCGATGAATGCTCAGGCGCGGAAACTCTCCGTCGGAGAGAAAGACGTAGGGGTAGGATTTATCGTCGCGCAGCAGGATGTTATAGGGCGGGCGCCATTCCTTGATCAGCGTCTGCTCAAGCAGCAAGGCTTCGGTTTCGTTGGCGGTGATCGTCGTCTCGACCTGGGCGATACGCGCTACCAGCGCGGCGGTCTTGGGGGCAAGCCCGGTCTTGCGAAAGTAGCTCGACAGGCGATTCTTGAGGTTCTTCGCCTTGCCGACGTAGAGCAACCGCGCTTCGCTGTCGAACATGCGGTACACACCTGGGCGCCCGCTAACGGTCGACAGAAAGGCGCTCGGATCAAAGGTGTCGTTCATTTTCAGAGGCTGGCGTCGACCATGCCATGACGAACCGCCAACAGCCTCAACTCGACATCACTGCTGATCGAAAGCTTTTCGAAGATGCGGTAACGGTAGGTGTTCACGGTTTTCGGGGACAGGCAAAGTTTATCGGAAATGATCTGTACTTTCTGGCAGCCGACGATCATCAGCGCGATCTGGATTTCCCGCTCCGACAAGGCATCGAAAGGCGAATCGTTGGTCGGCTGGAAGGACTTGATCGCCAATTGCTGGGCAATTTGCGGACTGATGTAGCGTTGCCCGGCAAACACCAGGCGAATGGCCTGGACCATTTCCGGCAAACCTGCCCCCTTGGTCAGGTAACCTGCCGCACCGGCCTGCAACAGCCGCGTAGGAAACGGGTCCTCTTCACACACGGTCACCGCGACGACCTTGATATCCGGATGACTGCGCAATAATTTTCGAGTGGCTTCAAGACCGCCGATACCCGGCATCTTGACGTCCATCAACACCACATCAGGTTTCAGCTCGCGCGCCTTGATCAGGGATTCCTCACCCGACTCGGCCTGGCCGACTACTTGCAGGCCATCGATGTCAGCCAGCATTCGTGTAATGCCTGTACGAACGAGATCATGGTCATCGACTACTAGCACCCTAATCAAGCAGACACCTCGCGATTTGGTCTTATTGGGTTGTCAGACACCTTAGCAAAAAGCATCTGGCAGACCTAGCGGAAAGCGTCAGATTAAAAGTTTCAATTCATCTTGAAAGGCTTGCCGCAAGCGTGTTGCAGCGATCCAGGCCGGGGATATCCAGCTGCATCCTCAGGAAACATTCGTCCTTGCCCACCACCCTCAATCCCTTGCGCTCGTACAACGCTTGCGCCGGGTTGTTTTCGAAAACCGTCAGGCGCAACGCCGGGCGCCGTTCCCGGCGCGCCAGAACCAGTACCTGATCGATCGCCCAGGATCCAGCGCCCTGCCCACGAAACGCTTCAACGATATGCAATTCACGGATATACAAGGCCCTGGCATCACGGCTCAGGCTGACATAACCCAGCACTTTGTCGCCCCATGCAATCAAGCGGTTGTCCCGCCCGGCCCAGGCCACATCAAACGCTTCGTCCAGCCACAACAGGTCATGCTCAATGTAGTAACGCAGCATGCCCCTACGGGTCAGTTCGCGGGCAAATTCCAGGTCATCCGGTGTTGCCGGACGCCATTGGCGTTCCATCATTCCAGCTCCACGGCGAGGGTCAGGTGCGTCCTTGTGACGATATGTTTTTTATTGAAGCGCAGAGTGTGTCACATCCTTCGGGGTACTCAAGCGATAGAAAGGGACGACGTTGGCCGATAGCATTTTCTGATTGAATCTGCGTACCGGCCTCTAGTAAGCTCGACCCATCCATCGGAGACAGACCATGTTCAACGCCCTCTTACAGCTTGCTACCGCCAGCGCCCCGCGCTCGGTTGCTGCTGCCCGGGTGAACGACGGTTGTGCTCCGGTCAGCTTTTATTTTGGGTATTGGTTTAGCCACTGGCGCGCCTGATACCCACACGGCGCCCACTTTAAACGGGTCGCCACCAGAGAATTCTCAACCCCCGGTCGGCCTCCCGACCGGGGGTTTTGTTTTTTCGGCCCCAACACTTTTAGCGACACACCAGACATTCAGAGGATTAAGAACATGAACTACGCCACTTATTACCGTTACGACAGTTTTACCGCCTGGCGATTTACCACCCTCCGCTCGGGACAGCCTGCCGCCTCCGATCGGTCACCCACAGGTGGCAAGCACACACACGCAGCCAATCCGGCCAATTGTCGAACACCCCAGTAGGGCCGAGCGCGCGGGCACGAACCCGCCACCAGCCCAGGAAGCCTTGAATATGAACTCGTCCGTCTCTGCACTGCCACTGCCCACCTTGAGCCCTGCCAATGAAGCGCTGACCCTGCGGCTGCCCAGCTCATTGCAACTCAAACAGCAATTGCCCCTCGGCAACGCCCTGACCCGGCAAGTCACCGCCCACCGCCAGGCGGTTCGCGCGATCCTCAACGGTGAAGATTCCCGCCTGCTGGTCATCGTCGGCCCCTGCTCGATACACGATCCCGAATCAGCCCTCGAATACGCTGGCAACCTTGCCCACCTCGCCGCCGAAGTCAGCGACGAAATGCTGCTGGTGATGCGTGCCTACGTCGAAAAACCCCGTACCACGGTTGGCTGGAAAGGCCTGGCCTACGACCCGCACCTCGATGGCAGCGATGACATGGCCGCCGGCCTGACGCTGTCCCGCGAGCTGATGCGCGAAATGCTCCGCCTGGGCCTGCCCGTTGCCACTGAACTGCTGCAACCGATGGCGGCCGGCTACTTCGATGATCTGTTGAGCTGGGTCGCAATTGGCGCCCGGACCACGGAGTCGCAGATCCATCGGGAAATGGCCAGCGGCCTGGGCATGCCTGTAGGGTTCAAGAACGGGACAGACGGCGGTGTCGGCGTCGCCAGCGACGCCATGCGCTCCGCCGCCCATCCCCATCGCCATTTCGGTGTCGATAGCCAGGGACATCCGGCGATCATTCAAACCCCGGGTAATGCGGACACGCACCTGGTACTGCGCGGCGGCCATCGCGGCCCGAACTACGACAGCGCCAGCATCGCCCAGGTGAACAGCGACCTGACCAGGCTCAGGATTCCGGCTCGAATCATGGTCGATTGCAGTCATGCCAACAGCGGCAAAGACCCGTTGCGCCAGCCAGCCGTTTTCAACGATGTACTTGAACAACGCCTGCAAGGTGATCGTTCGCTGATCGGCATGATGATCGAGAGCCATTTGTTCGAAGGCTGCCAGCCATTGAGTTCGTCATTGAAATACGGTGTGTCGGTGACCGATGGTTGCCTCGGTTGGGCCGGGACAGAACAGTTGTTGCTTGAAGCGGCAGATCGGCTGCGAGCGTCAAAAAACGCCTGATAATCGGCATCATCCGTGCGCCCTCCGGCCTTCATGGGAAGACTGGAGGGCAAATGGCAATCAATGTCCCATCAGGGACTGCACTTGAACCAGCGTCACCCCCGATTGCTGTCGGGTGCCGTCAAGGCGCTCGACTGAATAGGAAACACGGATCGCCGAATCTCGATGTTCCCTCCAGAACGGGTAGGGAATGATGAACACCAACGGCTCGCCAGCGGTGTCTCTGGTTACTTCGCGGTCGTCGTGGTGATTGAGTTTCTCCCCGTCGCACTCCAGGTAAATCCGTTCTCCTTTTTCAGCGCTGGCGTTCTCGATGACGACGGTCACGCCATCCTGCGCATCCTGCAGGTCCACCCAACCTTCGTCGGCTTCCAGCACAGTGGGTGCTTGCAGTGGTCGGCGCTCCAGGATGCCAATCATCAGTGCCGTTACTTCAGAAGAACGAGGCCCCTGCCCTACTTGCTTGACGCAATAATCGACGGACACTGAGGAGCCCAGATTCCGCGTAATGCACTCCGGACTGACCCAAAACGACAGTTCGTCCCCCACAGCGAAGGACTCGACCTTGAGTGCATCACTGAAACTTGAGTCGACCGAAACGCCCGCCCAGGTCAGCAACACCCAGTCGCCCGCCGCCATGCGCGCATAGGGTTTGATCGTAACGATCGCCCCTTCTTTTACCCTATCGGGATCAAGCGTTCTACCCACCACATCGCTCACCGTCGCGGGTAACAGGTTGCATTGCACGTCACCGACACTCAGCTGCAGACGATGGGAATGCACGGGGTCGGCAAATCGAGTGCTCGTGAGTGAGTAACCGATTTCCAGTGAGCCACCCTCAAGCGCCGCGATATGTGCACTACCTACGGCAAAGATGATGTCCTCGCCGACCCGTTCCTCACTGACAAAACGCGCCACCTGATGCTTGCAGGCGAGGCCATCGGCATCCAGCCCCGCCCAACTCAATAGTAATTTGTCGCCGCAGGTCATGCCTGGATACGGCTGGACCCTGATGACGGCTTTTTTGTCGGAAGGGTTTAGAACACCGTTTTGCGCCTGCTCCAGCATGGGAGGTGGTAATGGTTGCTGCGCGAGATTCAAGGTATCGGGTTCATAAACAGTCATTCATTCGCTCCACTCCCTGGAATAGACACCGGACAGGTGGCCGGCTCTGGACGGCTATTTAACCCCATGGCAAACAACCGCGATGTCGGCCTCAAACGCTGACCCGCTCGGAAAGTCGATACACGCAAAGTAGGTCTTTGATCAGCAGCAAGCTGATTGCCGCGAAAAGTCCTCAAAGGATTCCGAACAAGGCTTCAGCCACTCTTGGGTATTCGCACTTGTTCTATTCCGTTTTCCGCAAGTTTCGCCGGACTTTTCATACATCGCGCCAACCTCGAGTGTTTTAGAGTGAAGCGCCATGCAGTCCCAATGAACTTCTGCGTAAAGGTATGAACATGCAAAGGAATGCAAGCACTTGTTACCCAATACTGCTGGTCCACGGCCTTTTCGGCTTCGAAAGAATCGGCAAGTTCGAGCTCTTTCACGACATCAGGCAGGCGCTGAGGAACGCCGGAGCCAGGGTCTTCGTTCCCCACTTGTCGGCCATCCATGACAACGAGGTACGCGGAGACCAATTGCTCGCACAGATCGAGCGGGTACTGGAAGGAACCGGTGCACACAAAGTCAACCTCATAGGTCATAGCCAGGGCGCACTGACCGCACGTTATGCCGCGGCGATTGCGCCACACAGCGTGGCATCGGTCACCTCTGTCAGCGGGCCGAACCATGGTTCGGAACTGGCCGACTTCCTGCGCAAGGCATTGACACCGGGCTGCCTGCCGGAACATGTGGCCGAGACAGTGGTGACCCTGTTCGCCGACTTCCTCGCGGCATTAAGCGACAATCAGTATCTACCGCGGAACGCCATTGCCGCCCTCAACGCGCTGACCACCGAAGGCGTAGGCGCATTCAACGACAAATACCCACAAGGACTGCCTGCCACCTGGGGTGGCAAGGGGTGCGAACGGGTCAACGGTGTTCATTACTACTCGTGGAGCGGCGTGCTGCCGCCGAATGCACTCCAAGAAGGGCTTTATGCGCTCGATCCGTTCAACGTCTTCTGTCGAGCCCTTTCCGGTTATTTCGTCACGGAAAGCGAGCAGAACGACGGTTTGGTCGGTCGTTTCAGCTCCCATCTGGGAACGGTTATCCGGTCCGACTATTCACTGGATCATCTGGACACCATTGGCCAGCCGGCCGGTCAACTGCGTAAAGGTGTCAACCCGATTGAACTGTATGTCCAGCACGCCAGGCGCTTGAGGGACGCCGGCCTTTGAGGTGCGACTGCCGCGGATCCTGCGTGGAACGGAACTTTGAGGAGAAATAGCTCACTGAATCCGGTAGGCTCAGCACTTTATCGAGTATTGAAAGGAGTATTTTCCCATGGCTAAAGCCACTGCCCGTCACATCCTTGTTGCCTCCGAAGCCAAGTGCAACGAACTCAAGGCCCAAATCGAGGCTGGCGCCGATTTCGCCGAAGTTGCCAAGGCAAACTCCACCTGCCCTTCCAGCCGCCAGGGCGGTGACCTGGGTTCGTTCGGTCCGGGCCAGATGGTCAAGGAATTCGACACCGTGGTCTTCAGCGCACCGCTCAACGTGGTCCAGGGCCCGGTCAAGACCCAGTTCGGTTTCCACCTGCTGGAAGTGACCAGCCGTCAGGACTGATCGACGCCTGAGCTATTCACACAACGGCCCGCCTATTGGTGGGCCGTTGTGTTTTCAACGTGCAATACGGCTGGCGAGGGACGCGCCGCTAGCGTACAAATTGTCGTTAACGACCTCCGGCTCTAAGGCTGACAATGCGACTGGCTTTCCCTACTTTGCTGTTCACGGCCGTGGCCCTGCTGATGGGTGCCTGGGGCGTGCATGCGGCACCGCAACCGGCAATGACCGTGTACGGCGAACCGGCGAAATACCCTCCCGGCTTCAGTCATTTCGCCTACACCAACCCGCAGGCCCCCAAGGGTGGCACGATGCGGCGCTCGGCGATCGAAATCGGTCAGTTCGACCATGTTTTGCCTTACATCGACAAAGGCATCGGCGTTACACAGATTGACGGCTTGATCTACTCGCCACTGGCCCAACGCTCGCTGGACGAGCCTTATACCGTTTACGGTCTGGTGGCTGAGAAGATGGAGCGATCAGAGGACGGCCTGTCCCTGCGCTTTTACCTCAACCCCAAGGCGCGTTTTGCCGATGGCAAACCGATTACCGCCCAAGACGTGCGCTACACCTTCGACCTGCTGATGACCCAGGGCAGCCTGCGCTACCGAACCCAATTCGCCGACGTCAAAAGCGTCGAAGTGGAATCGCCACTGACCATCCGCTTTGATTTCAAGAACAACGAAAATCGCACCCTGCCCCTCGATATCGCAACCTTGCCAGTGTTTCCCGAACACTGGTGGAAGAGCCGCGATTTCGCCGGTGGCGGCGGCTATGAAGCGCCGTTGGGCAGCGGCCCCTACAAAGTAGGCAAGATCGATTCGGGGCGCAGCATCACGTTCGAACGCAATCCCGACTGGTGGGGCAAGGATCTGCCGGTCAGCCGTGGCCTGTACAACTTCGATCATTTCAGCATCGAATACTTCGGCGATACCGACGTGGCGCGCCAGGTCCTGCGCGGGGGCGCCTATGACTACAACCGGGAATTTTCCGCCACCGCTTACTCCATCGGCTACGAAAGCCCGGCCCTGAGCGATGGTCGCCTGCAAAAAGCCCACCTCGCCACAGAGGCGCCGCAACCGGCCCAGGGTTTTGTGTTCAATCTGCAAAAGCCCCTGTTCCAGGACCGTCGCGTGCGCCAGGCGCTGGTGATGCTGTGGGACTTCGAGTGGAGCAACCGGCAGATGATGCGCGACATGTACATCCGCCAGCAGAGCTTTTTTTCCAATACCGATCTCGCGGCCCGGCAACTGCCGGATGCCGGTGAGCGGGCGATTCTCGAACCGCTGCGCGGGCAGATTCCCGACGAGGTCTTCACCCAGGTGTTCGAGGCGCCGAAGACCGATGGCAGCGGCGTGATTCGTGACAAGCAGTTGCAGGCCCTGGACTTGCTCGAACAGGCCGGCTGGAAACCCGATGGCGACCAACTGGTCAATGCCCACGGCGAACCGCTGAGCTTCACGTTCCTGGTCAGTCAAAACGGCATGGACCGCCTGCTGTTGCCCTATAAACGCACGCTGAAACAGATCGGCATCGACCTGAACATCCGCCGCATCGACTCGTCCCAGTACGTCAATCGCCTGATGAGTCGCGACTACGACATGATCGTCACCGGCTACCCGGTCACCACCTCTCCGGGGGGCGAACTGGTCAATTACTTCGGTTCGGAGGCGGCCACCGACCCTGGCTCCAACAACTACATGGTGTTGCAGAACCCGGCGGTGGACACCCTGATCACCGGGCTGATCCGCGCCAATACCCAGGCTGACATGTTGCATTACGCCCATGCTCTGGACCGGGTGCTGCAATGGAATTACTACTGGATTCCCAACTATTACCCGCCGGGCACCTCAACGGTGTGGTGGAACCGCTTCGGCATCCCGAACGTGCAAGCGAGTAATGACGAAGCCATCGAGAGTTGGTGGGAGATGAGCACCACGCCATTGACCAACCAACAGATGACGGCCGAGCGTATCAGCCGAGGCAAACCCGGAGGGCCGCACTGATGTGGGCTTACATATTGCGGCGTCTGCTGCTGATCATTCCGACGCTGGTGATTATTCTCCTGGTCAACTTTGTCATCGTCCAGGCCGCGCCGGGCGGGCCGGTCGAACAGGCCATCGCGCACCTGCAAGGCATTGGCGGCGCCGCGGTTGGCGGCGGTTCCGGCGAATCCGTGAGCGGCAAGTCCCGGGCCAGTCGCGGGCTCGACCCGCAGCTGATCAAGGACATTGAAAAACAGTACGGTTTCGACAAACCGGCCCACGAACGCCTCTGGCTAATGCTCACCAGCTACGCGCGCCTGGACTTCGGCAAAAGTTTCTTCCGCGGTGCCACCGTCACCGACCTGATCCTCGAAAAAATGCCCGTGACCATTTCCCTCGGACTCTGGGCGACGCTGATCACCTACCTGGTGTCGATTCCCCTGGGTATCCGCAAGGCCGTGCACCATGGCAGCCAATTCGACATCTGGAGCAGTACCGCGATCATCATTGGCTATGCCATGCCGGCGTTCCTGTTTGCGATGTTTCTGATCGTGATCTTTGCCGGTGGCACTTCGCTGAACTGGTTTCCGGTCCGCGGGCTGGTCTCGGACAACTTCGAATCGCTGTCGACCCTTGGCAAGGTGGCCGACTACTTCTGGCATCTGGTGTTGCCCGTGACCGCCCTGGTGATCGGCGGATTCGCCACGCTGACCATCCTGACCAAGAACTCGTTCCTCAATGAAATCACCCGCCAATACGTAGTCACCGCCCGGGCCAAGGGCTTGAGTGAACGACGGGTGCTCTACGGGCACGTGTTCCGCAACGCCATGCTACTGGTGGTGTCGGGCATTCCCCAGGCGTTCATCAGTGTGTTTTTTGCCGGTTCCCTGCTGATCGAGGTGATCTTCTCCCTCGACGGTCTCGGCCGCATGAGCTACGAAGCGGCAGTGTCCCGGGACTATCCGGTGGTGTTCGGCTCGCTGTTCATCTTCACCCTGTTTGGCCTTCTGATAAAACTGGTCGGCGACCTCTGCTACACCCTGGTCGACCCGCGTATCGACTTCGCTGCGAGGAACGCCTGATGCTCAAGCTTTCACCGCTGGCGCGTCGCCGCTTCGAGCGCTTCAAGAAAAACCGTCGGGGCTGGTGGTCGCTCTGGTTGTTTGTCGGCCTGTTCCTGATGACCCTGGGCGGCGAACTGATCGCCAACGACAAACCGTTAGTGGTCAGCTATCAAGGCCAGTGGTACTTCCCGGTCTTCAAGCGCTACACCGAACAGGCCTTCGGCGGGCAACTGCCGTTCCAGGCCGACTACCGCAGCGACTACGTGCAGAAACTGATCAAGAAGGATGGCGGCTGGTTGCTGTTTCCACCGATTCCGTTCAGTGACGACACACCCAACTACGACCTGAACAAGCCCGCCCCCAGCCCGCCCTCCAACGTCAATTGGCTGGGCACCGACGACCAGGCACGGGACGTTCTGGCCCGGGTGATCTTCGGTGCCCGGGTGTCGATCCTGTTTGCCTTGATGCTGACCTTTGTCAGTGCCCTGATCGGCATCGCGGCCGGAGCCCTGCAAGGCTATTACGGCGGCTGGGTGGATTTGCTCGGCCAGCGTCTGCTGGAGGTGTGGTCCGGGTTGCCGGTGCTGTACCTGCTGATCATCCTGTCGGGCTTCGTCGAACCGAATTTCTGGTGGCTGCTGGGAATCATGGCGCTGTTTTCATGGCTGGCCCTGGTGGACGTGGTGCGCGCCGAGTTCCTGCGCGGGCGCAACCTGGAATACGTCAAGGCCGCGCGCGCGCTGGGCCTGACCGACCGCAAAGTCATCGTGCGGCACATTCTGCCCAACGCCATGAACGCGACCTTGAGTTACTTGCCGTTCATTCTGACCGGGGCGATTTCCACCCTGACGGCGCTGGACTTCCTCGGCTTCGGCATGCCTGCCGGCAGCGCTTCCCTGGGTGAACTGATCGGTCAGGGCAAGCAAAACCTGCAAGCGCCATGGCTGGGACTGACGGCGTTCTTCACCCTGGCGCTGATTCTTTCTTTACTGGTGTTCATTGGCGAAGCACTGCGCGACGCTTTTGATCCCCGGTCTTGACCCTCGATCTTGATGCGGATGTTAATATGACCAACCTGATCGAAATCCGTGACCTCAGCGTGGCCTTCAGTGGCCAGACCGTGGTGCGCAATCTGTGCCTGGACATCCGCCCCGGCGAATGCCTGGCGCTGGTGGGCGAATCGGGCTCGGGCAAGTCGGTGACGGCCCACTCGATCCTGCAACTGCTGCCGCAAACCGATACCGAGACGACAGGCAGCATCCGCTATCGCGGCCAGGAACTGGTGGGCGCCGATGCCGGCAAGTTGCGCAAACTGCGCGGCAATCGCATCGCGATGATCTTCCAGGAGCCGATGACCTCCCTCAACCCGCTGCACAGCATCGAAAAACAGATCGGTGAAACCTTGCTGGTGCACAAAGGCCTGGCGGGCAAGGCGGCGCAAGCGCGGATCCTCGAATTGTTGCATCTGGTAGGTATCCAGAAACCCGAAGAACGCCTCAAGGCCTATCCCCATCAATTGTCTGGCGGACAGCGCCAGCGGGTGATGATCGCCATGGCCCTGGCGTGTGAACCGGAACTGCTGATTGCCGACGAACCGACCACCGCGCTGGATGTGACGGTGCAGCGCAAAATTCTGCTGCTGCTCAAATCCCTGCAACAGCGGCTGGGAATGTCGCTGCTACTGATCAGCCATGACCTCAATCTGGTGCGCAGCATCGCCCAGCGCGTGTGCGTGATGAAGGCCGGGGAAATCGTCGAGCAGGCGCCGTGCGAAACCCTGTTCACCGAACCCAGGCACCCCTATAGCTGCATACTGCTGCACGCCGAACCCGAGGGCGAAGCCTTGCCCCGGGACGAGCGCGAAAACGTACTGGAGGTGGACAACCTGCAGGTGCGGTTTCCCGTCGGTGGTGGCCTGTTTCAGCGCAAGACCTGGCTGCGTGCAGTGGATGGCATCAGCCTGAATATCCAACGCGGCAAGACCCTGGGCATCGTCGGCGAGTCCGGTTCGGGAAAGTCCACCCTTGGCCAGGCGATCCTGCGTTTGCTCGACTCCGAAGGCGGTATTCGCTTTCAAGGCCAGGCGCTGGACGGCCTGACGCAAAAACAGCTACGGCCGTGGCGCAAGAAGATGCAGGTGGTGTTCCAGGACCCTTTCGGCAGCCTCAGCCCGCGGATGTCGGTTGCGCAGATCATCAGCGAAGGCCTGGAAGTGCACAGCCAGTTGAGCACTGAAGAGTGCAATGCCGAAGTGATCCGGGCACTGAACGAAGTCGGCCTTGACCCCCAAAGTCGCCATCGCTATCCCCACGAGTTCTCTGGCGGGCAGCGTCAACGTATCGCCATCGCCCGGGCGCTGGTGCTGAAACCGGCACTGATCCTGCTCGACGAACCAACCTCGGCGCTGGACCGCACGGTGCAAAAACAAGTGGTCGCCCTGCTCCGTCAGCTTCAGGAAAAGTACGGATTGACCTATCTGTTCATCAGTCATGATCTGGCAGTGGTGCGCGCCCTGGCCCACGACATGATCGTGATCAAGGACGGAAAAGTGGTGGAACGCGGCGCCAGCCATGAGGTGTTTGACTCACCGCAGCATCCGTACACCAAGGAGCTATTGGCGGCGGCGATGTTGGGGCAGGCATAATCTGGCCGTTAAACCGCATCGCGGCCATCGTCGGAACGCCGCCCGGAGCAAGCTCGCTCCCACAGGGGATTTGTGAACGACACAGATCAACTGTGGGAGCGAGCTTGCTCGCGATGAGGCCACCACAGGCAATACACAATCAGGATCAGCCCCCCATGAACACCACCGAAAGCCTCAAGGACTACCAGCGCGTTCGCTTGCTGGCGATCCGTTCGCTGTTCGAAATCATCGAACAATCAAGCGAGGGCACGGTGATTGTCGACCGCGATGCCAACATCGTCTGGATGAACGAGCGCTATGCCCGACGCTTCGGCCTGCCATCGGCCGAAGTCGCGATTGGCAAGCCCTGTGAAAGCGTGATCCCCGGTAGCCTTCTGCGTGAGGTGGTGCGCACCGGCCGGCCGATTCTGCTGGATATGCAAGACACCTCCAAAGAACCGCTGGTGGTCATGCGCCTGCCGATTCATGACGATGCCGGCGTAGTCATCGGCGCCATCGGTTTCGCCCTGTTCGACGAGTTGCGCAGCCTGTCACCGATGCTCAAGCGCTATATGAGCATGCAGGAAGAACTGGCCTCCACCCGCTCGCTGCTGCGGGCGCGGCAGACCAGATACAACTTCGCCCACTTCATCGGCACCAGCGCCGCCAGCCTGGAAGTCAAACGCCGCGCCCGGCGCAGTGCGAGTACCGAATCGCCGGTATTGCTGCTCGGAGAAACCGGTACCGGCAAAGAGTTGCTGGCCCAGGCCATCCACAACGCCTCGCCCCGCGCGCACAAGGCCTTCGTGAGCATCAACAGCGCGGCGATTCCTGAATCGCTGCTGGAAGCCGAATTCTTCGGCACTGCCCCCGGCGCGTTTACCGGTGCCGACCGCAAGGGCCGCGCCGGCAAATTGCAGATCGCTCAGGGCGGCACGCTGTTCCTCGACGAAATCGGCGACATGCCGCTGCCCCTGCAAAGCAAACTGCTTCGTGTGCTGCAGGAAAAGGAATTCGAGCCGGTGGGCTCCAACGAAGTGATCCAGAGCGATGTGCGGGTGATCGCCGCGACCTCTACGGACCTGGAAGCCGCGATCAAGCGCGGCGAATTCCGCGCCGACTTGTACTACCGGCTCAACGTGCTGCCGATCCAGGTTCCGCCCCTGCGTGACCGCCTCGATGACGTGCCGGCGCTCAGTGAGGCCATTCTCGAAGAACTGCGCAGCCAGCATGAATTGCACCACGAAGCCCTGGAACTGCTGGGGCAACACGCCTGGCCGGGGAACATCCGGGAGCTGCGCAATGTGCTGGAGCGGGCCGCGCTGCTCAGTGATGATTTGCGCCTGACGGTGGCGGACATCCGCGGGGCGATCGGTACATTCATACCGGTGGAACGCGTGGCGCCCTTGACCATCGAACCACTTGCACACGAGACGTTCAGTGTGGCGCGAGAGCGATTTGATCGGCAATTGATCGAAACCACCCTCGCGCAATGCGGGGGCAAGGTGCCTGATGCAGCGGCACGGCTGGGGCTTGGGCGGTCGACGCTGTACAAGAAAATGGTGGCACTGGGGATTGCAGAGTCTCAATAAAGAGACATTAGTCTCAATTGCTAGACAAACCATCGCGAGCAAGCTCGCTCCTACAGTAGACCGCGTTCTACTGAACTACTCCGTCCCACTGTGGGAGCGAGCTTGCTCGCGATGAGGCCAGCACCACCGCCAAAAGTCTCTAATTAGAGACAAAGCATTCGAACTCAACCCTCAAAAATCAAATATATCCTTATATTTCAATAACTTAGCAAGATGGCACAAAACTCGCTATACGCCTCTCCCACCAGGCTTCACCCAACAAAAATAACAACCCAGGAGACACACCATGAGTGTGATCATTGCCTTGGCAGCCCTCGCGCTGCTGATGCTGGCTGCCTACCGTGGCTACAGCGTTATCCTTTTTGCCCCGATTGCCGCCCTCGGCGCTGTCCTGCTGACTGACCCGTCTGCCGTCGCCCCCGCTTTCACCGGGGTGTTCATGGAAAAAATGGTCGGCTTCATCAAGCTGTATTTCCCGGTGTTCCTGCTCGGCGCGGTGTTCGGCAAGCTGATCGAACTGTCCGGTTTCTCGCGCTCCATCGTCGCGGCAGCCATTCGCCTGCTCGGCACCCGCCAGGCGATGCTGGTGATCGTGCTGGTCTGCGCCTTGCTGACCTACGGCGGCGTATCGTTGTTTGTGGTGGTGTTCGCGGTCTATCCGTTTGCCGCTGAAATGTTCCGCCAGAGCAACATCCCCAAGCGACTGATCCCGGCGACCATTGCGCTGGGCGCCTTCTCGTTCACCATGGACGCCCTGCCCGGCACTCCGCAGATCCAGAACATCATCCCCAGCACCTTCTTCAACACCACCGCCTGGGCAGCGCCGTGGCTGGGCGTGATCGGCACGATCTTCGTGTTCTGCGCCGGCATGCTGTTTCTCCAGCGCCAGCGCAACAAGGCCCAGCGTACCGGTGAAGGCTATGGTTCGGACCTGCGCAACGAGCCGGAAACCGCCCCCGACCTGAAGCTGCCCAACCCGTGGCTGGCGCTGTCGCCACTGCTGGCGGTGGGCATCATGAACCTGCTGTTCACCCACTGGATTCCACAGGTGTACGGCAAGACCCACAGCCTCGCGCTGCCGGGCATGGCCACGCCGGTGACCACGGAAATCGCCAAGCTCACGGCGATCTGGGCGGTACAGGCAGCCTTGCTGGTCGGCATCCTCATGGTGCTGGTGTTCGGCTACAAGGCGATCAGCCGCAAGCTGGCCGAAGGTAGTAAAAGTGCGGTCAGCGGTGCCTTGCTGGCGGCGATGAACACGGCCTCGGAATACGGTTTCGGCGCGGTGATCGCGTCCCTGCCGGGTTTCCTGGTACTGGCCGACTGGCTCAAGAGCATTCCCAACCCACTGGTCAACGAAGCGATTACTGTGACTCTGCTGGCCGGCATCACCGGTTCCGCCTCGGGCGGCATGAGCATCGCTCTGGCGGCAATGTCCGAGCAGTTCATCAGCGCAGCCCACGCGGCGAACATTCCGCTGGAAGTGTTGCACCGGGTCGCCGCGATGGCCAGCGGCGGCATGGACACCCTGCCACACAACGGCGCGGTGATTACCCTGCTGGCGGTCACCGGGCTGACCCACCGCGAGGCTTACAAAGATATTTTCTGTATTACGCTGATCAAGACCCTGGCGGTTTTCGTGGTGATCGGCACTTTCTACGCCACTGGCATTGTGTGAGGTATTCATGACGACTCTTTCGGGCAAGACCGCACTGGTCACCGGCTCCACCAGCGGCATCGGCCTGGGGATCGCCCTCAGCCTGGCCAAGGCCGGGGCCAACCTGATCCTCAACGGCTTTGGCGATGCCTCCCAAGTGATCGCCCAGGTGCAACAGTTCGGGGGCAAGGTCGGCCATCACCCGGCCGATGTCAGCGATCCGGCGCAAATTGCCGACATGATTGCCTACGCCGAGCGCGAGTTCGGCGGCGTCGACATCCTGGTCAACAACGCTGGCATTCAACACGTGGCAGCAGTGGATGAGTTTCCGGTGGAGCGCTGGGATTCGATCATCGCCATCAACCTGTCGTCGGTGTTCCACAGCACCCGCTTGAGCCTGCCGGGCATGCGCGCCAAGGGCTGGGGCCGGGTGATCAACATTGCGTCAGTGCATGGTCTGGTCGGTTCGGCGGGCAAGTCAGCCTATGTCGCCGCCAAGCATGGGGTGATCGGCTTGACCAAAGTGGTCGCGCTGGAAACCGCAACCACCCAGGTCACCTGCAACGCAATCTGCCCAGGCTGGGTATTGACGCCGCTGGTGCAAAAGCAGATTGATGATCGTGCCGCCAGTGGAGTTGACCCGCAGCAGGCGCAGCACGATTTGCTCGCTGAAAAGCAGCCATCGCTGGAATTCGTGACACCACCGCAACTGGGGGAACTGGTTTTGTTCCTGTGCAGCGAAGCCGGCAGCCAGGTGCGGGGCGCGGCGTGGAATGTTGATGGTGGGTGGTTGGCACAGTGACTGGCTGATAGACCCTTGTGGCGAGGGGGCTTGCCCCCGTTGGGTGGCGAAGCCGCCCCAAAAACTCACAGACGATTCAGGTTGTCTGATTCACGACTGCTTCGCAGCGGAACGGGGGCAAGCCCCCTCGCCACACAAGCTCCCTCGCCACAAAAGCCGGCGCCACATCAGCCTGTGTGAAGGCATAAAAAAGAAGAGGCAAACCATGTCCGACATCCTCTGGCAACCCGACGCCAAACGCATTGGCAAGACCCGCATGGAAGCCTTTCGGCGCTTCATCAATCAGCGACACCACCTCAAGATCGACGACTACCCTGCCCTGCACCAGTGGTCCATCGATCAGCGCCCGGACTTCTGGCAGGCCATCGTCGACTTCTTCGACATCCGCTTCCACGAGCAGCCCGACGCCGTGCTGCTCGAAGGCCCCCGGATGCCCAGCGCCCAATGGTTCCCCGGTGCAACGCTGAACTTTGCCGAACACCTGCTACAGCGTCGCGACGATGCGATCGCCGTGATAGCCGTCGGCGAAAACGGTCAGCGTGAACATTTGACCTGGGCTGAACTCGCCGAACAGGTCGCCGGTTTTCAGAATGGCTTGATCGCCGCCGGCGTCGGTGTGGGTGACCGGGTCGCCGCGTGCATGCCCAACACCTGGCAGACCCTGGTGGCCATGCTCGCCACCACCAGCCTTGGCGCTATCTGGTCCTGCTCCTCACCGGACTTCGGCACCCAAGGGGTGGTTGACCGTTTCGGTCAGATCGAACCGATAGTACTGGTGACCTGCGCCGGCTACCGCTATGCCGGCAAGGAGATCGACCAGAGCGCCAAGGTCAACGAGATCCTCCAGCGTCTGCCTTCGCTGCAACAGCTGATCGTCGTGCCTTACGCCCGGCCACAGGCGCACATCGAAGAATTCCACACCCAGGCCAACGTGACGCTGTGGGACGATTTCTACGAACCCGGCGGCGAGCCGGATTTCGTCCCCGTGCCCTTCGCCCATCCGCTGTACATCCTCTACTCCAGCGGCACCACCGGCGTGCCTAAATGCATCATCCACAGCACCGGCGGCGTGTTGCTGCAACACTTCAAGGAACACGGCCTGCATGGCGATCTAGGCCCCGGTGAACGGCTGTTATACTACACCACCTGCGGCTGGATGATGTGGAACTGGTTGGTGTCGGCACTGGCCACCGGCAGCTCCGTGGTGCTGTACGATGGCTCACCGTTCCAGCCCGATCCACAACGCTTGATCGACCTGATCGACGACGAACGCATCAGCGTCTTCGGCACCAGTCCCAAATACCTCGCAACTCTGGAAAGCAGCGGTATCAAGCCCCGTGAAAGTCATGACCTGAGCAGCCTCAAGACGTTGCTTTGCACCGGCTCGGCGCTGTCGCCGCACAGTTACGACTTCGTCTATCGCGATTTCAAGGCTGACGTGTGCCTGGCTTCGATGTCCGGCGGCACCGACATCGTCTCGTGCTTCGTCAACGGCAACCCGATGTCGCCCGTGCGGCGCGGCGAAATCATGGGCAAGAGCCTGGGCATGGCCGTTGAAGTGTGGAACGACGAAGGCCACCCGGTGATCGGTGAAAAAGGCGAACTGGTCTGCACCCGGCATTTCCCGGCGATGCCCATTGGCCTGTGGAACGATCCTGATGGCGAAAAACTGCGCAAATCCTATTTCAGCCTGTTCCCCGGCGTCTGGGCCCAAGGTGATTACGCCGAACAACTGCCCCATGGCGGGATGATGATCCACGGACGCTCGGATGCCGTGCTCAACCCCGGCGGCGTGCGCATCGGCACGGCGGAAATCTATCGCCAGGTGGAGAAAGTCCCCCAGGTGCTCGACTGCGTGGCGATCGGTCAGCAGTGGCAGGACGACGTGCGGGTGGTGCTGTTCGTGCGCTTGCGCGACGGGCTCGAACTGGACGAGGCCCTGCAACAGCAGATCCGCCAGGTGATTCGCGCCAATACCACGCCGCGTCATGTGCCGGCGAAGATCGTGGCAGTGACGGACATTCCCCGGACCATCAGCGGCAAGGTCGTTGAGCTGGCGGTGCGCAATGTGGTGCATGGGCAGAAAGTGAAGAACACTGATGCCTTGGCCAATCCCGAGGCGCTGGAGCAATTTCGTGACCGGCCCGAACTGATGGATTGAAATGGGATTACCTGTGGGAGCGAGCTTGCTCGCGATAGCGGAGTGTCAGTTCACATCAATGCAACGTGACCCGACGCCATCGCGAGCAAGCTCGCTCCCACAGTAACCGCTCAAGCCTTCGAATCAACCTGCACCTATCACCTGTGCAAGAATAGTCCCAGCCAAAGCGACTCATGTGCAGGACTCCCAGATGAACGCAATACCAACCGCCAGCGATGCCCAGGCCTTGATCGCCCGAATCGACTGGGCAAGCAGCCCGCTGGGCGCTGCCAGCACTTGGCCACAAAGCCTGCGAACCGCCGTGGACATCGTCATTCATTCACCGATGCCGATGCTGCTGTTATGGGGCCCGCAACTGACGCAAATCTACAACGACGGCTTCGCCCTGCTCGCCGGGAGCAAACATCCGCACGCTTTCGGACAACCGACACACCTGATCTGGCCAGAGTTGCAAGACTTCACCGACCCGATCTACAGCGCCGTCCTGCAAGGTCAGGTGCGCACCTACAGCGAGCAGCGCTTTACCCTGCAACGCGGGGGCCAGGAGTCTGACTTCTGGCTCGACCTGACCTACAGCCCGATCCGCGACGAAGGTGCCCAGGTGTCCGGGATCCTGGTCACCGCCATCGAAACCAACGAACGCCGGCGCATCGCCCTCGAACTCGAACAGCGCTCGGCGGCCAGCCTCAAGGCCCAGCGTGAAACCGAGGAACGCCTGCAACTGGCCCTCGCCGCCACCGATGCGGTCGGTACCTGGGACTGGGACATCAGCGAGGACCGCTTCATCGCCGATGCGCATTTTGCCCAACTGCATGGCATCGACCCGGCCATGGCCAGTCAATTGCCGATCAGTGAATACCTGCACGGCGTACACCCCGAAGACCGCGCCCTGATCGCCCGCAGCATCAAGCATTGCATCACCCATGGCACCGAATACGCCGAGGAGTATCGCCTGCTGCAAACCGACGGCCAGATGCGCTGGGTATTTGCCCGCGGTCGCTGCTACAAGGATCACCATGGCCGGCCAGTGCGCTTCCTCGGCGCCGTCCTGGACCTGACCGAGCGCAAACACACCGAACAGGCCCTGCGCCAGAGCCAGACCGAGCTGCAACTGATCATCAACGCCATGCCGGTCCTGATCAGCTACGTCGACCGCGAAGAGCGCTTTCGCCTGAACAATGCGGCGTACCTCGACTGGTACGGGCTGACGCCGCAAGAGCTTTACGGGCGAACCATTCTTGAAGTGCTCGGCGAAGAAGCCTATGCGCTGCGCGCTCCGCACATCAAGGAGGCGCTGTCCGGCCGGCCCTGCTGTTTCAGCATCAGCACGCCACACCGCGACGGCAGCATCCGCCAGGCCTTGATGAATTACCTGCCACGCCACGGCGCGGATGGCGCCGTAAACGGTTTCTACATCTTCGTGATCGATGAAACCGAGCGTAAAAAGACCGAAGAAGCCCTGCGTAACCTCAACGAAACCCTTGAAGAACGGGTTGCCGCCCGCACCCGCCAACTGGCCGAAGCCAACGAACGTCTGCAGAACGAGATGTTCGAGCGCGAACGTGCCGAAGACGCCTTGCGCCATGCGCAGAAAATGGAAGCGGTCGGCCAGCTTACCGGCGGCATCGCCCATGACTTCAACAACATGCTCACCGGCATCATCGGCAGCCTCGACCTGATGCAACGCTACATTGCCGACGGCCGCGCCAGCGAGATCGGTCGATTCACCGAAGCGGCCGTGTCCTCGGCCAACCGCGCCGCCGCTCTCACCCATCGCCTGCTGGCGTTCTCCCGCCGCCAATCACTCAATCGCAAGCCGCTCAACCCCAACGAGCTGATCCACTCTCTGGAAGACTTGTTCAGGCGCACCAAGGGCGACCATATCGAGCTCGACCTGCAACTGGCCGAGAACATCTGGCGGGTCAACACCGATGTCAGCCAACTGGAAAACGCCCTGCTCAACCTGGTGATCAACGCCCGGGACGCCATGCCCGATGGCGGCGAGTTGCAGATCGAAACGGCCAACGTGTACCTCGACGGCAGTGACATGACGACCCTGGAACCGGTCAAGGCCGGTGACTACGTGATGATTGCCGTCAGCGACAACGGCACCGGCATGACGCCCTCGGTGCTGGCCAAGGCATTCGACCCGTTCTTCACCACCAAGCCCATCGGCCAGGGCACCGGTTTGGGCTTGTCGATGATTTACGGTTTCGCCCAGCAATCGGGGGGCCACGTCAGTCTGTTCAGCCTGCCGGGACGGGGCACCAGCGTGCGTTTGTACCTTCCGCGCCTGCATTCGACCGAGCCGGAAAAAGTTTTGTCGCCCGTCATCGGCGAGGCACCGGCGGCCATTGCCGGCGAAACCGTGATGCTGGTCGAGGACGATGCGGCGGTGCGCATGCTGGTATTGGACCTGCTCAATGAGCTCGGTTACCGAGCCCATGAAGCCGAAGATGCCAAGGGCGCCCTGCCGCTGCTGGAGTCGGACCTGCGGGTGGACCTGCTGGTGACGGACGTCGGGTTGCCGGGCATGAACGGCCGCCAACTGGCGGAAATCGCCCGTCAGCATCGTCCCGAACTGAAAGTGCTGTTCATGACCGGTTACGCCGAGATCGCCGCCGAGCGCCAGGGTTTTCTCGAAGAGGGCATGGACATGGTAGCCAAGCCGTTTTCCATCGATCTGCTGGCCAACAAGATTCGCACGATGATCAGTCAATCGGACTGAGTTGAGGCATAATCGCGCGCCCCCCCACTGCCGCCCACATAGCCACCACCGTTGCAAGGTACCGCCAATGAAAGCTCAAGCCCGCCATATTCTGGTGAAAACCTCGGAAGAAGCCGAGCAGCTCAAACAACGCATCGCCAAGGGCGAAGCGTTCGACGTGCTGGCCAAGAAGTATTCGACCTGCCCATCGGGCAAGCGCGGCGGCGATCTCGGTGAAGTGCGGCCGGGACAGATGGTCGGCGTGATTGATGCGGTGATCTTCAAGAAACCGCTGCGGGTGGTGCATGGGCCGATCAAGAGCAAGTTCGGGTATCACCTGGTGCAGGTGTTTTACCGGGATTGAGTGGCTGGTCAGGCCCCTGTGGCGAGGGGGCTTGCCCCCGTTCGAGTGCGCAGCACTCGTGAGTTCGCTGCACTCGGCATGTCAGATAAATCCGGTAGACAGGGTTTGGGGCTGCTTCGCAGCCCAACGGGGGCAAGCCCCCTCGCCACAAAGCCCCCCTCGCCCCAGTTAATGCATTTCAATCTCTGGGAATCAGCGCCCCCGGCACCTGAATCACCCGGCTCGCCAACCGATGCCCGGCCTCGGCGGCTTGCGAAGGGCTGCCGCCCTTGAGCCGCGAAGCCAGATACGCCGCGCTGAACGAATCCCCCGCCGCCGTGGTGTCCACCACCCGCTCGACCTTCTGCGCGGGCACTTCGAACGACTCTCCATCACAACGAATCAGGCACGCTTGTGCGCCGCGCTTGAGCACCACTTCCGGCGTACCGATCTGCTCATACGCGGCAAACACCGCGTCACCATCGGCATAACCAAACAACGCCTGTTCGTCATCCACCGTCAGCAACGCCAGGTCGACATACGCCAGCACACTGCGATATGCCGCCCGGGCGTCCTCGACCGATGCCCACAGCCGTGGCCGGTAGTTGTTGTCGAACACGATTCGCGCATCGCGCTGGCGGGCTTCGATCAGGGTTTCCAGCAGTTTTTCCCGACCTTGCGCACCGAGTACCGCCAGGGTGATGCCGCTGAAGTACAGCACATCATAATCCGGCAGCGCGGCGAGAATCGGCGCGGCGGCCGGGGTGGTGAAGCAATCGCGGACGGCCGCTTCGTTGCGCCAGTACAGAAAGCGTCGCTCACCGGCGGTGTCAGTCTGGATGCAATACAAACCCGGCAGGCGTCCGGGCAGACGCTGGACCATGGCGAGCCCGATATTTTCCGCCGCCCAACTCTGGCACATCGCGTCGCTGAAACTGTCATCGCCCAGGGCGGTGACGTAGTCCACGGAGCCGTCCTCTCCCAGTTCCCGGGACAGGTACACGGCCGTGTTCAATGTATCGCCGCCGAAGCTCTGTTGCAGGCTGCCGTCGGCGCGATGCTGCAACTCGATCATGCACTCGCCGATCAGGGCGATGCGTGGAGTGTTGGGGCCCAGGGTGTTGATGGTGTTCATTGTTGTGGGGTCTCTGGTGTTTCGGTGTTGTCTGGTCGGCCGCCATCGCGAGCAAGCTCGCTCCCACAGGGATTTTGTAAACGCCATAGATCCAATGTGGGAGCGAGCTTGCTCGCGATGGCCGCAACTCGATCTCAAACCCTTAGAAACAGGTTTCCATGGTCTCGATGACGTTCAGTTGCTCATCCACCAGGCAACCGACACGCCACTTGTCGAACGTCAGGCACGGGTGCGAAGTGCCAAACGAAATGATGTCGCCCACCCGCAGATCAACCCCCGGTGCCACGGTCATGAACGCATGCTGGTCCATCACCGCAGTCACCTTGCAGACGCTCACATCATCGCCTTCGGCCGGCACGACGCCCGCCTTGTAGCGCAGCAATGGCACCGGCAAACCGGCGTCGTAGGCCACGTCGCGCTTGCCCAGGGCAATCACCGCAAACCCCGGCTCCGGCAGCGACTGCACGTGCGCCCACACCTCCAGCGCCGGACGCAGGCCTTCGTGCAGGTCGCTGCGACGGTCGAGCACGCAGCACTGCGCTTCCTTGTAGATGCCATGGTCATGGGCCACGTAACTGCCGGGACGCAGCACGCTGAGGAAACGCCCGGCGGCGTTCTGTGCTTCAAACGACTCGGCAATCAGGTCATACCAGGCCGAACCCGACGCGGTGATGATCGGCTTGGGGATGGCGAAGGCACCGCTGTCCTGCAACTGCACCGCCAGGCGCACCAGTGATGCGGCGAAATCGCGGATACCGGTCACCGCGTGATCGCCGTGGATCACCCCTTCGTAGCCTTCGATCCCGGTCAGGGCCAGCGCCGGTTGCGCGGCGATGGCCTTGGCCAGGTCGAGCACTTGCTGCTCGCTGCGGCAACCGCAGCGACCACCGACAACGCCGTATTCGATCATGACGTTCAAACGCACGCCACGGGAGGCGAAATAGGCACCGAGGTCGGCGACGTTGTCCGGGTGATCGACCATGCAATAGAAGTCGAACGTCGGGTCGGCCAGCAGGTCGGCAATCAGCGCCATGTTCGGCGTACCGACCAACTGGTTGGCCATCAGCACCCGGCGCACACCATGAGCGTAGGCCGCACGGGTTTGGGTGGCGCTGGCCAGGGTGATGCCCCAGGCACCGGCGTCCAGTTGGCGCCGGAACAGCGCCGGGGTCATGCTGGTTTTGCCATGGGGCGCGAGTTCCGCTCCGCTGTCGCTGACGAACGCCTGCATCCAGCGAATGTTGTGTTCCAGCGCCTCGCGGTGCAGTACCAGCGCAGGCAGGCTGACGTCACGCACCAGGTTCGCGCCCTTGGGTGCGGTGCCTTTTTCCACGGCGGCAGTATTGGGGGCAGAAGACATGGTCGAACTCCTCGTTCACGCGGCCGCAGGCAGCCGCTGTTATTCGTTGATGCGACGGGCCAGGCTATTGGCGCTTTCGATCAGCACCCGGCGGTAGTCGTTGTAGTTGTTCTTGGCATCGGCCCGGGGGGCGACGATGCACAGGGTCGCGATGGCCACGCCGTTGGGGTCTTTGACCGGTGCGGCGAAGCAATGGGTAAAGGTGTCGGCGACGCTATCGAAGGAAAAGAAACCATCGATTCCGGCCTGACGGATTTCCTTTAGAAACTGCGCAAGTTCCAAGCGTTCGCCATTGGGCAGGATGAAGTCGTCGTGGTCGATCAGGTCGACGATTGACTGGTCGCTCAGGTGCGCCAGCAGCAAGCGCCCGGATGCGGTCCAGGGGATGGGCGCGTTTTCACCGATGTCCGAGGAAATGCGGAAATGCCGCTCCCCCTCCTTCATCAGCGCAACGGTGTACTTGCGCCCGTTGAGCAGGCACATCTGCGCCGTTTCACGGGTCTGGCTGACGATTTCCTGCAAGGCGTGATCGGCCTCGCGAGTCAGGTCGAAATGTCGCAGGTGTGCCTGCCCGAGAAAGTACAACTGGCGACCGAGGTAGACATGACCGTCCTTGCCCACCGGCTCCAGGATGCGTCGTTCCAGCAGCGAGGCCACCAGTTCGTAGACCGTGGATTTGGGGCTGCCGATGCCGCTGGCGATGTCGTTCGGGCGCAGGGGCTGACCGATCTCCTTGAGGAAATCGAGGATATCGAACGCCCGGTCCAGCCCGCGTGCCCGGCGCTTGATGGTGTCTTCGGTCATTTCAGTGGTTCCCATTCATGGTCGCCTGGAGTTTACCCAGTGTGCCGCGCTGATCGTTAGGCCGCCTTCGCGGGCAAGCCCGCTCCCACAGGGAATGGTGGTGTGTCTGCAATCTGTGGCAGCACACAAACCTTTGGGAGCGTGGCTTGCCCGCGATGGGCGCGACTCGGTTCAAGCCTTTTTCTTGTACGCAATGCAGTCGATCTCGACTTTGCAGTCGACCATCATGTTCGCCTGCACACAGGCCCGCGCCGGGGCATGTTCTGGCTTGAAGTACTCGGAGAACACCTTGTTGAAGCTCCAGAAATCCCGCGGGTCTTCCAGCCACACGCCGGTGCGCACCACGTCTTCGAGGCCATAACCGGCCTCTTCAAGGATAGCGATCAGGTTCTTCATGGTCTGGTGAGTCTGCTCGACGATACCACCGACAATGATCTCGCCATCCAGCGCCGGCACCTGGCCGGACACGTGCAGCCAGCCATCGGCTTCGACAGCGCGGGCGAATGGACGAGGCTGACCGCCGCCGGCGGTGCTGCCAGTGCCGTAACGAGTAATGCTCATGGGTGTTTCTCCTGACTGGAAGTTATTGTTCCGCTATAGCGGAATCTATTGTGCAATAACGGAATAAGCGGCAGAAAGTGTGCCACAGGATGTGGAGGGAATGTGAGAGGGATTGAAATTTGTTTTGAATCAGAGGGACGGGTATCTGGTTCTCAATTGGGTGCACATGACCCCATTCGAAGCAACACCCGCGACTCAGAGCAGCTTCATTGGACAACCGCCCACCCGACTGCTTTATTCTATGTTCAGGAAATTACCGGTTTTAGCAGCCGTGACGTGTTCGGCGTGCGCGGTCCCAGGAGGGTTGATGTCATTTAAAGTCATGATGGTTTTCGGTACGCGTCCGGAGGCCATCAAGATGGCCCCTCTGGCACGGGTCCTGCGCAATTGGCCAGGTATAACCCTGAACATCTGCTCCACAGGCCAGCACCGGGAAATGCTCAAGCAGGTCCTCGACTCGTTCGAGCTGACGGTCGATGAAGACTTGCAGGTGATGACCCAGGGCCAGACCCTCAACGGTCTCTCCGAACAATTGCTGGGGCATCTCGACAAAGCCTACGAGCGGGTGCATCCGGATATCGTGCTGGTACACGGCGACACCACCACCAGCTTCATTGCCGCCCTCGCCGCCTTCAATCGCCAGATACCCATCGGCCACGTCGAGGCAGGTTTGCGTACCGGTAACTTGCGTGCACCCTGGCCTGAGGAAGCCAACCGGCACCTGACCGGTGTCATCGCCGACCTGCATTTCGCGCCGACCACCATCAGCCAGGACAACCTGCTGCGCGAAGGTGTGTCCAAGGCCAACATCGAGGTCACCGGTAACACGGTGATCGATGCGCTGGTATGGATGCGCAAACACCAACAGGAAATCCACTGGCACCCGGCCGCCGACTCGCCGCTGGCGGTGCTCGACGACAACAGGCGCATGGTGCTGATCACCGGGCATCGCCGGGAGAATTTCGGCGGCGGTTTTCGCAACATCTGCCTGGCTCTGGCCACCCTTGCCGAACGTTATCCCGATGCGCAATTCGTCTACCCGGTGCACCTCAATCCGCAGGTGCAAAAGGCGGTCTACAGCGTCCTCTCGGACAAACCCAATATCTATCTGGTGGCACCGCAGGATTACCAGCATTTCGTCTGGCTGATGGACCGCGCCTATTTCATTCTCACCGATTCCGGTGGCATCCAGGAGGAAGCACCGGCCATTGGCAAGCCGCTTCTGGTGCTGCGCGATGTCACGGAGCGGCCATCGGCGCTCGAAGGCGGAACCGTGGTGCTGGTGGGCACCGACACCGACCGCATCGTCAGGGAATCGAGCCTGTTGTTCGATGATGAAGCCACCTTCCAGCGAATGAGCCGGGTCCATAGCCCCTATGGCGACGGACACGCCAGCGAACGCATCGCCAATCGCCTCGGCATCTGGCTCAAACACCGCACGGCGGGTAAAGCCGTATGAGCCTGGTGTTTGTCGACTTCTTTGCCTATGTGTTGTTCGGTCTCAAATACCTCGCGATTACCCTGGCCCTGCTGATGTTCATACTCGGCCTCGATGACCTGTTCATCGACCTGGTGTACTGGACCCGCAAGCTGATCCGGCGCTGGCGGATCTATGAAAAATTCGACCGAGCCGATGAGCAACGGCTGTATTCCATCGGCGAAAAACCCCTGGCGATCATGGTGCCGGCGTGGAACGAAGTCGGCGTGGTTGGTGAAATGGCGCGCTTGGCCGCCTCGACCATCGACTACGAGAACTATCAGATTTTCGTCGGCACCTACCCCAACGACGCCGAGACCCAGGCCGACGTCGATGCGGTGTGCCTGCATTATCCCAACGTGCACAAAGTGGTGTGCGCCCGTCCCGGTCCTACCAGCAAGGCTGACTGCCTGAACAACGTGATCGACGCCATCCTGCGCTTTGAAAACGATGCAAAGATCCAGTTCGCCGGCTTCATCCTGCACGATGCCGAGGACGTGATTTCGCCCATGGAGTTGCGCCTGTTCAACTACCTGCTGCCGGCCAAGGACCTGATCCAGATTCCGGTCTATCCCTACGCGCCGGAATGGCATGGCTTCACTGCCGGGCACTACGTCGACGAGTTCGCCGAGAACCATGGCAAGGACGTCATCGTGCGTGAAGCACTGACCGGGCAAGTGCCCAGTGCCGGGGTCGGCACCTGTTTCAGCCGTAAGGCCATCAGTGCCCTGCTCGAAGACGGTGACGGTATCGCCTTCGACGTGCAGAGCCTCACCGAAGACTACGACATCGGTTTCCGCCTCAAGCAAAAAGGCATGAAGTGCATCTTTGCCCGTTATTCGGTGACCGACCCGAAACTGGCACTGGAACAACCATGGGTGTTCGGCATGGACCGCGCCTTTTCCCAGGTGATCTGTGTGCGCGAGCACTTTCCCCGGGACTTGCAGTACGCGATCCGGCAGAAGTCGCGCTGGATCGTCGGCATCGTGTTCCAGGGCACCAAGAATCTGGGCTGGAGCAGCAAAGGCCTGCTCAATTATTTTCTGTGGCGCGACCGCCGTGGCCTGATTGCGTACCTGTTGAGCTTCCTGGTGAACATACTGCTGGTGGTGTTGCTGGCGATGTGGCTGGTCACCGTGATCGCGCCGACCGCCTGGCGGTTCCCGTCGATCCTCTCTGACAGCACGTTGTTGGCGGGCCTGCTGTGGCTCAATGGCTTCATGCTGCTCAACCGGCTATTCCAGCGCGGTTGGTTTGTCACCCGTTTTTACGGACTCGGCGAAGGACTGCTGTCGGCGCCCCGGATGGTGTGGAGCAATTTCGTGAATTTTTTTGCCAACGTTCGGGCGTTGCGCCAGGTGATGGAAATGGGCGATTCCCGTCGCGTCGCCTGGGACAAGACCACCCATGAGTTTCCGGCCCTGGCTGAAGCCCAGCGCACCCCGCTGGGCCATCGCCTGGTGGAAAAAGGCCTGCTGTCTGAAGATCAACTCGAAGCCGCGATCACCAACCCGGTACGCCGACGCCTGGGTCAGGAACTGCTGCTGCGCGGGCACATCGACACCACGCAACTGGTGCAGGCCCTGGCCGAACAACTGGACCTGGAATGGGCGCCACTCAATCCGTTCAAGCTCGACAAACGCCTGATCGACGCCGTGCCGCGCAAAATCGCTACACACTACGGCGTGTTGCCGGTCGCCGAGGAGAACGAAACCCTGGTGCTGGCCTCCGAAGGTCCGGTGAGCCAAGTGTCCCTGGGCGCCATCAGCCGTCAACTTAAACGCCCGGTGCGTTGCCGCCTTGCACCACAAGGCCGGGTGACGCTGGGGATCCGCTACTGGTACGCCAGCCCTCGTCAAAGCGAGGAAGTGCATCAGATGCTTGAGGTGCTTGAGCAAAATCAGGACGACGAAGACCTGATTGAGCGCGTCAGCCATCACCAAGTGTTGCTGGGCAATCTGTTGCAAGTACGCGGCATGGTGCCGCCAACCCTGTTCAATCAGGCGCTGATCGATTTCGATGCGGAAAAAATGTCTCTCGGTGAACACTTGATTGAACGCGGCATGATCACACAGGAAATCCTCGAACAGGCCCTGGTCGATCAGACGAGCGAGCAGCACGCAGCGTACTGCATTGCCCGGGAGGCCGCATGAAGCCTGTCCATCGTCAGACCTTGATGGCCGGTAGCCTGTTGCTCTGCCTGAACACGACGGCGTGGGTGCAAGCCGAACCCTTGACCGATTTCGATCAGTTCCGCAGTTACCCCTATATGGACCGCAGTTACCGCGAAGCGAAAAACGGCAACTGGAAGGAAGTCGAACGGCTGATGCGCCACCTGCTGAGCAAAGTGCCGCAAAACGATGAAGCACGGGCATTACTGGTGCAATCGCTGGTCAAGCAGCAACGCTACGAAGATGCCCTGCAAGCGCTGCCGGATACCCCGTCCAACAGCGATAGCCTGCTCAACTTGCGCCTGGCCTGGATCGAACAGGATCCGCCGGACAGAAAACAGGTGGAGCAATGGATAGCCTCCAGCAATCTGGAGCATCGCGTGCGCCTGTGGCAGGCCTACAGCGCGAGCCTGGCCAAGCGCGGCGGCGCGGCCTCGGCCCATGACTGGCTGGCGCAACTGCCACCCAAGGGTGATGAGCAAGCGCTGCAACAGGCCCGGGCCAACTGGTCCGAGCAACTGCGCGATTGGGATGGCACCATCAAGGAACTGGCGCCACTGGCCGCTAACCAACAACTCGATGCCCAAAGCTGGCAACGCCTGGCCAACGCCTACGTGCAACGCCTCGACGAGCAATCCTTGCAGCAACTGCTGCAAACGGCGCCAAGCCCGGAAGCCGCGCGCAAGACCCGGCTGGCCATGGTCGACCGGGCGATTGCCATGGGCCAGGTCCAGCAGGCGCAGCGCTGGATGCAATCGCTGCCGCCTGCCGATCTTGCCGACCCGGCGCAACGCCAGCGTCTGTGGGAACTGGCGCGGCAAACCGGCGACAGCGCCACGGTACAACGCTTGAGTGGTGAGTTGCAGCGGCCATGCCTGGAGACCGCCGACTGGCTGTCGCGTCGTGATCCGCAAGCTGCGCTGAGCCAATTGAAAAGTTGCCAACCCGAAGAAAACCCGCAGGCCTGGCTGGTCCTCGCCCAGCGCCTGCAAGCCACCGACCTGCTGCAAACGACCCGTCTACCGGAGCCTTGGGACACGCGACGCCGCGAACACCTGCTCGACGTCTGGCAGGAGGAAGGCCGCAGCGACAAAGTCATGGCCTACCTCGCCAGCCAGCCGCAGACCGCCGACGTGGTCAAACGCCGCGCTGAACTGCTCCAGGCATCGGATCACGATACCGAAGCGGCGGCATTCTGGGAGCGGCATTACCAGCAGACCGGCAACCTCGATTCGCTCAACCAGGCTACCTACCTGGCGCTGAATGCCGGCCATCGTGAACATGCGCAACAGTTGCTCGAGAGCGCCTTCGACCGCCACGGCGGCAAGCTGCCGACGCCCCTGCTGCAAAGGTTGGCGGGGTTGTATGCCGCGTCGACACCGACCGCGGCACAACAGCAACGCATTGTTTCGCTGCTCAAGCGCGTCGACCCCGCCACTCGCGGGCAACTGCTGGCGCAACTGGCGGAAAACGGCCAGTGCGGCGCGGTTCAACAGGCCATCAGTGATCTCCCGCAAGCTGCGGGCGACTACCGCGCCCTCGGCCGTTGTGCAATGCCCGAGCGCCCCGGCGAAGCAGTGGTGTATTACCAGACCGCCGAAAAAATGGGTGACCAGAACACTCGCCTGCCACTCGCCTACGCCCTGGAGGCGGCCGGAGACTCGGCCGGTGCCCTGGCCATCTGGCGCAGCATTCCAGATGCCGAACTCAGCGACAATGCCCGCCTCACCGCCAGCCGCGGCGCCCTGAATATCGGCGACACGCAAACAGCTGAACGCTACTGGCAACTAAGCCGCACCCGTGGTGCCAATGAGTGGACGTTGGGCGCGGCGATTGCCGATGCCCGGGGCGATCACACCCTCGCGCTGCAACGCCAGCGTTCCGCCCTGCAGCTAGTACCGGATGCCGAGCATTACTATGCGGCCTCGGTCACGGCGCAAAAGGCCGGCGACCTGCAACAAAGTACCGAATGGCTTGCCGAAGCGGCGCGCCGCGAACCGAACAATCCCCGTTATCGGGCCGACTACGGCGTGCGCCTGGCCGGTGCCGAGACCAAGGCAGCACGCGCCGGTTCCATCCCGTATCTGCAACGCGCCACCCAGGATTTCCCGGAAGACTATCGCCTCGGCGAAACCCTGGCCTGGCGTTATGACGAGGTCGAAGACAGCGCTTCGGCGCGCAAGGAACTGCGCCGGGTGATCGATCTGGAGCAGAACCCGGTGGCCGCCGATGACGAGGATGGCAGCATGGAAGCGCGCCGCTATCGCCAGCGTCGCGCCCACGAAAGCCTGTCCCGTCGCGACACAGTCACCATCGCCAGCACCTGGTCACCGGCCGGGATATCGACCAACGACATCCTGCGTCCCGACGACAGCATCGGCACACAGCGACGCTCCAGTTCACAGAACGTGCAACTGGCCATGTGGGACCATGCACTGGGCGATGAACCCAGCCGCGCCGGCAGCACGCTGTCGGTCTATGGCCGCGTGTTGCTTGGCGGCGTGGGCAGGTCGAGCTATGCCGAATCCCTGGGTACCGGCGTCGGCCTGCGCTACAAGCCCTGGGGCACCGCCAACATCAACTTCTATGGTGAGATCTACAAGCAAAGCCAGTTCGATGATCAGGACAACCATGGCCTGAGCCTCGGCCAGATGCTGGTCCCCGACAAGGTGTCCGATCAGGCCGAGGATCACCGCAATGATGGCCACACCACCACCGACTACCTGCTGCGGACAACCGCGTCGTTCCTTGATCAGGGTCGATTCCGCAACGATTGGCGGGTCGATGAAAGCAACTGGGAGGAGCGCTTCCTCTACCTCGACGCGGCGTGGTGGACCAAGGCCGGCGACCATCAATGGTTGTCGCGCTTCCAGCAAGGGCACACCTGGAAACTTCCGTTCAACGGCGCACAAACGATCATGCCGTACGGCTTTCTCGAATTCGCGACCCAGGACCCGAGCAACGACTGGCGCCAGGATCTGCGCACCGGTCTGGGCCTGCGTTGGCAATGGTGGTTCGACGACGATGTCTACAACGCCTATCGCGCGCACTTGACGGTGCGCACCGAGTATCAACAAGCGTTGGGTGGCAATCTGTATGAAGGCGGCAACGGCGTGCTGGTGGGCGTGGAGTTGAATTTCTGATGAAGCGACTTCTTTTGGCTTTGTGCCTGTTGCTGGGCGCCGCGGCGACCCATGCCGACGAACGGATTTTCTATCAACCGCTCAATGTCGATGCCAACCTGAGCCAGGCGCAATGGCAGCGGATCTGGCAGGACAGCGCCCGCCAGGGCGTGCACACGGTGATCGTACAGTGGACGGCCTACGGCGATTCGGACTTCGGCGGTGCCGACGGCTGGCTTGCCCGCAGCCTGAAACAGGCCCAGGCCCAAGGCCTGAAACTGGTGCTGGGCCTGTACATGGACCCGGCCTATTACCAGCGTATCAATGAGCTTGACAGTGCCGGGCTGGCAACGTACTGGCAGACGCAACTGGGGCAGTCGCTGGCCCGGCAGCAGAAACTGCGCAAGGACTGGAAACTCCCCGTCAGCGGCTGGTATCTGCCCATGGAACTGGATGACCTGCACTTTCTGGCGCTGGATCGCCGACAAAGATTGCAACGCCAGCTCAAGGATTTTTCCGGCAAGCTCGACGCACCATTGCACATCAGCGTGTTCAACGTCGGCAAACTCGCGCCACAAGTGAATGGCCAATGGCTGGGGGAATTGGCGAACGCCGGAATCCAGGTGTGGTGGCAAGACGGTGCCGGCACCGGACGCTTGCCACCATTGATTCGCACCGGCTACGCCAATGCGCTGCCCTGCTCCATCGGCATCGTCAGGGAAGCCTTCCGGCAAGTCAGCGCTGCCGGACAACCCTTCCGTGCCGAACCGATGCCGCCACAAACCTCTTCACCGGGTTGCCACCCGACATCGGTTTTCTCCCTGCGCTACCGACCCTGGGGCAAGGTGATTCTCGACAACCAGCACAAGGGCAAGGTCGGCGATGTACAAAACCATTGAAGACGAAGTGCTCAAAAAATCGGCGCCGGCTGAGCTCAAGGCCGAGTTCCTCCAACATGAATTCGATCGGCTGCACACATTTTGCGTACTGATCTACATCGCCAGCATTGTGGTCTGGGTTGCTTACGACCTGATCCTGAGTTTCATCGGCGGGCAGCCATTCACCTGGCGTTCGCTGGTGTTCTTCGGTGTCTTCACCATTCTCGTCATCATTCTGCTGTTTATCCGCGACGCCCGGCACTTCCAGAAACTCAACCTGCTGTTTGTGCTCACCATTGCCTTCGGCACGCGGCTGCTCATCGAAGGCCTGGGAAACGACCACCAACCGGCCTGGCTGTTGCTGGCGGCTTCGGCCACCCTGTTCACAGCCTCGGTGTTGCCGCTGAGCCGCTGGTCATTCTTTGCCGCGCAGTTGGTGACCTGGTGGTTTCTCAATCCCTTCTACAACACCGGTATCGAACAGTTTGAACTGGGGGGCGTGATGGCCCTCAGTTACACGACATTTATCTGCGGCCTGACCCTCTACAGCTTCCTGACGCTGCACAAGGCCAAGCTCAACAACTTCATCATGTCCAGGCTGCTGCTGGACCAGGCCTACATCGACACCCTCACCGAAATCCCCAATCGCCGTTCGTTCATGACCCGCGCAAGCCTGCAGTTGAACAGCGTGCCGCGGGAAAACGACCACTACCTGGCGATGATCGACATCGACAACTTCAAGAAGGTCAACGACGTCTACGGCCACGACATTGGCGATGAGGTGCTCAAGCGCATCGCGCAGGACATCAAGTCGGTGACGGCCCACCACGAATATGCGCGATTGGGTGGCGAGGAGTTCGCGATTTACCTGGCCGGGGTTAGCCGCGAAGACGTCGAGACGCTGGCCGGCGACCTGTGTCGAGTGGTACGCGAGCAACCCACTCGACACCCGGTGACCATCAGTATCGGCCTGGCCCGGGTGCTCGACGGTGACACATTGAACCAGGCGCTGATCAAGGCCGATGCGGCCTTGTATGAGTCAAAACATACCGGGAAGGATCGCTACACATTTCATCAATAAAGCTATCTATCCCACCTACTGCAAAGCGCCTCCTCATCGCTAACCGAGCGATGTGTGCCATCGAAAAAAGATCTGTTTAAACCCGACCAATCTGCTTGCTACTGTCAAATATGACAGTAGACGCTTCTGAGTAGGCAAGGAAATACTGGCGCCGCATCTGACTATCGAAACCAAAGGGGATCGAACATGAATACGGCGAGAACTTTATTTGTTTGCGCGACGCTGGGGATGGGTTTAACGGGTTGCAATATTGATCCGGACGCGACTGTTTCCACGGTCAGCGAAGAGTGCAGCAGCTTGGTCAATGGAAAGTACATCGGCCAGAATGGCCCTGAAGTTTGCATCACGACACCGCTTTCAAAAAGTGCCACATCCATCTCGGGCACGATCGTTGGGACCACGGCTACAGGCCCGTTCATGGTAACGGCGAAAACCAGCGATGACGTCATTTTGAAGCAGGTATCCACGCTGTCTAACGGTAACTTCACGATGTCACAATTGAATCTGCAAAACCTGCCAGGCAAGGGCATTTCATTTTCGGTTGTGGTAACGGGTGTAAGTTCACCGCCCACCAAACTGGTAGTCGGCCAGGAGCCACCGTCAAAATGTTCACAAGGAGCTCCGAACTATCCGTTATGTGGCACTTATCCCGGCGCGATCTTTTTTCCAATCAAAACCTCCGTTACCACCATTTTCTCTGTTTTACCTGGGGAGTTTTATACTGGGGCTACCTTGCTCCCGTCTTTCATGGGTTTAAGTACAACCCGCTGGAGGCCAGACCGATACATCAGCTTCTTACGAAACGTTTCTGCTCCCATAAAGCCGGGAGAGGAGCAAACCGTTTTTGCGACTATCGATAACACTGAGTCTTTTGCCTACCCTGTCACTCAAACTGTTTTGCCCGCTCAACAGTAAAAATCCCCCTTCGGGCCGGGCCTGGAGGGTGTCGATCCAACCCGGCAACTGCGCCTTGCCATGGGTCATCCGCGATGCGGTCAACCCGCTCAACTGCGCCAATTCACCGATCTTCATTGCGGGCCCATTTATCTGCTTGACATTAAAGTTAACTTTAAGGTTAGCCTCTGCTCATCACTACGAGGAGCCAAGCATGTCGCCCTTTCAAGCGTTGAATTTGCCCAACGGCCAGACCATCGGCAATCGCATTGCCAAAGCCGCGATGGAAGAGAACCTCGCCAATACCGATCAAGTACCCGACAAGGCCCTGCTTCGTCTGTATCAGGCCTGGGCCGAGGGCGGGGCCGGCTTGTTGCTGACCGGCAATGTAATGATCGACCGTCGCGCCATGACCGGTCCCGGCGGAGTAGCGCTGGAAGACGAGCGCCACCTGGAGCGCTTCCGCCAGTGGGCCAGCGCTGGTCGGGCCGGCGGTGCGCATTTCTGGGTGCAGCTCAACCATCCTGGCCGCCAGACCATGGCCAACCTTGGCCAGCAAGCTCTGGCGCCGTCGGCGGTTGCGCTGGATCTGGGCCCGTTCTCGAAGATGTTCGCCGAACCCAAACCCATGAACGCGGACGACATCCAGGAGGTGATCCGACGTTTCGCCACCAGCGCCGCACTGGCCGAGAAAGCCGGTTTTACCGGCGTGCAGATCCACGCCGCCCACGGCTACCTGATCAGCCAGTTCCTTTCGCCGCTGACCAATCGGCGCACCGATCAATGGGGCGGATCCCTGGAAAATCGTGCGCGACTGCTGTTGTCCGTCGTCGAGGCGGTTCGCCAAGCGGTGTCGCCGCAATTTTGTGTGTCGGTAAAACTCAACTCAGCAGATTTCCAGCGCGGTGGTTTCGATGCCGATGATGCGCGGCAAGTGATCCAGTGGCTCAACGAACAACCGATCGACCTGCTGGAACTCTCCGGTGGCAGTTACGAAGCACCTGCCATGCAAGGCGAGGCGCGCGACGGCCGAACCCTGGCGCGGGAGGCGTACTTTCTGGAAATGGCCGGCGAACTGGCCAGCGTGGCGCGGATGCCGGTGATGGTGACCGGCGGGATCCGGCGTCTGGCAATCGTCGAACAGGTCCTCGACAGCGGCCTTGCCATGGCCGGCATCGGCACCGCGCTCGCTGTGGAACCACACCTGGTCAAGCACTGGCGCGAAGGGCAGGACAGCCATCCGCAACTGCCGCCGATCCGCTGGAAACGCAAGCCCTTGGCGGCGCTGGCGAGCATGGCGGTGGTCAAATTCCAGCTGCATCGCTTGAGCCGTGGACGCAAAACCCGGCCTGAAGTCTCGGCGTTGTGGGCGTTGATTCTCGACCGGTTGTACATTGGCAAGCGCACCCGGCAGTATCGGCAGGCGATGGGCAAGTAATCCGAAATTGATGTTGACTGACCCTCCGCTTTCGCGAGCAAGCTCGCTCCCACAGGGATCATTCGGTGTTCACAGACTTTGTGTTCACCCGGACCAATGTGGGAGCGAGCTTGCTCGCGATGAGGCCCGTGCAGACAAAGCAAACTTCAGCCAGGAAGCAGCTCGTCAATGTGCCGATACTCGGCCTGCAACTGCGTCGCCAACACCCTGCTGCGCCCGAGCCGGATCGGCCCGCGCTCGATGTCGATCAGCACCCCCGGGCACTCCAGCACGGGCAACAACGGCCAGTCCTTCAGCCGTCCATCGGTCACCAGCAACAACCGCTGCTGCTCTGCCGGAAAACGCTTTTTCCGTGCACCAAGCCATCGCCCCGCTTCGCCCAACGCGGCCAGCAACGGCGTGCCGCCCCCGGCGCCAAGGCCATCGAGCCAATGGCGCAACCCGGTCGAGGCCTTCAATCCCTGCACCTGCCACTTCGGTGTAGCACCGCTGGCTGTGAGCAGCGCCAGACGCGCACGCTGGCGATAGGCATCGTCGAACAACTGCGCCAGCAAGCCCTTGGCATCGCTCAATGCCTGATGACGGCGGGTCGATGCAGAGGCATCAACGATCACCAGCCACAGTTCGTGGGGCGAGCGAGTGCGCAGCTGAAACAACAGGTCGTCGCGCTGACGCGGTCGGCCATTGAGCAATGTGCCAGGCCAGTTGACCGAGCCGCTACGGGCCGTATGACGCTTACCCTGTTTGCCGTGGTCCAGCCGCCCGGCTCGGGGTCTGGCATTCGCCCCCGCATCGGAGCGTGGGCGAATGCCTAGGGCTTTTTTGGCCAGCTCGGCACTTCACGTCGTGCACCGACCGCCAGCGCCTGGGCAGGCAACTCGCCCCACTGGCCCTGCCCTTCGCCCGGATTGGCGTGCTGCGGCACCGAGTGTTGCGTCGCCTGGGATGACTGAGGCGTCGGTGCGCAATGTTCGCGACGGCGATGGCGCAAGGCGAACTCGGCGACTGCGTCGATATCTTCCTCGGCGATGGCGTTCGCCCCGCGCCAGGCAGCGTGAGCCCGGGCAGCGCGCAGCCAGACCAGATCGGCGCGCAAACCATCGACGCCAGCGGCGAAACAACGTTCGGTGATGTGTGCCAGCGCCTGGTCGTCGAGGGGAATGCTTGCCAGTGCATTGCGTGCGTTCTGGCAACGGTCACGCAGAGTCGCCTGTGCGGATTCCCATTCGGCGCAGAAACCTTGCGGGTCGGCGTCGAAATCCAAGCGACGACGGATGATCTGACCGCGCTCGACCGGCGCGGTGTGACCACCGAGGGCGACGTTCAAACCGAAACGGTCAAGCAATTGCGGACGCAGTTCTCCCTCTTCCGGGTTCATGGTGCCAATCAGCACGAATTTTGCCGAATGCCTATGGGAAATGCCGTCACGCTCCACCAGATTGGTGCCGCTGGCGGCTACATCGAGCAGCAGGTCAACGAGATGATCGGACAACAGATTGACCTCGTCGACATAGAGCACGCCACCGTCAGCCTTGGCCAGTACGCCGGGGGAAAACTGTGCGCGACCTTCGCCCAGTGCCGCATCGAGATCGAGGGTGCCGACCAGCCGCTCCTCAGTGGCGCCCAGCGGCAAGGTGACGAACTGACCGCTGGCCAGCAGATCCGCCAGACCGCGGGCCAGCGTCGACTTGGCCATGCCCCGCGGGCCTTCGATCAGGACGCCGCCGATTTTCAGGTCGATGGCGGTCAGGCACAGGGCCAGCTTCAAATCGTCGGCGCCGACCACGGCGCAGAGCGGGAAATGCGGGGTGTCGGTCATTGTTCTATCTCGGTCATGGTCGGTAATCGTCACAGCCACCCCAATCCCTGTGGGAGCGAGCTTGCTCGCGATGGCGGAATGTCAGGCAACATTTTTGTCGACTGAACGCATGTCATCGCGAGCAAGCTCGCTCCCACAGGTTTAAGTGCGTCAGCCATCTTCTTCTATATCCAGCAACAGATTCTCCAGCGCCTCGCGGTACTCGCCGGGCTCCTTCCACATTCCCCGTTGTTGCGCCTCGAGCATGCGCTCGGTCATGTCGCGCAAGGCATGGGGATTGTGTTCGCGGACAAAATCCCGGGTGCCCGGATCGAGCAAATAGGCATCGGCCAGCAACGCGTACTGGTGATCGTCGATCAATTGCGTGGTGGCGTCGAAGGCGAAAAGGTTGTCGACCGTCGCAGCCATTTCGAACGCACCTTTGTAGCCGTGACGTTTAAGGCCTTCGAGCCACTTCGGGTTAGCCGCCCGGGAGCGGATCACCCGGCTCAGCTCTTCCTTCAAGGTGCGAATCTTCGGCAGGTCCGGCTGGCTGTGGTCGCCATGATAGCTGGCCGCCGCCTCGCCTTTCAGGCTTTCCACCGCCGCGAGCATGCCGCCCTGGAACTGGTAGTAATCGTTGGAGTCGAGCAGATCGTGCTCGCGGTTATCCTGGTTTTGCAGCACCGCCTGTACCTGGCTCAGGCGCTGGCTGAACTGTTCGCGGGCGGCGGTGCCTTCGTCGGAACCGCCGTAAGCGTAGCCACCCCAGTTGAGGTAGACCTCGGCCAGGTCCTCGCGGCTCTGCCACAGGCGACCGTCGATGGCGCCCTGCACACCCGCGCCGTAGGCACCGGGTTTGGCCCCGAATATCCGCCAGCCGGCCTGACGTCGCGCTGCGTCTTCATCGAGCCCCGCCTCCAGCAAGGCTGCACGCTCGGCGCGTACCTTGGCCGCCAACGGGTTCAGGTCGTCCGGCTCATCGAGATCGGCCACCGCTTGCACCGCCGCGTCGAACAAACGAATCAGATTGGCAAAGGCATCACGGAAGAAACCGGACACACGCAAGGTCACGTCCACCCGCGGGCGGTCGAGCAAACTCAACGGCAGAATCTCGAAATCATCGACCCGCTGGCTGCCGGTGGCCCAGACCGGACGCACGCCCATCAACGCCATCGCCTGGGCGATGTCATCGCCACCGGTGCGCATGGTTGCGGTGCCCCACACCGACAAGCCGAGCTGGCGCAAATGATCGCCGTGGTCTTGCAGGTGCCGTTCGAGAATAAGGTTGGCCGACTGGAACCCGATGCGCCACGCCGTGGTGGTCGGCAGGTTGCGTACATCCACCGAATAGAAGTTGCGCCCGGTGGGCAGCACGTCAAGACGACCACGACTGGGCGCGCCGCTGGGACCGGCCGGGACGAAGCGACCGCCAAGCGCGTCGAGCAATCCGCGCATTTCCGCCGGACCGCAGGCGTCCAGACGCGGAGCAATGACGTCACGCAAACCATCGATAATGGCTTGCACCTCTGTCCAGTCCGACTCCTGTAGGAGCGAGCTTGCTCGCGATGGTGTGTCAGCCACATTGGTGTCGACTGACACACCATCGCGAGCAGGCTCGCTCCTACAGTTCAATGTCTGTGAGATCAGTTGTGTAGCGAACAGCTCAAGACGTTCACGGGTATCGCCTGTGGTACGCCAAAGTTCGTCGCCGAGTACTTGCAGTTGTTCAGGTCGTGGTCCAATCCACGGCTCGGCCAAGGCGCAATCAAGCGGATCGAACCCCAGCCCGAAGGCCTTGGCCAGCGCACGCAGCAGACTCGACTGCGCACCCCGGCCATCGCCCCGTGGAATGCGCAACAGCGCCAGCAAGGTATCGATACGCAATCGCCCGGAGGGCGATTCGCCGAACACATGCAGGCCGTCGCGGATCTGCGACTCCTTCAAGTCGCACAGGTAAGTGTCGAGTCGCGGCAACCAGATCGCCGCATCGGCATCGCTGTCGAGTTGTTCGTCCAGTTGCAGTTCACGGTCGATGTGGGTGTCACGCACCAGTTGCAGGATGTCGCGCTGCAACTCTAGGGCGCGGCGCGGATCGAGCAGCTGCGCTTCGTAATATTCGTCGGCCAACAGCTCGAGGTTACGCAGCGGGCCGTAGGTTTCGGCGCGGGTCAGCGGTGGCATCAGGTGATCGATGATCACCGCCTGGGTCCGCCGCTTGGCCTGGGCGCCCTCACCCGGGTCGTTGACGATGAACGGATAGATGTTCGGCAGCGGCCCGAGCAAAGCGTCTGGCCAGCAATGTTCCGACAGCCCCACGCCCTTGCCCGGCAGCCATTCGAGGTTGCCGTGTTTGCCGACGTGGATCACGCCGTGGGCGCCATAGGTGTTGCGCAGCCAGAAGTAGAAAGCCAGGTAGCCGTGGGGCGGCACCAGGTCCGGGTCGTGATACACCGCGCTCGGGTCGACCTGATAACCCCGGGCCGGCTGAATGCCGACGAAGGTCAGGCCAAAACGCAGGCCGGCGATCATCATCCGCCCGCTGCGATACATCGGGTCGTTTTCCGGCGCACCCCAACGTTCGAGCACCGCCGCGCGATTGGCTTCAGGCAAGGCGTTGAACATCACTAGATAATCATCCATGCCCAGGCTTTGCTGGCACGGACGCAGGTCGAGGGTCTCGAGATCGTTGCTGACGCCGCCGAGCAACTGCTGGATCAGCGCGGTGCCACTGTCTGGTAACTCAGCCGGTAATGGATAACCGTCGGCATGCAACGCCCACAGGATATTCAACGCCGCTGCCGGGGTATCGAGGCCGACGCCATTGCCGATGCGACCGTCGCGGGTCGGGTAGTTGGCGAGAATCAAGGCAATGCGTTTTTCAGCATTGGGCACCCGCGCCAGATCGATCCAGCGTCGCGCCAGTTCGGCAACGAAATCCATGCGTTCCGGCTGCGGCCGGTAGCAGACCACATCCGACTGACTACGCTCACTGCGCCACGCCAGGTCCTTGAAGCTGATCGGGCGACTGATGATGCGCCCGTCCAGCTCAGGCAACGCGATATGCATCGCCAGGTCACGGGGGCCAAGCCCCTGTTCGCTGGCGCGCCATCCCGGTTCATTGTCCTGGGCGCAAATCGCCTGGATCACCGGGATATTGCGGCGAAACGGGCGCAGATGAGGTGCTTCCGGACTGGATTGAGCGAAGCCAGTGGTGTTCAGAATCACTGAAGCTTCGACTTCATCCAGCCAGTCCTCGACCACCGAGAGGCAGCCGGGCTCTTTCAAGCTAGCCAGCGCAATCGGCAATGGATTCAACCCCGCTGCCTGCAACCGTTGGCAAAAAACATCAATGAAAGCGGTGTTCGCCGCCTGCAAATGCGAGCGGTAAAACAGCACCGCCGCCACGGGTTGATCGGCGTGCCAGTCGGCCTGCCAGTCGCTCAGTGCGGCAGAATGTTTGTGCGGATGGTAAATCGCCGTGCGTGGCAGGGTTTGCGGTTCGCCCCAGGTGTAATCACGCGCCAGCCAGCGGTTGGCCAGGCAGCGGAAGAAGTCGAGGGCGTTGCCCATGCCGCCCTGGCGCAGAAACTGCCAGAGCCGGTCGCGATCCTCGGCACCGACGGTGCTCAAGTCGCTGAGTTCCGGGTCCGGGCGATCATCACCCGGCACCAGAATCAGCTGCACGCCGCGCTGCGACAGCTCGACCAGACGCTCGATGCCATAACGCCAATAGGCGATGCCGCCGTGCAGCGAAATCAGAATGACCTTGGCGTGGCGCAAGACTTCATCGACGTACAGGTCAACCGAGGCATGGTTCTGCACCTGCATCGGATTGGCCAGGCGCACGCTCGGGTAATCGTCGGGCAACTGCTGCGCCGCTTCGGCGAGCAGCGCCAGGCTGGAATCGCCGCTGCACAGGACCACCAGCTCGGCGGGGGTTTGTCCAAGGTCGGCAATGTTGTCATCCGACACGAAACCGCCGGGCTGGGTCCTGAGCAGGTGCATGGCTTACACGCTGAGCGCGGCGCGCAATTGCGCCTCGAGAACAGTGGCGTCCAGTTTCTGGCCGATCAGCACCAGGCGAGAGACTCGCGCCTCTTCGGCGCCCCACTGGCGGTCGAAATGCTTGTCAAAACGCGTACCCACGCCCTGGATCAGCAGGCGCATCGGCTTGTTCGGAATCGCCGCAAAGCCCTTGACGCGCAGGATGCCGTGCTGGACCACCAACTGGGTCAGCGCGTCCAGCAGCAGGCTTTCGTCGGCTTGCGGCAGTTCGATGGAGATCGAATCGAAGGCGTCGTGATCGTGGTCATCATGATCGTCGTCACCATCGTGATGATGGTCGTGGTGGCTGTGGCGGCTGTCGATGTGTTCTTCGGAGCCGACACCGAGGCCGATCAGCACGTCCAGCGGCAGGCGACCACTGCTGGCTTCGATGATTTTCACCGCTGGCGGCAATTCCTCGGCGACTTCCAGGCGCACACGGGCCAGGTCCGTCGGGTTGATCAGGTCGGTTTTGTTGAGGATCACCAGGTCAGCGCTGGCCAATTGGTCGGCGAACAGTTCGTGCAGCGGCGATTCGTGGTCCAGGTTCGGGTCGAGTTTGCGCTGGGCGTCGACCTGATCCGGGAACGCGGCGAAGGTGCCGGCGGCCACGGCCGGGCTGTCGACCACGGTGATGACCGCATCCACCGTGCAGGCACTGCGGATTTCCGGCCACTGGAAGGCCTGCACCAGCGGCTTGGGCAATGCCAGACCGGACGTTTCGATGAGAATGTGGTCCAGATCGCCGCGACGGGCCACCAGTTCGCGCATCACCGGGAAGAATTCTTCCTGGACGGTGCAGCACAGGCAGCCGTTGGCCAGTTCATAGACACGGCCGTTGGCTTCTTCTTCGGTGCAACCGATGGAGCATTGCTTGAGGATTTCGCCGTCGATGCCCAATTCGCCAAATTCGTTGACGATCACCGCGATGCGGCGACCCTGGGCGTTGTCGAGCATGTGGCGCAGCAGCGTGGTTTTACCCGAGCCGAGAAAGCCTGTAACGATGGTGACGGGGAGTTTGGCCAGTGTTTTCATCGGATGCCCTATGGCTAAGCTGGCGGGCATACGGGACGACGACCGGCAACGCGCACGCGCGTGCCTGAAGAGTTCGCCACCGGATCACCCCGCCCGGTTGAAAGTGAGAATCTGTGACGAGGCAGGTCTCCTGGCTGACGATGTGCCGGGCTTGAGCCTGGCATTCGCTGCGCCTTCCCGCCGGCCTCATGGATTGAGTCAGCAGTGGCGTGGCAACGAACATCACCGTTCACAGTTGCGGGGGCAGCCGCGGCATTGACCGCGTTCCCTTCTTAGCTTCGACAAACGCCGAAGAACCTCGAAAGCGCAAGGCTACGCATGGTCTTGGGGCGGGTCAATGCTTGCGATCCCTGTGGCGAGGGGGCTTGCCCCCGTTCGGCGGCGAAGCCGTCGCAAATCCAGAGTGCACGCTTTGTCTGGATAAAAGTAAGGGGGCCGCTTCGCAGCCCAACGGGGGCAAGCCCCCTCGCCACAGAAACTCAAACGAGAACCCCTGCCAATTGACGCCCAACCCCCGCCCATGCTCTCCTACACACCTTGTTACGGGTGCCCTTCACAGGGTGAAACGGGAAACCGGTGAATCATGTGCTTTACTCTTAAGCCATGTCAGTCCGGTGCTGCCCCCGCAACGGTAAGCGAGCGAAGCGTCAGATCCACTGTGCCACTGCGGCATGGGAAGGTGATGCTTTCAGGTCCAGGCGCAAGCCTTTGCCCCTCGTGAGCCCGGAGACCGGCCCGCAACACAAAGTGACCAGTACGATCACTGAACCAACAAACCCGCGGTGGGCGGGCGCTGTTTGAAACCTTGCGCGCCTGGTCGTGCGGGGTTTTGCATGCGCTCTTATTCCCCGCTGACAGACCAGAGGGAAACGCCATGTCGATCATCAGCAGCGCCGAACACACAGCCGCAAGCACCACCTCAACCCTGACCCAACGTTTGGCCGCCGCCGTCTGCGCGTCGATCCTGGGCGCGTGCCTTGTGTATTTCGCCGGTTTCTCGCACATCGAAGCGGTGCACAACGCCGCCCACGATACCCGCCACAGCTCCGCGTTCCCGTGCCATTGAGAGCTGTCGACATGATCAAGCGTATTGCGCAAACCGCAGGTTTCACCGGGCTGCTGGCCGCCCTGTTGCTGACCCTGCTGCAAAGTTTCTGGGTCGCCCCGCTGATTTTGCAGGCCGAGACCTACGAAAAAGCCGAACCGGCCGCTGTTGAAATGCATGAACACGCCGACGGTGCGGTGGCTGCCCACACTCATGATGCACAAGCCTGGGAGCCGCAAGACGGCTGGCAGCGCGTGCTGTCGACCACCGGTGGCAACCTGGTGGTGGCGGTCGGTTTCGCCCTGATGCTGGCCGGCCTGTACACCTTGCGTGCGCCGACCAAAACCTCTCAAGGCCTGCTCTGGGGCCTGGCTGGTTACGCGACTTTCGTGCTCGCGCCGACCCTAGGCCTGCCACCTGAATTGCCAGGCACTGCCGCCGCCGACCTGGCAGAACGGCAACTGTGGTGGGTCGGTACCGCCGCCTCCACCGCCGTCGGTATTGCGCTGATCGTGTTCAGCCGTCACTGGCTGATGAAAGTCCTCGGCGCGGCGATCCTCGCCGTTCCCCATGTGATTGGCGCGCCGCAACCGGAGGTGCATTCGATGCTTGCTCCAGAGGCGCTGGAAACCCGGTTCAAAATCGCTTCGCAACTGACCAACGTGGCATTCTGGCTGGCCCTGGGCCTGATCAGCGCCTGGTTGTTCCGTCGCAAAAGCGATGGTCAATACAACGCATGACTGACGTCAGCACAGCGCCGACCCTGGTGGTCGGCCTGGGCTGCCAACGGGGCTGCCCCGTCAGCACGTTGCTGGCGCTGCTCGATCAGGCGCTGGAGGCGCACCAGATAGCTCGTCATGAAATCAAGGCGCTGGCCAGCATCGATTCGAAGCGCGACGAACCTGCACTGATCGAACTGGCTCAGCAACTCGGCCTGGAACTGACGTATTTCAGCAGTGAGCAACTGGCCGCTTATGAACCGCAACTCAGCCATCAATCGCAAATAGCGTTTGAGCGCACCGGTTGCTACGGCGTTGCGGAAAGCGCCGCACTGGCCCTGGCCGAACAACTGGCCCAGGCCCCGGCAAAACTGCTGATTCCACGACAAAAATATGCCCAGGCAACCCTGGCATTGGCTGGTGCTGCGTAAAAACCGATAATCCCCGCCTTCGATCATGAACATTCTTCATCTGAAGACCTGTTCAGCCCCTTTTTCCCACAGGAACCGACGATGACCGTCTACTTCATTGGCGCAGGTCCCGGCGACCCCGAACTGATCACCGTCAAGGGCCAGCGGCTGATACGCAGTTGCCCGGTGATCATTTATGCCGGCTCACTGGTGCCGGCCGCCGTACTGGAAGGTCACTGTGCCGAACAGGTGGTCAACAGCGCCGAACTGCACCTGGAACAGATCATCGACCTGATCAAGACCGCCCACGCCAAAGGCCAGGATGTGGCCCGGGTGCACTCTGGCGATCCGAGCCTGTATGGCGCCATTGGCGAGCAGATTCGCTATCTGCGTGAACTGGGCATTGCGTTCGAAATCGTACCCGGCGTGACTGCCACAGCCGCTTGCGCAGCGCTCTTGGGCGCGGAACTGACCCTGCCGGACATTTCGCAGAGCGTGATCCTGACTCGCTACGCCGACAAAACCGCCATGCCACCCGGAGAGGAATTCTCCAGCCTGGCGCAGCACGGCGCGACCATGGCGATTCATTTGGGGGTCAGTCACCTGGCGAAGATCGTCGAGGAACTGCTGCCCCATTACGGCGCCGATTGCCCGATTGCAGTGGTGCATCGCGCGAGCTGGCCGGATCAGGATTGGGTGGTGGGCACGCTGGCAGATATTGCCGGGAAGGTTGAATCGAAGGGATTTCGTCGTACGGCGTTGATTCTGGTGGGTCGGGTGCTGGGCAGTGACCACTTCAGCGAGTCATCGCTGTATCGCGCAGGGCATGCGCATCTTTACAGGCCCTGATTCACCACAGGTTTCCAATCACCCATAAAAAAACGGCGCTCACGGGGCGCCGTTCTTTCAATTCGCAGCGAACACCTTAGTAGTAGGCGTTTTCTTTCTGCGTGTGGTCGGTCACGTCGCGAACACCTTTGAGCTCCGGGATGCGCTCGAGCAAGGTGCGCTCGATGCCTTCCTTCAGCGTCACGTCGGCCTGGCCGCAGCCCTGGCAACCACCACCGAACTGCAGGACGGCGATGCCGTCTTCGACCACGTCGATCAGGCTGACCTGACCGCCGTGGCTGGCCAGCCCCGGGTTGATCTCGGTTTGCAGGTAGTAGTTGATGCGCTCGTTGATCGGGCTGTCGGCGTTGACCATCGGTACCTTGGCGTTTGGCGCCTTGATGGTCAGCTGGCCGCCCATGCGGTCGGTGGCGTAGTCGACAACTGCATCGTCCAGGAAAGCTTCGCTGAAGTGGTCGATGTACGCAGTGAAGCTTTTCAACCCCAGAGCGGTGTCTTCGGGTTTTTCTTCGCCCGGCTTGCAGTAGGCAATGCAGGTTTCGGCGTACTGGGTGCCAGGCTGGGTGATGAAGACGCGGATGCCGATGCCCGGGGTGTTCTGCTTGGAGAGCAGATCAGCCAGATAATCGTGGGCGGCGTCAGTGATGGTAATAGCGGTCATGGAAACTCCTCGCAGGCTTGGGCGCAGTTTACGCCAATCAACGCGCCGGACAAAGTCCTAGTATTTTTGTCGGGAAAGATTGTCCACAAACCCCCTGTAGGAGCGAGCTTGCTCGCGATGGTGTGTCAGTCGACATCAATGCAACTGATCCATCATCGCGAGCAAGCTCGCTCCTACAGGGGGGGCGGTGATTGTTCAGAGGTTCTCGTAGCGATTCATGTCCAGCACGCCCTCTTCCACCGGATCGTTTTCGTGGATGTAGCGGCTCAGGTCATGGAAATAAGCCCAGAATTGCGGATGACTGCGGCGTATTCCCCAGCGTTCGACGATTTTCTCGAAGCTGTCGGTGTCCTTGGCGCTTTCCATCGCATCCACAAACGCCGGAACTTGCCCGGCCGGGATGTTGAACATGTAGTTCGGGTAGCTGCTGAGCACACCCGGGAAAATCGTCAGGGTGTCGAGCCCCGGTTGATAGCGCAATGATTCACCGAGCAAAAACGCCACGTTGCTGTGGGCACGGTTACGCAACAGGCTGTAGACCTCACGCTTGCCGCTGCCGGTTTCAATACGCAGCAGCGTAGCCTCCGGCAACTGATCGATGACCTTCAGCCCGGCGGCCGGACGCGAAGTCAGGCGGCTCAATGCCTGCTCGGCACTTTGCAGGTCCGGGTCGATGTTTGGCCGCGAACAGTAAGCGCCGTCGCAGCGATTGATCGGGTCGGGCCTTGCATTGAGATCGCCATAACGGGCCAGCAACTGCATGGCAAAGTCGCGCTTGGGGTCCAGCGCGTTAAGCTTCAGCGCGGTCGGCTTGTCGTCGTCGATGGTCTCGTAGTCGAGCCACATTTTGAATTTGCCACTGTTCTGATACCAGTCATCAAGGTAGTCATCCCGGGAGTCGGCGGGCATCAGGCGCAGGAAATTCTGTTCGGCACCGTTGCGGATCAAGTCGAAATACAAGCGCGTCTGAGCCTGATGGGACAGGTTCCCGAACACATCGAAGTTCACTGCCAGTTGATAGTAGGTGCGCTCCAGCAGCGGATAGTCGAACAGCCATATCGTTTGCGGCACCTCGCCGATCAGGCCTTTGGTCACCGAAGCACTGTCGAAATGGCGGAAGATACTCAGCAACGCATTGTCGTTGCCGGCCCACAGGGTCGACCAGCTCGGCGCTGGCTCATCGGCGTAGCTGTCCCGGCGCAAGGCTTCGTATTCGTTACGCTTGTCGCGGTAGTCGTGCCACAGGCTGAGGACGCTGCCGACATCATCGTTCTGCCCAGGCATCGCCAGCAATGGCGTGGCCTGCCCGCGATAATTCGGATCCGTGACATACAGGTCGTGCTCGGGCGCCTGGAACAGCGCCCAGAAATTATCGCGGATCACGTCCGTGGCGATCTGGCCGCGACACACTGGCCCACGAATGAACGTGCGCACAAAGTATTCGGCGTTATCGAGCATGAACTGATAGCGCGCCTGGGCCGGAATCGCTTCGAAAGTGGCAAAGGGGTTGGCCCGGCTCTGCGGTCCATAGCCCGGCAATGCATCGACCTGCCAGTTGCCGCTGTAGAACAGGCTCTTGACCCGCGCCAGCTTCGCCGGACCCAGCGGATAGGTGATGTGGGTCTTGTGCACGATCACACCCTGCACCGGCCACAAGCGATAGTAAAACTGCGTGCCCGGATCATCGTTCGGGCGACGGGTGTTGATCAGGTCGATCGGCTGGCCGGTCGGGGTGCGCGAACGCACCCACTGGAAGAAATGCCCAGGCTCGCCGTCCTTGAAGTAGAGATGGGCCAGGAACCAGTGCTCGTACAGCCAGCGCCCCACCAGGCTTTCCCGGGCTCCCGGCGAATTGAGCAGGTTTTCCCATTGCACCACCTGCAAGGCTTCCCTGGCGCTGGGCGCCAGCGCCTGCTGATCGATCGGCGCGCCTGCCGCCAGCCAGCGTTGCAGCGTCTGGTATTGCTGGTCGGTCAGGCCGGTCACTGCCAGCGGCATGCCCTCTTTCGGATGCTTGGCGGCGTAGCCGTCGAACTCCGCGGGCATGGCACACATGTTTTCCCGGTTCAGACCCAGGACGATGTCTTCCGGCAGCTTCGCGTTGGGTTGCAACGCAGTCTTGTGGCCAAGCTCCAGCATCCGCGCCATCAGTGCGGCCTGACTGCCCTGGGCATCAAGCACCGAATAGAAGCCCTTTTGTTGCCAGGCCTGTTTGCCGGAGGCGTCATAGAACAGTCGGGTCGGTGCAACCGCCTGGCGGCGGTCACCGTCGTAGACCGGAACTTTGGTTGCGCCACGTGCCGCGCCCTCACCGCTGCCCAGGTTGAGCTGACAGGCGGCGTCATTGCAGGCGTGGCAGGCCACGCACTTTTCAGTGAAGATCGGTTGAATGTCGCGGCTGTAGGAAATAACAGGTGAAATGGCAGAGGAAATCGCCGGGCCTTGCGCCACGGCGCCCCAGCTTAAAAACAGCAGCAATGTGCCGATGACGAAGCGATACGACATGTCCCTGGTCCCGAATCCTGAAAAAACGCCGCGATTCTACCGGTCTGTCACCCTAATCAACATGAACGATATTCATGCAAATTCGAGTCACGCTCCAAAAGCGCACAGGTTTGCTATCATCCCGGCCCTTCGTCATGGCCTTACCGAGTAGTCCAAATGTCCGATCGCAGCGTTCGCCTTCAAGCTCTCAAGCACGCCCTCAAAGAGCGCATCCTGATTCTCGATGGCGGTATGGGCACGATGATCCAGAGCTACAAGCTCGAAGAGCAGGATTACCGTGGCAAACGCTTCGCTGACTGGCCAAGCGATGTCAAAGGCAACAACGACCTGTTGGTACTGACTCGCCCGGACGTGATTGGCGGCATTGAAAAAGCCTACCTGGACGCCGGCGCCGACATTCTGGAAACCAACACTTTCAACGCCACCCGGATTTCCATGGCCGATTACGGCATGGAAAAACTGGCGTACGAATTGAACGTAGAAGGCGCTCGCCTGGCGCGCAAGGTCGCCGATGCGAAAACCCTCGAGAATCCGGACAAACCGCGTTTTGTTGCCGGCGTGCTCGGCCCGACCAGCCGTACCTGCTCGTTGTCCCCGGACGTCAACAACCCTGGTTACCGCAACGTCACCTTTGATGAGCTGGTGGAGAACTACACCGAAGCCACCAAAGGCCTGATCGAGGGCGGCGCCGACCTGATCCTGATCGAAACCATCTTCGATACCCTCAACGCCAAGGCCGCGATCTTCGCCGTACAAGGCGTGTTCGAGGAACTGGGCGTCGAACTGCCGATCATGATTTCCGGCACCATCACCGACGCCTCCGGCCGCACCCTGTCGGGCCAGACCACCGAAGCCTTCTGGAACTCCGTGGCCCACGCCAAGCCGATTTCCGTCGGTCTGAACTGCGCCCTCGGCGCCCGCGAATTGCGCCCGTACCTCGAAGAGTTGTCGAACAAGGCCAACACCCACGTTTCCGCGCACCCGAACGCCGGCCTGCCGAACGAGTTCGGCGAGTACGACGAATTGCCGTCGGAAACCGCCAAGGTCATCGAAGAGTTCGCCCAGAGCGGCTTCCTCAACATCGTCGGCGGCTGCTGCGGCACCACGCCGGGCCACATCGAGGCCATCGCCAAGGCCGTGGCCGGTTATGCGCCGCGCGAGATTCCGGACATCCCGAAGGCTTGCCGCCTCTCGGGTCTGGAGCCGTTCACCATCGATCGCAACTCGCTGTTCGTCAACGTCGGTGAGCGGACCAACATCACCGGTTCCGCCAAGTTCGCCCGCCTGATCCGTGAAGACAACTACACCGAGGCCCTGGAAGTCGCCCTGCAGCAGGTCGAAGCCGGCGCCCAGGTGATCGACATCAACATGGACGAAGGGATGCTCGATTCGAAGAAGGCCATGGTGACCTTCCTCAATCTGATTGCCGGTGAACCGGACATCTCCCGCGTACCGATCATGATCGACTCCTCCAAGTGGGAAGTGATCGAAGCCGGCCTCAAGTGCATCCAGGGCAAGGGCATCGTCAACTCGATCAGCATGAAAGAAGGCGTCGAGCAGTTCATTCACCACGCCAAGCTGTGCAAGCGCTACGGCGCCGCCGTGGTGGTGATGGCCTTCGACGAAGCCGGCCAAGCCGACACCGAAGCGCGCAAGAAAGAAATCTGCAAACGCTCCTACGACATTCTGGTCAACGAAGTGGACTTCCCGCCGGAAGACATCATCTTCGACCCGAACATCTTCGCCGTCGCCACCGGTATCGAAGAACACAACAACTACGCCGTCGACTTCATCAATGCCTGTGCCTACATCCGTGACGAGCTGCCGTATGCGCTGACCTCCGGTGGCGTGTCCAACGTGTCGTTCTCGTTCCGTGGCAACAACCCGGTGCGCGAGGCGATCCACTCGGTGTTCCTGCTGTACGCGATCCGTTCCGGGCTGACCATGGGTATCGTCAACGCCGGGCAACTGGAGATCTACGACCAGATCCCGGTGGAGCTGCGCGACGCCGTGGAAGACGTGATCCTCAACCGCACCCCGGAAGGCACCGACGCCCTCCTCGCCATCGCCGACAAATACAAGGGCGACGGCAGCGTCAAGGAAGCCGAGACCGAAGAGTGGCGCAACTGGGACGTCAACAAGCGTCTGGAGCATGCGCTGGTCAAAGGCATCACCACCCACATCGTCGAAGACACCGAAGAATCGCGCCAGTCCTTCGCCCGCCCGATCGAAGTGATCGAAGGCCCGTTGATGGCCGGCATGAACATCGTCGGCGACCTGTTCGGCGCCGGCAAAATGTTCCTGCCGCAGGTGGTTAAATCCGCCCGCGTGATGAAACAGGCCGTGGCCCACCTGATCCCGTTCATCGAACTGGAAAAAGGCGACAAGCCGGAGGCCAAGGGCAAGATCCTGATGGCGACCGTCAAAGGCGACGTGCACGACATCGGCAAGAACATCGTCGGCGTGGTGCTGGGCTGCAACGGCTACGACATCGTCGACCTGGGCGTGATGGTGCCGGCGGAAAAAATCCTGCAGGTGGCCAAGGAACAGAAGTGCGACATCATCGGCCTGTCCGGCCTGATCACCCCGTCGCTGGATGAGATGGTCCACGTCGCCCGCGAAATGCAGCGCCAGGACTTCCACCTGCCGTTGATGATCGGTGGCGCCACCACTTCCAAAGCGCACACGGCAGTCAAGATCGAGCCGAAATACAGCAACGACGCGGTGATCTACGTCACCGACGCCTCCCGCGCCGTGGGCGTGGCGACCCAGTTGCTGTCCAAGGAACTGAAGGCCGGTTTTGTCGAGAAAACCCGCCAGGATTACATCGAAGTTCGCGAGCGCACGTCCAACCGCAGTGCCCGCACCGAGCGCCTGAGCTACGGCGCAGCCATCGCCAAGAAGCCGCAATTCGACTGGGCGTCCTACACGCCGGTCAAACCGACCTTCACCGGAGCGCGGGTGCTGGACAACATCGACCTCGACGTGCTGGCCGAATACATCGACTGGACGCCGTTTTTCATATCCTGGGACCTGGCCGGCAAGTTCCCGCGCATTCTCCAGGACGAAGTGGTCGGTGAAGCCGCCACCTCGCTGTACAACGACGCGAGGGAAATGCTGCGCAAATTGATCGACGAAAAGCTGATCAGCGCTCGCGCGGTGTTCGGCTTCTGGCCGGCCAACCAGGTGCATGACGACGACATCGAGCTCTATGGCGATGACGGCAAGCCAATGACCAAGCTGCATCACCTGCGCCAGCAGATCATCAAGACCGACGGCAAACCGAACTTCTCCCTGGCCGACTTCGTCGCGCCCAAGGACAGTGAAGTGACTGACTACGTGGGTGGTTTCATCACCACCGCCGGCATCGGCGCCGAAGAAGTGGCCAAGGCCTACCAGGACGCCGGCGACGATTACAACTCGATCATGGTCAAGGCCCTGGCCGACCGCCTGGCCGAAGCCTGCGCCGAGTGGCTGCACCAGCAGGTGCGTAAAGACTATTGGGGTTATGCCAAGGATGAAGCGCTGGATAACGAGGCACTGATCAAGGAACAGTACAGCGGTATCCGCCCTGCTCCGGGCTACCCCGCCTGTCCGGATCACACCGAGAAAGCTCAGCTGTTCGCCCTGCTCGATCCAGAAGCCCAGGAAATGCGCGCAGGCCGCAGTGGTGTATTCCTCACCGAGCACTACGCGATGTTCCCGGCGGCAGCGGTCAGTGGCTGGTACTTTGCTCACCCGCAGGCGCAGTACTTCGCCGTGGGCAAGATCGACAAGGACCAGGTGCAGAGCTACACGTCGCGCAAAGGCCAGGAACTGAGCGTTACCGAGCGCTGGCTGGCGCCGAATCTCGGTTACGACAACTGAGTGATCAACTGAAAAAAACCTTGTGGGAGCGAGCTTGCTCGCGATAGCGGCGTATCAGTCAACATTGATGTTGAACATCAAGCCCCATCGCGAGCAAGCTCACTCCCACAGGTGATTTACCTGCTTGAGGCAGCCGTCAGCTCCGCGACCTCCTGTCGGGACAATTCGATCATCTTCGCGTTGCGCGCCGCCCTCTGCTCGAAAAGCTGAGTCAGTAATGCCGCATCGTCAGCGCTTTCAACTTCCTCCTGAACATCCATCTCATCCAGCGCCTTGAACACGTCAGGATGTTTTTCCTTGAGATAACTTTCCCAATAGTCGCGCTGGATCAAGTCTTCAAAGAAACCATCGGACTGCTCTGCGTTGACGATCTCGATGCGCGCGTCCGCCAGTTGTTGAGCGGTCACTCCCGAGGCATAGGTCATGTGTTTCGGTTGCCCTGGCAGCTCCAGGCCGTCCGCCCATCCTTGCGTCAGCCCGATTCGATAGCCTAAGCGTATTTCGGCCTCATCCTGCCCGGTTTGCGCGGCGATTTTCCTCGCAAGATCGTCGACCTTGTCCAGTCGAAACAGCTGCCGGGATAAATTCAGCAGTGCATGCCCCTTCACACTCGGGCGCCCGACAGGAATATCAAGCAAGGCGTTGTGGGTGAAGACTCTGCTTTCCAGCCCGCTGAACGTGAGGATTCGACCGTCGACACACGTGCCGTGGGTGCTGGAACTGGCAAACAGGATCTCCCGTAGTTCGGTATTGCTGGCGGCGGCTTCAATGACCGTCCAGACCCGCCGCGTCAGATCGGCGTTAGCCACCCTGAACTCCTGCGTATCCTGCAGTCGCGAAAGCAGGTGAAAGAACGCCGCATTGTCCGGTTCCGCCGCGAGTTGATTCCACATCCCGGTTTTACTGGCCACTTCCTCGGGAGGAAGATGGGTTAACCACGGTGTTTTTTGTTCGGTATCCGGCTCAGTCTCAGGCAGTTCCTCATCCGTATCGATGCCTTCACTGCTATCGTCGCCATCGCCGTTGGCGTCATCGATCAACTCGTCAAGATCGGCCCGCGAGATCCCCAGCACCCTGTCGTGGAAACCCGCTTCACGGTAATCCCTGAGTCGTTCAAGGCTCTCAAGCGACAGGTTGAAGTTGTCGCTCAAATCCGTACCGGCCGTCAAAACGTCATGGTCGCCACTCAGGGCCTGCTCGGGGATCGACGTGATGTCGTTGCCACTGAGATTGAGCGTGCCCAGGTGCTGGCTGTCGAACACCCCGTCCGGCCATTCGGTCAAATTATTGTTGCGCAGATCCAGCGTCTCCAATTGCTCGAAAACGCCGATATCAAAGGTATCCAGTTCGTTGTAGCTCAAGTCCAGCCAGCGCAGACGCTCCAGATTACTCAATGCGGTATACAGCAGCTCGGCATCGTCCATCCGGTTCGAGGACAACTCCAGACGCTCGAGCCTGTCCATGTCACAGACCGGCTCTGGAACGCCATCCAGCCCATTGCCATTGAGGTCCAGGGTTTTCAGGCGGGTAAAGGCCTTGAGGAACCCGTCGGAACCTTGCCGGGTAAGTTTTACGCTCGTCAGTTTCAACGTGCCGACATGCTCGAACGATGCCGGCACCTCAGGCAGGTCACCCAGTTGCAGACCGTTCAGATCCAGCACCGCATCAGCCACCGCGCCCGTGCTGCTCAGACCTTTTTGCCAGCATTCGACGATCCGCAAGGCAGCCTGCCTGCGAATGCTGGAAGATGTCATCCAGCCGTTTCCGCGAGATCCCCGGGTAAACAGCCAGCCATTCAATTGGCGCGTGAGCGTTTCATAGGTTTTCTCCCATTCGCCAATTTTCACGCTCGCAGCTTCGCTGCCCTGCATCTGTTCGATCATTTGCAAGGCGTCATCATCGGCGAGTGTCGGTTTCAGCCGTTGCAGGCGCTTTGTCAAAACCGCAACCCCTTCTCCCGCCGGGACTTCCGACAGCGGCAACAATTGACGTGCGATCGAACTGGCGCTTTCGAACGGAGGGAAATCCTGTGGCACCTGCTCCAGATCGAACCGTTCCAGCGCGCCGGCCGGAAGACCTTTGGCCATTTCCATTCGATGCCGGGCTGCGTTGCGCATGGCGACGGCTTGAGGGGTTAAAGGTGTGCCCGTGAGGTTGGCCTTGAGCAGCGTCTCATCCGCAAGCGGCTCCGGCAGCGCGTTGACCTTGCTATCCCGCAAGTCCAGCCAATACAGCTCTGGCAGCTCCTGTGCCCCGGTCGGCCATTCTTGCAGCGCCGTGCCACTTAGATTCAAGGACTTGAGGCGGGTCATTGCACTGACATCCAAGGTATTCAACGGGTTGTTGCTCAAGTCCAGGTATTGCAGTGCCTGCAATCCATCAAAAGCCTGCTGAACCCCGGCGTCGCCAACAATCCGGTTATTGGAAAAATCCAGATCAGTCAGTTTTTCAAGATCACCGGGCGCAAAGGGCACTTCGGTCAAACCGCTGCCACTCACGTCGAGTTTTTCAAGCCCGGGAAAACCGCGGACGAACTTGCGAGTCTGCTCGACGGGGGCACTATTACCCTTCAGATACAAGGTTCGTACTTCAGGGAAGGCACCGTCCGGCAATTCTGGAAACTCGCTCAACGCCAGGCTCGGCAGATCCAGTACCGAGGCATCGGCCGTCGAGCCGTAGCGTTTGAATGCGCCATTGCGCCAGCAGATTCTCAGGGCATCTGCCGTCCATGTACGTCCGATGATTTCGTTGGCCGCTGCAGGCATTCGCAGCGCGCGTTGGGACCAGTCCTCAAGATGCCGGTTGAGCTGATGATGCTGCTCACTCAATGCTTCGACGGCGTCGAATCTCGCCCCTGCGTCTTGCCACTGTTCGACAAATTGATTGAATAATCCCGCGGACGGGTCATTGATGCCTTCAGCAAGACGTTTCAACTCGCCCTTGCAGTAATCCCTGACCATTTCTTCCAGATCAACAAGGTGCCGGGGCTGACGCCTGAGATACTCATAGGCCTGCTTGAAGTTTGGGCGCGGCATGTTCGACCAATCCAGCGACAACCCGGACCAGAGTTTTTCATGCCCTTCGAAAATGCCTTCGGGGAATGTACTGATGGCTGTACCGGTGAGGTTCAGACGTTCAAGACGGGGCAGTTCCAGAACCCCGGTTGGCCACTGATCCATTGACGGCGCGATCACGTCGAGCAGACGCAGATTGCGCAGCCGGCTTACGTCCAACGGCACGGGAACGCCCCAGGTTGAATACACGCTGAGCTCCTCGAGCGCCGTCAACGCACCCAGTCTCGACGGCATGTCTGCGGCGAAGGGCGCGGCTGAATACAGGCTCAGCCCCCTGAGGTCCGGCATGCTGCTCAGCACTTGGGGCACGGTGCCGAAATCGTTGCCCGTGGCATTGATCCGCAGTCTTTTGAGCTTGGGAAAATTCGCCAACAACGCATCGACATTGGCGTCGGTGATGCTTCGCCCCCGGACATACAGATCACCCACATGGGAGAAGTCCGCCGACAGCGCAGGGATCGGGTCGTCACAGACCAACTCAAGCAATCTGTAGCGCGGATGCTCCCCGGCCAGCGGCGAATTACGCCAGGATTGCTTGAGACTCTGCGCGACCGAGGCCTTGCCTCCGAGCATCGACTCCAGGACAGAACCCGCTATCGGCTCGCCGACCCATTGATCGAGCGTCGCCTCGAGGGTCTCCCACTCGCGCATACGCTCCTGCAGGAGGCTATAAATCTGTGCATCGGTTTTACCCGTGCGCAGCTGCGCCAGGATAAACCCATTGGCCTGCTGATCCGTCAGCGCCGGATACACGTCCTGTACCCGCGACACCAGAGAAGGATTCAAACCTTGCCCGCGCCCGCTGGCGTAGTAGCCCACCCGACGCTCCGTTACGCGTACGGGCGGCTTGAACGCCTTGCCGTTACCGCTGCGCTGTTCCAGCATTTGCGACAATTGCGCCCGATGCTCGAAGGCCGAGTCGATGACAGCCTGCTTCAGATCGACGCTTTGGCCCACGTGTGGAACGCCCAATGCGCGACGGGATTCATCGGGCAATGCGTGCATGATCGAGGCGTAAAAGTTATCGCCGGTGGCGGGCACGCCATTGAGTGTCTCGCCACGCTCATCAAATGCCTGATAGGACGGGCCGTTTTTAACCACGTACTTACGGATTGTCGCGGCCTCGCTACCAATGCCGTCGATGAGCGGACCCTCGATGTGGCCGTCGCGAATCTCCAGCCGCACCTCGCCGGACCACCCCGGCATTTTTTCCAGGGCATGCAGTGCGAGCCACCGGCTGTCAGCGGACAGCGCGGATTCCATGCGCAGGCCAGTGAAAGCCCGGGCCTGACGCCCCTGTTGTGCATACCAACGGGCCTCCTCCAGCATTTTCAGGGGAACTCGACTCGTTGTTTTCAGGCGGGTGAGCTCTTCGGCATTGGCATCGAGCAGAACCCTGCGGGCTGCGGTATTACTCAGCCCCGGGCTGGCGCGTTGCAATTTTTCGAGCAGTGGTCCGCCAGTGCCGGGGTCGGCTTCGAACAACCGCAAGGCCTGCGCCAGCTCCGGTGGCGGCGCAAGATGATCCATGTGCATCTTGCGCAAGGCATTGTCCTCGACACCACAGGCCTCGGCGATGTCGAGCAGTTGCTCATCGGAAAAAGCCTCGGTGATATGGCCGATGCGCCGCAGCAGGGTCAGCCGATCCCAGGTCCGGGGACGCTCCAGCGCATGGCGCCAGGCGCCGTGCCCGTTGTGTTCGAGTATGGGTTGCCAGGCGCTGGTATCCGTCGGATGCCGAATGCGCCATTTCTTCAGCGAAGGGTCAAAGGTTGTTTCGTAGACCTTGCCACCCTGCCGAATGAAGGTTTTGCCATTTATCCGGTGCAGCCACGACGCATCAGGGACTGAATGGCGAGGCAGGATGAGGTTGCGTTCGTAACCGCTCAGGTCAGGTTTCCATAAGCGGGTTTTGCCGTCGTCGCGTTTGATGGATTGCAGGCGCTCGACCAGCGGTTCGGGTTTCACCGCCGTCAGCTTGGCCAAGCCTTTGCCCGCACCGACCATCACCGCGGCCAGCGCCAGATTCTCGGCCACATCGACCAAGTGCGCCTTGGCCGCCGTTCGATCCCCTTCACTCCACTCGATCGCCCCCTCAAACGACTCGTACAGCAGCTGACCCGCCATGACCGTCAGCATGATCTCCCCCAGTACCGGCACGAACATCGACACCATGTTCAGGCCCAGCATGCCTAATTCCAGCAGATGATTGAGCTTTTGCGCCCGCACTCGCGCATCGACGTCCGCCGTGGGCACCGCATGGCTGCGTGCGTCGGCGATGACTTTCTTGCGGTTTTGCTCGTAGAGATAAGTCCACAGATCACTGTTGGCGGACCAGATGCCCGCCACGCCCTCGCGAATCATCCCGAATGGATTGAGGTAAGGATCTTCGACCGGCTCACGTTTACCCGCAGGTTCTGGCGGCAGCTCTTTGATGCGGGCGACGGACGACAACGGGGGCACGTACTGGAGGACCTTCAACCAAAATGAATGCAAAGGACCAGTCGGAGAGTCGGCGGCCTTGCGGGTGAACTGGCTGAAGTAATAAGGGCGGTCGGCGTAGGCGACGAACTGGCTGAAAAAGCGCTGGTGGGCGGTCGGCCCACTGCCACTGGCGGGCAATGCGTCCTGGGCGGTGAACTGACGCTTGAATTCTTCACGCAGCTGCTCAGAGGTATAGCGTTTGAGCGGGTGCTCGGGATCGTGGGGAATGTAGACGATGTAGTCGTTGGTATAACGATATTGTTCACTGATGCTGAACACGACGCAGCCCGTCATCCTGCGCTTCATCAGGTTCAGGTCACGAAACCAGACTGGCCTGCTGCCTACACGGGGATGGACCTCGCCATTAACCACCGAAAGGATCATTGCGTAATCGTCGGGTTCGATGTCTTTTTTCAGCAGCGCCAATTCAGCGGCTGCTCTCATTGCCGCTTTCTGACTGGCAATGAATTGCTCGGACACTGTCGATTTCTTCTGCGCAGCCGTTGCCTGGAAAAACGCCTCGACACGGGTTTGATACTGCGCGCCGATATCCAGCTTGCGGCAGAGTGAGAGGAATTGCGTGACCGACATGTTGAGGGCAGTGACCTCGAACGTACCAGGCGTGGAAGTCTCGACTACAAAGCCCGAGCCGCGATGAAAGGCGCCCGCCTCGCATTCGGACGCTTCGAAGTTATGCAGTGCCGCCTGCAACAACGAAAGCTTCATCACCTCGAATGTGCTGATCTCGATTTCAAGATCGCTGACTTCCAGCGCTCGCCTCAGACACACCAGGGTTTTGTTGACGTCGACCTCGACCCCGAACTGATCCTTCAGCGCCTTTTGCAGTATCGGCTCGGCAAAGCTTTCGGCATCTGGCAGCGACGACATGGTTTTGTCGAGCAGGGTCTGGCAAACCAGGCTGTCGTTGAAACGGTCTTTCAGTGCCTGCTGTTGCTCGCGGGACGCTCGCGTGTACCAGTTCGGCGCGAGCGAGCCGCTGGCTTTTATGGCCGCCCGCCGCTGCGGCGTGGCATCGACCAACCAATCAGGCGTCAGCTGTTCAAGTAGTTCGCGGTGAATGCTGGTTTGGCCCGCAACCAGAGGTTGACGGGGCACAGAGGGGGGATGGGTAGACATTGTGTCGCTCCTGAAAAATGGAACGACAGAACATCATTTCAGTGAACCGTATCTGCGGTAGATAGTTATCGCATCGGCCCAGACTGATTTCAATATGCGTCGATTCGCAGGCCGGCCGCACCACTGGCCGGCAGATTGTCTATGCTCTGAGGACTTACTGACAGGCGAGGGATTTATGGACGATCCGGTCGACAACAAGCCGCCAACCTTCTGGCAGATGTTGCACAGTGTCATGGCGGCAGCGTTCGGAGTGCAGAGCAACAAGAACCGGGCGCGGGATTTTACCCACGGCAAGCCCAGTCATTTCGTGATCCTGGGGATTTTGTTCACCACGGTGTTTGCCCTGACGCTGTTTGGCATCGTCAAACTGGTGTTGCTGCTGGCAGGGATCTGAAACGGCTCAGTGCATCAGGATTTGCAGGCTGAACGGATAGCGGTAGGACGCTGGTCGCCCCTTCGCCGACAGCTTGTGGAAATCCACCCCGAAATTCCGTGCGCTGCCCAACGCCAGCAGTTGTTTGGCTTGCGCCCGGTTAATCGGTTGCAACAGCGGAAGTTGTCGGTCCCGACCGCCGTACTGACTGATGTCGACCCCTTGGTCATAGTCATGCAGTTCAACCAGTGCCCAGCCACCCAAGGTGAAATGCCCGCCCAGCAACACGCTCAGGCGGTTGTCGAGCAGCGCTTGCAATGCTGCGGGTGAATTGTTGATGGCGCCGAACAATGCATCCTTGCCCGGAACACCGCCCGATTCGACATACGCCTGCATGACGCCAAACGCCATTTCGTCGTTGGCCGCCCACACCAGTGAAGTCTGCGGATAACGCGTGAACAACAGTTTGGCTTGCTCATACGCGCGCTGACGTGTCCAGCCGCCATACACCAACTGACGCAAACGCACTTGCGGGTGTTCGGCCAGCGCCCGACGCATGCCCTTCTCACGCAACTGCGCCGACGGAGTGACCTTCAAACCGGAAAAAGCCAGCAGGTCAATCATCTGGCCCGGGGCCACCGGGGGATGCAACCGAATCAACTCCTTGAGCATCAGGTAGCCGCCCTCCTCATCGTTGGGCACCAGGCTGCCGATCCAGTCGGGATACTTGTCGGGTCGGGCGCCGAGCAGTTTTACCTGATCCACAGTCAAGGCATTGTTGACCAGAAACAACTTCACCCCGCTGCCTTGTGCCAGGCGCAGCACTTCGGGGGCAACGGATTGTTCGTTGACGAACACAAGGTAGTCGGGACGATTGTGTCCCTGGAGGGCTTCGCGCGCCTGCTTGATGATGTTTTCAGGCACCCGGTCGGAGTACTGGATCCGCAGGTCCATGCCCAGATCCCTGGCGGCGGCCTGCATGAACTGTGAGTAACTGACCCAAAAAGCTTCCTTGGTGGTTCCCGGGTTAAGGAACAGCACTGACGCCGCTTGAGCGCACGGTCCCGCGACCATGCCCAGCGCCAGTAATACACCACTTAGAAACTTCAACATGTGTCGTCCGAGCCCCCGGAAATTCGCCGCGCATTATAGCCAGCGAACGTCCGTAAAACGGCGACTTTTCCGGTTTTTGTCAGACAATCGTCGGAACCGGGCCCGGACGGGGTCGCTTACTGATGACTGACCCAGAATACCGCGGTCCCCACGACCAGAATGATCAGGAACAAAATGGCCCATGCATCAACGGTGCTATCGCTTTTCCGTGCTTTGGTTGGGTTGCTCATTGCATCGCCTCTTGTCGGTTTTATCGGTGATTGCATAAAGACTCGAGCAGAGTAAAGACGACGATTGCCCGCATCACAAACAGGGTCTTTGTAACAGCGCCCCTCATTAGTCGATTTGGTTCTTTACATATGCTCAAACATCACTTTTACGCATAACTGCAAACTGGTATCGTGCCCCGGCTCCGTAGGGAGTGCGCGGCCGTGCGCGCAGAATTGCCGAGGTATTATCGGACGCCAGCAAGCCAAAAAACGCCGCTGTTTCCGACCGGCCCAAGCCTGAGAACAGGACTTATATGTACGTATACGACGAATACGATCAGCGGATCATCGAGGACCGCGTCAAGCAGTTCCGTGATCAGACCCGACGCTATCTGGCAGGCGAGCTGAGCGAAGAAGAATTCCGCCCCCTGCGCCTGCAAAATGGCCTTTATATCCAGCGTTTCGCGCCTATGCTGCGAGTCGCCGTGCCTTACGGCCAACTGACTTCGCGCCAGATGCGAATGATGGCCAGGATTGCCCGCGACTACGACAAGGGCTATGCCCACATCAGTACCCGGCAGAACGTGCAGTTCAACTGGCCGGCCGTGGAAGACATTCCGGACATTCTCGCTGAACTGGCCACCGTGCAGATGCACGCGATCCAGACCAGCGGCAACTGCCTGCGCAACGTCACCACCGACCAGTTTGCCGGTGTCGCCGCCGACGAACTGATCGACCCGCGCCCATGGTGCGAGATCGTCCGCCAGTGGACCACGTTCCACCCGGAATTCGCCTACCTGCCGCGCAAATTCAAGATTGCCGTCAACGGTTCGACTTCCGACCGTGCCGCCATCGAAGTCCACGACATCGGCCTTGAGCCGGTGCACAACGCAGCCGGCGAACTGGGCTTCCGCGTGCTTGTCGGCGGTGGCCTGGGTCGTACGCCGGTGGTGGGTGCATTCATCAATGAATTCCTGCCGTGGCAAGACCTGTTGAGCTACCTCGACGCCATCCTGCGGGTCTACAACCGCTATGGCCGTCGCGACAACAAATACAAGGCGCGGATCAAGATCCTGGTCAAAGCGCTGACGCCTGAAGTCTTTGCGCAGAAAGTCGATGCGGAAATGGAGCACCTGCGCGGTGGCCAGACCACGCTGACCGAAGCCGAAGTGCAGCGCGTCGCCACACACTTCGTCGATCCGGACTACAAGGCGCTGGACAACCAGACCGCCGCCCTGGCCGAGCTCGACCAGCAGCACCCGGGCTTCGCCCGCTGGCGCGTGCGCAACACCCTGGCCCACAAGAAGCCGGGCTACGTGGCCGTGACCTTGTCCCTGAAGCCAACCGGCGTTGCACCGGGCGACATCACCGACAAACAGCTCGACGCCGTGGCCGACCTGGCCGACCGCTACAGCTTCGGTCAACTGCGCACCTCCCACGAGCAGAACATCATCCTGGCCGACGTCGAGCAGGAGAAGCTGTTCGCCCTGTGGGGCGAGTTGCGCGAGCAAGGTTTCGCCACGCCGAACATCGGTCTGCTGACCGACATCATCTGCTGCCCGGGCGGTGATTTCTGCTCCCTGGCCAACGCCAAGTCGATCCCGATCGCCGAATCGATCCAGCGCCGCTTCGACGACCTGGACTACCTGTTCGACATCGGCGAACTGGACCTGAACATCTCCGGTTGCATGAACGCCTGTGGTCACCACCACGTCGGCCACATCGGCATCCTGGGGGTGGACAAGAAAGGCGAAGAGTTCTATCAGGTTTCCCTCGGCGGCAGCGCCAGCCGTGACGCCAGCCTGGGCAAGATCCTCGGCCCGTCCTTTGCCCAGGAAGCCATGCCTGACGTGATCGAAAAGCTGATCGACGTGTACATCGAACAACGTACCGAAGACGAACGCTTCATCGACACCTATCAGCGTATTGGTATCGACCTCTTCAAGGAGCGTGTCTATGCAGCGAATCATTAAGAACAACGAGGTCGTCGACGAAACCTGGCACCTGCTGCCCAAGGACTTCAACATCGACGAGATCAGCAACTGCGACGACCTCATCGTGCCGTTGCAGCTGTGGCGCGAACATAGCCGCATGCTCCTGGCCCGCGATGGCGGCCTGGGCATCTGGCTGGACGCCGATGAAGAAGCCGAGGAAATCGGTGAAGACGTGGCGCAATTCCAGGTCATCGCCCTGAACTTCCCGGCATTCACCGATGGCCGCAACTACTCCAACGCCCGCCTGCTGCGTGACCGTTACGGTTTCAAGGGCGAATTGCGGGCCATTGGCGACGTGTTGCGTGACCAGTTGTTCTACATGCATCGCTGTGGTTTCGACGCGTTCGCCATTCGCGCTGACAAAGACCCGCACGAAGCCCTTGAAGGCCTCAAGGACTTCTCGGTGACCTACCAGGCCGCTGCCGACGAACCGCTGCCGCTGTTCCGTCGTCGCTGACCGTCACCCCTTGAACCCCGACCCGGGGTTCAAGGGGTTTTACCCTTCGCGCTAAAACACCGGATTATCCACCAGCGGAATCGGACGCCCCATGGCGACCCAGTCGCAGTACAGCCGGACTCGATCTTCCAGCAACACGAACAGCCTGAACGGATTGTCCGCATCGGCCGTCCGCGTTTCGACACAGTGCAGCAACCAGCCCCACAACTCTTCTGACGCATCCGCTTCCTGGAGCAAGCGCCACACACGCGCCTGCAGCGACCAATAACCGACCCGGAAATCCGCCGTCAGGCTCAATCCATCCATGACCCGGAGCAACGCACTGCCCGATGGCTTGACGGCCAATCGTTGCCAGATCTGTTGCCGCGCCTCGCGCACGCTTTCATCACCCTCCTCCAGCCAGGGCGTCGCACTGCCGTAATCGGCACCCGGCTCACTCAACCACAAATTGATACCGGTGCGCTCACGATGACTCACCAGGCGCAACAACGTGTCTTCATCCGTCAGCGGATTACCCCACAATTTCACCCGGTCCCGGGACACCGCCTGAATCAGTATCGAGTAGGGAACCCGACCGATCCGGTTGCCTCGCAAGTCGAGCGAGGTGAAGTACGGCTGATCGGCGATGCCTATCGGACAATGGCTGATTCCGGTGTTTCTCAGGTTCAACACACGCAGTTCATTCATCCCCAATACCACGGGCGGTACAGTCAACGGGTTGTCACTCAGATCCAGCATTTGCAAGCTCACCAGCTCACGAAACTGCGAAGCCGTGCGCTCCTGAAGCTGCAAAAAGGTGGAACTCAGGTTGAGCGTAGTGAGGTGGGGCATTTGCCGAATCGGTGGAGGCAACACACCTTCCAGCACGCCGTCTGCGTTGAGTTGCCGCAGGTCGACACGTTCCAGGTTCAGGGAACGCAGGTTCGGAAAACTTTCGAGAAAGACGCTCAGGCTCTCGCGCTCAACCAGGTGCAAGCCCCGCATCGATAGTTCGACGACCTCATTGAAGCGCACGTTTATCGTTGGCAACCTATGGTAGTCCTCGAAACCCAGATCCAGCCTGTAACCAGAGAACGTCTCACCGGACATGACTCTATTGATCTGGGGCGGGCATTTTTGCCAGATGCCCATCAGTTCGTCGCCCAATTCAATTCGCGTTTCACGCTCAAAGCCAATCACGGTTTGCAGAAGTTCGACATTGTGTGCCGCCACCTGCTCAGGGCTCATGCCTGCGGCGTCATCATCGTCCACCGCAAGAAAATCCACATCCATGTCATCGACATCCAGCACGGCCTGGTCGATCCACTGGCGCAGATCGGCATGCAACTGCTGCATCTCGAGAATCAGGCGATCCACCAGCGCTTGAGCGCCGTTACCCGCCATCAGGAGCAGCTCATCCGCCTGGGCATCGGTGAAATCCGGATACAGATTCTTGACCTGCAGTCGCATGATTTCATGGGTCAGCGCAGCGGCCTGTGGCGTATTCGGAAAGCCGCCGCCGCGCAACCCACTGGCTTCGAAGGGCAACCGCGAATCCATTCGATTCAAGCCGAGTATCAGCTCGGAGCGGGGCAAGGCATGTGTGCCAATACGCAGGCGCAACTGGCTGGCCGCGTCTGGGGAGCGCAGCGACATCGCCGCGCGTTCCTCCCCTGACAATAGATCGACCAGTGCGGTAAACAGATCCGAACCCTCGCCGTCGGTAGCCGCCATCGTGGAATACCGATAGCGATCACCGACCTTGATCAAGCGCCGGCAATCCGCCGAATCGGGCGGGCCGCAACGGTCCAGGACCCGGCCACTGATTGACCCGTCGTGCACTTCGATGCGTAAGTCTTTCGGCCAACCGGGCAGGCGTGGCAGGGAATGCAACGCCAGGACATCGGTTTCCGGATGGACGATCGAACGCAAGTACAGACCTTCATAAGCCCGGTTGAGTCGTGCATGTTGTTGATACTCCCGCGATTTGCTGTCCAGGCGCTTGAACAGTAGCAGCGCCTCGTCAGCATCGACGGGCCGATTGATGTCAACTCCCGAACGGTCGAGGATCTGCTCCACGGCGCTTTTCGGCAAACCTTGGTACTCACGCTGAAACAGGCGAACCCACTCCTGGTCCGAGTGCTGGAGCGCCTGATATCGGGCGTTGAACAATCCGGCCCGGGCTTGCGGGTCGGCGACGATTTCGAGTTCCTGATCGAGCTTGAAGCGTGTGATGGTGTCGGCGAGCAACGGCGTCGGCGGACGGCCAGTCTGCATCAGGCGCAGCATATCGTCGTCGACCGTACTGACCCGGGCGATCTGCGCCAATACCTCATCACTGAAGGCAGCAAGGGGGGTGCAGACGCCACGCATCAGCTCCACACGTGTCGACACCGGCGCCGGAGCCGATCCGGGTGCGGGCTCGGCCGGCGTTTCGGGATGCGGCTCGCTCCCGGGTTCCCGGGGTTCGTGCAACGTTCCGGCGATTTTTTCTTCGCCCTTGAGCGCCGCCACCGCCCCGGCCAGCGGGAGTGCATTGAGCAAGCCGAACACCGTGCGCGTCACGCCCTCGGAGCGCTGCTCCGGTGTTTTACCGTTGACGGCCTGATCGAGGCCATAACCGGCGTCGATCAGCCCGGCCAGTACCAGGACGCCCTCACCTCCCGGAATGAACAGTGCCAATGGCCCCAGCCGGTTGATCCACTGCACGAGCGGTTCCACCACCGCGCTCAGGTTGTCGCGATTGACTTGGGCATCGTCGCGGATGGTTTTGACGCTGGCCATGGAGGCCTGCTTCATGGTCAGCACCAATTGCGCGAACGGATCGGTGTCAGTCGGCGCACGCTCAAGGTCGATGTAGTCCTGCGGGTCCCAGAAACCGTCGTTGTTGAACAACCCTGCGTTCTTTTTCAGCCAGTGTTCCTTCGGGTAAACCGCCATACCCTCCAACGCCGTCGACACCCCCGCATGGAAGGTACCGTCTTCACGATCGTCCTCGGCAAAATGCGCGACCAGCGCTTGCCGTTTGGCGGCAACCCTGCCTTGGTCCACGATCCATTGGCGCAGGTGCCGGAAGTCGGCGAATTCATGCAAGGGTGAGGAGTTGCCGGGAATGTTCAGCAAGACCCGGCCGCTGTGACGGTGGCGATAACACCAGATATCGTCCGATGTATAGCGATAGATCGTCAGCCGACCGACCTCGATCGGCGCACTGATGCGGGTGGGCGCCTGCACCTGGCCGATGGTCAACGCATTCCAGGTCTGCTGCGCTGGCAACCCGGCGGCCTGCATGGCCAAGACCAGGCCTTCCTGACTCAAACTGCCCTCCTGATGTTGCAGGCAGGCGCTCATGATAAAGGCGGCCTTGGCCGAGGTTCTCAGGTCGTACGGCGCCGCCTGGACGATACGCTTATCGGAGGGCCACGCGCGATCAAGGTAAGCCTGATAGCGGGTTTGCAGATCCAGCTCCCACACCCACTGTTTGAACGCCGCTGGCCTCAGGGCAATTTGCGTTGCCGGTCCATAGACCTGGGGCGTGGTCTGGCGATAGATACCTTCGTAGGTGTGGTGATTGCCATTGCCGTGATCGGCGAATTCATCGACATGCTCCACGATGCGAACGGACGGACCGACATCGGGCGGTGTGTACAAGCCAAATGCGCTTTCGGCAAAACGCCCGTCACCGACGGTCTGGTAGTTCGCCAGCAACGCCTGCACCAGGGTTTGCGTGTTTGCCACCTGGCCTTGCTCGATACCGTCCTGCGGTGGGTGCCCGCGATAGCGGTAATCCAGGGTGACCAACAGGGCCTTTTGCGGGTCGATGTCTTGCCCCCATTTTGCCTTGATCAACTGGGCACCGAACTGCTCGGGAGACTGCGGCAAAGCCGCGCCCACCACAGACTTCAGTGTTTCGCGCAGCGGTGCAAGATCGGGATGAAGCGGTGTCTGATGGTCATTCATATGCGTTCCATGGCAATTATTCCGGAACACCAACATAACCAACCGCCGCATTACCGAAAGCAGGAACGGTCGCCTGCTGCCTACAGAGATTTCGCCGGGTCGTGGAGGACATCAGGCAAGTATTCGCAGGCAAAAAAAAACCGGGGCTAATGCCCCGGCTGGATGTTTTGCAATATCTCCTGCCCCGTTACCAGAAGCGTTGCTGGGTCAAACGGCTCCACCAGCTCAGCAGCACACGATCGACCGAGCCGCTGGCGGCCATGCCAATGCGCTCTTGCAGGCTTTTGCGCTCGGCATAGTGCAGGTGATAAAGCTCGGACTGCCTGGCGCGTTCGGCGAGGTACTCGTCGCTGGTCTTGAGTTCGTCGACCAGGTGTTTTTCCAGCGCCGCCACGCCGAGCCAGATTTCGCCGGTGGCCACTTCATCGATCGCCAGTTGCGGGCGATAGCGCGACACGAAGTTCTTGAACAGTTGATGGGTGATGTCCAGGTCTTGCTGGAACTTCTCCCGGCCCTTCTCGGTGTTTTCGCCAAACACGGTCAGTGTGCGTTTGTACTCACCGGCGGTCAGCACTTCGAAGTCGATGTCGTGCTTTTTCAGCAAACGGTTGATGTTGGGTAACTGCGCCACCACGCCAATCGAGCCGAGGATCGCGAAGGGTGCGCTGATGATCTTCTGGCCGATGCACGCCATCATGTAGCCACCGCTGGCCGCGACCTTGTCGATACACACGGTCAAGGGCACGCCGGCCTCACGGATACGCGCCAGTTGCGAGGAGGCCAGGCCGTAGCTGTGAACCATGCCACCGCCGCTTTCCAGGCGCAGCACCACTTCGTCCTTCGGTGTGGCCAGGGTCAGCAAGGCAGTGATTTCGTGGCGCAGGCTTTCGGTGGCCGAAGCCTTGATATCGCCATTGAAATCGAGCACGAACACCCGGGGCTTGGCCTCGGGTTTTTTCTTCTGTTTCTTGTCGGTTTTAGCCTGGGTCTTGCGCAAGGCCTTGAGCTGATCCTTGTCGAGCAACGTCTGCTCCAGGCGTTCGCGCAGCCCTTTGTAGAAATCATTGAGTTTGCTGACCTGCAACTGGCCCGACGACTTGCGCCGCCCCTTGCTGCGCAAGGCCGCAAAACTGGCCAGGACCACCAGAATGGCGATCACCAGGGTCACGGTCTTGGCCAGAAAAATGGCGTACTCGGAAAAAAACTCCACAGGGACTCCTCAAACGATGCGCGACTTGAACGCGCGCGGGATACCTCCAGCATACCCATGCACCGACCTTGCTACCAGCCGTGAAAGCTCTGGTAACAGGCCTGTAACGGGCATTTCAAACAAGCGTATGTTTTTTCATTGACAGCACACCGCCATCCTCATAACCTCGCCAAACCTTCAACGTACCGGGAAGACGCGGACGTGGGCAGTATCTATTTGATTCGACATGGCCAGGCCTCCTTCGGTGCAGACGACTACGACGTGCTGTCGCCGACCGGTATTCGTCAGGCTGAAATCCTGGGTCGGCACTTGGCCGAACTCGGGATCAGCTTCGACCGCTGCCTGGCGGGGGATCTGCGCCGCCAGCAGCACACGGCCAACAGCGCGCTGGAACAATTCGCCGCGGCAGGCCTGCCGGTGCCGGTGCTGGAAACCGACTCCGCCTTCAATGAGTTCGACGCCGATGCAGTGATCCGCGCGCTGTTGCCGGCCATGCTGCCGGACGAACCCGAGGCCCTGGACATCCTGCGCAACGCCGCGCAAAACCGTGGTGAGTTCCAGCGTATCTTCGCCCTGATCATCGAGCGCTGGTTGGCCGGCACCTACGACACACCGGGCCTGGAGAGCTGGCTGGGGTTTGTCGAACGGGTGAGGGCCGGTCTGCATCGCATTCTCGACCAGGCCGACAACACCCAGAAAATCGCCGTGTTCACGTCCGGCGGCACCATCACCGCCCTGCTCCACCTGATTACGCAAATGCCTGCCCGGCAGGCCTTTGAATTGAACTGGCAAATCGTCAACACCTCGCTCAACCAGCTTAAGTTTCGTGGTCGCGAGGTGTCCCTGGCTTCCTTCAACAGTCATGTGCACCTGCAACTGTTGACGGCCCCGGAACTCATCACGTTTCGCTGAGTCCGGATTATTGTGACCCTGGCTGTAATCACCCAGCTCTTATTACCCAAGAAAGGATCGAACCATGACCTCCGTAGCTGATGCCGTACAAGCAATGAAAGCCAAGTTCAACCCAGCCGCTGCCGCCGGTCTGGACCTGGTCTTCGGTTTCCGCATCGACGACACCAAGAACTTCTCGCTGATCGTCAAGGACAGCACCTGCGAGCTGCAGGAAGGCGAGAACCCGGACGCCCAGGTGACCCTGGTGATGGACGGCGAAACCCTGCAAGGCATCGTCGACGGTTCGACTGACGGCATGCAAGCGTTCATGGGCGGCAAACTGCGCGCTGAAGGCGACATGATGCTGGCGATGAAACTGTCCGAGCTGTTCCCGTCGTAAGCACCTGGTTCCCGAACTTCGGGAGCGTGCCTGCTGCAAACGAATCCCGCCCTTAGTGGCGGGATTCGTCGTTTTCGCTGGTCCTGTGGCGAGGGGGCTCGCCCCCGTTCGACTGCGAAGCAGTTGCACAACCAGAGATTTCGACTTGTCGGAAGGACGTCAAGGGCCGCTTCGCGCCCCAACGGGGGCAAGCCCCCTCGCCACAGGTCAGGTGGTGCTCTTACAATGCGGGCACTTACACCACCGGCCACCCCATGGACATCGACCTCGCCCGCACCTTCCTCGAAATCGTTCGCCATGGCAGCCTGGCCGCGGCTGCCGAGAAACTCCATGTCACCCAGACCGCGATCACCGCACGGGTGCAAAAACTCGAGAGCCAACTGGGCAGCACCCTGTTCGTGCGCAATCGTGCCGGCGCCCGTCTGACGCCCAATGGCGAAGCGTTCGTGGTGTACGCCAATCAGCTGGTGCAAACCTGGGAAGCCGCGCGGCGTGATTTGCCGTTGCCCGAAGGTTATCGCGATGTGCTGCACATCGGTGGCGAGGTGAGTCTGTGCAACCCGTTGATGCTCGGCTGGGCCGGTGAAATTCGCAAGAACATCCCCAGCCATGCCCTGCGCATGGAAATCCGCGACGGCGAAAACCTGCTGCGCCAACTGGAGTTGGGCGTTCTGGATGCCGCGCTGGTGTATCAGCCCGAATATTGGCCGCGCCTGCAGGTCGAGCAGATTCTCGAAGAAAAACTGATTCTCGTGCGCCTGGCCGACAAGCCCGATCCTTATGTGTACATCGATTGGGGCGCTGATTTTCGACGCCAGCACGACGCCGCGTTGCCGGAGAAGGCCAAGGCTGCGCTGAGTTTCAATCTGGGCCCGCTGGGCTTGCAGTATCTTCTCGAAAACGGCGGCAGTGGCTACTTCCGCACCCGCGTCGTGCAGAGTTATCTGCAAAGCGGCGCCCTGGAACGGGTGCCCAAGGCGCCGGAATTCAACTATCCGACCTATCTGGTCTACTCGCGCGATCGTGACTCGCCGACGCTGCAACACGCCTTCGACCTGCTGCGCAAAGTCATCGACTCCGACGAAGACTGGTCGCAGCGATGGGATCCACTGACCTGAGACCGGTTTGCACCGGATCATGGCCGTTGTGTCCTTAAGGTTCGGTCCGTCAAATCACCGGGATCGGCTAATCTGAAAGAGATAACAAAAACGACAGGTGATTGCAGTGAGGCAGACCACCGAAGGATTCCGCGGCCGTTACCGCGCCGACATTCATCCGCTCTACAACCCCTGGCTGCATGGCACGTTTGTCCTGGTGTTCGGGGCACTGGCGATCAGCGTCTTCTGGAGCAACGTACATCAGGTGCGGCCAGCGGAATGGCTGGCGGTGCCCGTCACGCTGCTGTTGTTCAACCTCGGTGTGTACATGGTGCATCGCCACCTGGGGCATCATAAAAAGAGCTTCGCCCGGCTGTTTTACGCCCGTCACGCAGGCGACCACCACAGCTTTTTCACCCCCGGCCACATGACCTACGACAGCGCCCGCGACTGGCGGGTGATTCTGTTTCCGGCGTGGCTGATCGTGCTGCACACCCTCGCCGTCGCCCTGCCCCTCTGGTGGCTGCTCAAGCACATCAATACCAACGTCGCCGGATTGGTCGGCGGCCTTCTTGTCCTCGGCTACCTGACTTATGAAGTGTTTCATGCCTGCGAGCATCTGCCGTCGCGCAACCCGCTCACACGGCTGCCGTGGATCCGCCAGATGCGCCGGCTGCACGAACTGCACCACCGCCGTGAACTGATGCAGGCGCGTAATTTCAACATCGTTTTCCCGCTGATGGACTACCTGTTCGGCACCCTCTATTGGGAGCCGGAACCTGAGCCGCTCAACCCGACGAGAACCCCCATGACCCGCATGCAGCATCAGGTTGTCATTGCCGGAAACCCGATCCAGGTACTTGCCTACGCCAGCACCGTGACCCTTTGGCCGCAATGGCATCCGTCGTCGCTGCGCATCGACGGGCCAAAAGGCCCGCTGCATGCCGGCGCACGTTTCGAGGAAGACATCCGTGCCGGCGGGCGCGACGGGCACTTGCGCTGGGAGGTGGCGGAGTACCTGCCCGGGCGGCGCTGGAGCGCCGAGGCCCGGGGTGACCACGGCCTGTCGCTGGTGGTGACCTATGAATGCGATGCCACAGGCGAAGACACACGTTTCGTCCGCACCCTGGAATATCAGTTCAGCGGCCTGGCAATGCGCATTGCCAACCGCTTGTTGCTCAAGCGGCGCATAGACCGGGAATCGGCGGCGTCGATGCTGGCATTGCGCGACATGGCACAGAAGTATCTGGCCGCGACAGGAGTCGGCGTGTGAGCAGAACCTTCAAATGTCTGTTGCTGGTCATCGTCGTCATCGGCGCCTTCCTGCTGCTGATGCCCACCAAGGTGCGGCCGGTGGCCTGGACACCACAAGCCGCGCCGTCCCTCACCAGCGGAATCTACGCCGACAATCAGCGGCTCAAAGAGGTGGAGCGCGTCGGCGCCGCCAATATCGACGGGCCGGAAGCCTTGTTGCTGGAAAACGACACGCTCATCACCGGCCTGCACGACGGGCGCCTGATCCGTACGAGCCTGGACGGCAAGACCACCAGTATCCTGACCGATACCGGTGGCCGGCCACTGGGCCTGGCCCGGCATCCCAATGGCCTGCTGGTGATCGCCGATGCCGTCAAAGGCTTGTTGTCCCTCGACGCCCAGGGACGCCTGGTGGCCTTGACCACAGAGGCCGACGGCGTTCCCTTCGGTTTTACCGACGACGTGGCCATCGACAAACCCGGTCACTACGCTTATTTCAGCGATGCTTCGAGCCGCTTCGGCTATGGCCACGACGGTGAGGCCGTGATCGAACACGGCGGCGACGGTCGACTGCTGCGCTACGACTTCCAGACCGGCAAAACCTCGGTTGTGCTGGATAAGCTGGAGTTTGCCAACGGCGTGACCCTGGGACCGGACGATGCCTATGTACTGGTCAATGAAACCGGCGCCTACCGCATCACTCGTTATTGGCTCAGCGGTCCGAAGGCCGGCACCCACGACCTGTTTATCGACAACCTGCCAGGGCTGCCGGACAACCTGTCGTTCAATGGCCACGACCGGTTCTGGGTGGCGCTGTATGCCCCCCGAAACCCCTTGCTCGATGCCACGGCGGCGCATCCGTTCGTGCGCAAGATGATCGTGCGGGCCATGACCGTCTTGCCCAAGCCCGTGGAAAAACACGGATTTGCCCTGGGCCTGGACCTTGATGGCAAAGTGATCGCCAACCTGCAGGACGGCAGCAGCGACAATTACTCCCCCATCACCACCGTGCGCGAGTATGGGGCCTGGTTGTATTTCGGTTCGCTGAAAGCCCGGAACATGGTGCGATTGCCGCTAAGCAAGGCATTGCAATGAACAGCCCCCTTCCTGAACTCACCGAAGCCCCCCTGTAGGAGCGAGCCTGAACTGGTCAAGTAATCCCGGACACCGGTTACGGTGTTTATGCCGCTTTTTGCTCCATGGCTATTGGCGACAGAT
>NZ_JBXAHJ010000016.1:0-180201 GCF_058794995.1 Pseudomonas sp. GW823-FHT06E10 | reverse complement strand
TGTCGCCAATAGCCATGGAGCAAAAAGCGGCATAAACACCGTAACCGGTGTCCGGGATTACTTGACCAGTTCAAGCCCGCTCCCACAGGGATGGTGGCCAACCGCAGGATTAGCATTCACTGAAGATCAAAACTGCGGAAGCGAGCTTGCTCGCGATAGCGGTGGGTCAGCCAATATCTTTGTTGGATGTGCCGGCCTCTTCGCGGGCAAGCCCGCTCCCACAGGGATGGTGGCCGGTCGTTGGATTAGCGTTCACTGAAGTTCAAAACTGTGGGAGCGAGCTTGCTCGCGATAGCGGTGGGTCAGCCAATATCTTTGTTGGATGTGCTGGCCTCTTCGCGGGCAAGCCCGCGCCCACAGAGATTGTGAGCAACCGCAGTATTGGCATTCACTGAAGATCAAAACTGTGGGAGCGAGCTTGCTCGCGATAGCGGTGGGTCAGCCAATATCGCTGTTGAATGTGCCGGCCTCTTCGCGGGCAAGCCCGCTCCCACAGGGATTGTGACCAGCCGCTGGATTGGCGTTCACCGAAAGTCAAAACTGTGGGAGCGGGCTTGCTCGCGATAGCGGTGGGTCAGCCAGTATCTCTGTTGGATGTGCCGGCCTCTTCGCGAGCAAGCTCGCTCCCACAGTGTCCCGGGATTGACTGACTGGCATTAGCCTCTGGAGAGCCGCTTTTTTTTCAGGACTGTCCCGTCCTAAAAACCTTTATCAAAGCGGAATGAGGCGCCGTAAGCAGAGTCCGGTAAATGGCTGGCGCCATCGTCCCGTAACCGCGAACGGAAAGTACCGCTCTGTGGCTGGGTACGATACAAGCCGCGTTTTTGCAGTTCAGGAATGATCAGTTCAACGAAGTCCTCAAGGCTGCCCGGGCTGATCAGCGGGTTGAGCATGTAGCCGCTGGTGCCGGAAATACGGGCGTGCTCTTCGATTCGATCGGCCACTTGTTGCGGTGTTCCCACCAGAATCAGATCACTGCCCCGGGTGACATTGGCAAAGCGCTGTTTGACATCGCCGGCGGTCAAGGGCTTGCCACTGCCATCAGGACGCATCACATAGGAAGTCATGCCTTCGGTGTGAGTGGACAACGCGTCGCTGTCCGCGTAGCGGCTGATGTCGATACCGGTATCACCGGCATAGCTCACCAGTTGCGCCTGCAAGTGATAGTTGCTTTGCAGTTCGTCATATTTGCGTTGGGCTTCGATCTCGGTCCTGGCCGTGACGATGCGAAGTACCGTCAGTGATTTGACATCCCCGGCGTGACGCCCCCATGCCCTGGCCTGCGTCCATATATCTTCCAATCCCTGGCGAATCTCCAGCGGGTTGGACTTGGCGATGAAAATCAGTTCGGCGTGCTTGGCTGCAAACTCGCGGCCGCGGCCTGACCAACCGGCCTGGATCAGCAAGGGTGTGCGTTGCGGTGACGGGGATGTCAAATGCGGCCCGGCCACCCGGTAATGCTCGCCAACATGATTGATCGGTCGCACGCGATCGCCCTTGGCATAGACCTGGCGAGACTTGTCGGCAACCACGGCATCGTTTGCCCAGCTGCCTTCCCAGAGTTTGTAGACCACATCGAGAAATTCATCTGCGCGTTCATAGCGATCATCGTGCTTGATCATCTGCTCCAGGCCGAAGTTGCGAGCGGCGCTGGTCAGGTAGGAGGTGACGATGTTCCAGCCGACCCGGCCATTGGTCAGGTGGTCCAGCGTGCTGAAGCGCCGGGCGTGGGTGAAAGGATGTTCGTAACTGGTGGTGACAGTGACGCCGAAGGCGAGGTTCTCCGTCACGGCGGCCAATGCCGGGATGATCATCAACGGGTCGTTGGCCGGTGCTTCCACCGCCCACTTCATGGCCGCGTCGGCATTACCGCCAAACACATCGTAGAAACCCAGCACATCACCAAAAAACAGCATGTCGAGATGAGCCTGGTCGGCGATGCGTGCCAGGTTCGACCAGTAGCCCAGCGAGTTGATGGTCAGTCGCTCGTCAGCCGGGTGCGTCCAGAGGCTCGGCGCGCCGCCACAGCCAACGCTGGCTTGCTCGTATAACGCAAACAACAGAGGTTTTGGATCGGACATCGTAGTACCTGTAAAAAGTCATTAAACGGACGGGTCAGCGCTGATGCTTGAAACCTTTGCCGTAGTGGCGTTCAAGACGGTTCTGTATCAACTCCAGTCCAATGGACAGGAGCCAATAGATAACGGCTGCGGTGGTGAGCATTTCGATGTAGCGGTAAGACGAGCGACCGTACGACTGCGCCAGGAACATCACTTCCCAGACCCCCATCACCGATATCAACGATGAGTCCTTGAGCATTGAAATGAACTGACTGGTTGTCGGGGGAATGATCGTGCGCATGGCTTGCGGCAGGACGATGTGCAGGAACGTTGCCGCCGGCCCCAGTCCCAGAGCCATCGCCGCTTCGCGCTGTCCGGGTGCTACAGCCATGATGCCGGCACGAAAAATCTCGCTGAGGTAGGCACCGTAATTGAGCGACAGCGCAATGATTCCCGCGCTGATGGCGCCCGGCACGACACCCAACTGCGGCAGCCCCAGGTAGATCAGCAGGATCTGGATCAACAGTGGAGTACCGCGAAAAAAAGACGCATAGAAACTGGCAACGCCGAAGGCCACTGCACTGCGAGACAGGCGCGCCAGTGCCGTCACGAAGCCAAGGAGCAACGAAAGCCAGATCGAACACAAGCACAGGAACAGTGTCAGCGCGGCGCCTTGCAAGAAACCGTCAGGCCCCAAATGCAGGCCGACCAGATTGGGCAGCTTCTGCACAATGATCGAGAACTTCAGATCGAAGCTCATGAAAAACATGACGCACAGGCCAAACAGCACTGCCCAGGTCAAATACAGGCGAGTGCGAAAACCAGGTAGCGGGCTGAAACGATGCGTCTCGGTTTCGGGGGCGACAGCCGTCTTGGCCGGGTGTGGATTGAGGGCTGTCATTGGCTGATATCGGCACCGATCCACTTCTGTGAAATCTTGCTTAATGTGCCGTCGGCCTTGAGCTGGGTCACGACCTCAGTGACTTTGGCATTCCATTGCGGATCACCCTTTTCGATCGCTACCACGTTGGGCTCTGCATACAGCGTGTCGCCGGCAATTTTAAAGCGAGGATCCTGGGCGATGCGTTCGCGAGCAGTGATGAGGTTGGTGACCATGGCATCCAGGCGCACGCCCGTACCCAAGGCCAGGTCCTGGAAAGCTACCGTTTCGTTGTCGTATGGCGCGATCTGGACGCTTTCGAATGGATAGCTCAACGGCTTGTCCTCGGCGCCCTCAATCACCAGATCCTTGTTCAAATAGGCTTCATAGGTCGACGCACTGATCACGCCGACTTTTTTACCTGACAGATCCTTTCCCGTGACAATGTCCTTGTCCTTGTCTTTGGCATTGACCACGATCACGGCCGGTGACTGGTAATACTCCACCGGAAAGTCGAACACTTCGGCCCGTGCCTTGCTCGGGGTCATCGAGCAGACGCAGATGTCATATCGTCCGTTCCAGCGGCCGGCAGCGATGACATCCCAAGACGGTGTCTGCAGCTTCAGCTTCACCCCTAGCCGTTGCGCAACGGCCTTGGCGACATCGACGTCAAACCCGTCCAGTTGGTTCTGTTCATTGAGAAAGGAGAATGGCGGATAGCTTTCCATCAGAACGCCGGTCAGCTCCCCGCTCCTGGTTACGCGATCCAGAGTTGCGCCCGCCAAAGCCGTCGAGCAGGTAGCCAGTAATGCCAAGCCAAACGGTAAAAGCGCCTTAGTTTTCACAGACAAGTGCTCCAATCGATTCAAAATACTGAATAGATTAAAACGCACTATAAAAATAGTTTGTACTAGCTTTATGGAATATAAGACTGCGTTCAAGCTATATTGGATCAAGCGGTTCAGGTGCTTGAACCGCTGACTCTTGGTGGCAAGCAACACCCCGACAGATCCGGTCCGGGCGTTGCCCTTTGCTCAGCGATAGCAATCGAGCAGGCGTGCGGCGACTTCCTTCAATTGCGCTTCGGCCAGATGGTTGATCCCGGCAGCACGCTTGCGCCCGCCCCCCGTTGGAAACTGCCGGCAGAAGGCATCCGCCGCCAGCCCGGCCTCTTCCGGTACCCGCAGGCTGAACGCCCAGTCGCCATCCGCCCTGGCGCTGAGCAAGCCGATCGCCTTGCGTGGCGCACCGGCCGCCAGCTGGTTGGCCAGCACACCACTGACCCGCCGCGCCCAGGGTTGCGCGGGCAGGCGGTACAGCTGCGCGCCACGGCCCTCGTGCCAGGGTTCAAGGCCTGCGGCTGCAGCCATGTCGGCGGCGTGGCCGGTGCGCAGGGTGGTGAAGCTTGTGCTGTGGCGGATGAAGTCCAGCGGGTCGTGGTAAGGCAGCAGCTCGGCGGCCAACGCCAGCGGCTCGAAGTGCAGGTCCGACAGGCTGTCGCCATAGGCGTTGTAGTTGAGCAGCAGGCCCAGTTCCTCCAGGGCCTGCACCTCGTTGCTGGCCAGGCCATGCTGCGTCGCCAGCACCCGGGCCGGGCCGGCCAGGCCGTCACCAAAGGCGGCGGCCACCGCCCAGCGGTGATGACGCCCGTCCAGGTAGGTGTTGACCAGCAGGCTGGTACACACCTGGGCGGCCGTGTCGATGAAGGACTCGAATGCCGGATGCCGCGGCAGTTCGCCGGCAAAGTGGTGGTCGAAGTAACGTACCCGGGCGCCGGCGTCGAGCAGGCGCCGGGTGGCCTCGCGGTTCTGCTCGTGGGCCACGTCCAGCACGGTGACCCGCTCGCCGGGCCCGGCCTGGACCCGGCGCAACAACTCGATGTCGCGCTTGACCCCGCTGACCAGGCGCACCTGCGGATCCAGTTCGCCAGCCAGGCGCAACTGCTGCAGGGCGCACAGACCGTCGGCATCGCCGTTGAAAGCGCAGTGATCGATTGTGTTCATCTGCCCTGCTCCTCAGTACATGACTTCGCCGCCGTTGGCATCGAGTTGCGCACCATTGATCGCACTCGCGTAGTCCGATGCCAGAAACAACGCAGCGCGGGCGCACTCCTCGTCGCTGCGCATGCGCCCGCCAGGGATGCCGGCACTGAACTCGGCGCGCACCTGCTCTTCGCTGACACCCCGGGCGGCAGCGCTCTGGCGTACCAGTGCCTGCACCGGCTCGCCCCACATCCAGCCACAGGCCAGAGCGTTGACCCGCAAACCGTGGGCCGCCTGCTCGCTGGCCAGGTAGCGCACGCTGGCTGTCAGGGCGCTTTTCGACGCGGCATAGGCCGCCCCACCCTGATACGGTTTGCGCACACCCAGGGTGTTGATCATGACGATCGCCCCCGCGCCCTGCGCGTGCATTGGCGCCAGCACCGCGCGGCTCATGTTCAGCGAGCCCAGCAGGTTGACCTCCAGGGCCTCGCGCAGCGGGTCGTTGTCCGCCTCGTCCACCGCCTGGAAACCACCATGGGAAAAGGCGCTGTTGATCAGCGCATCGATACGGCCGAATTGCTCGAGGGTGGCTTCGGCGAAACGATTGCAGGCCTGCACATCGGTGATATCGGTGGCCACGCACAGCACTTCGCAATGCCCGGCGACCGCCTTGATGCGCTGTTGCGCCTCAAGCAGTCGGCCCTTGTCGCGGGCGCCGATGGCCACGGCCCGCGCCCCTTCGCGCGCGGCCTCCAGGGCCAGTTTGATACCCAGCCCGGGGCCGACGCCCGAGACCATCACGACTTTGTCTTTAAGCAGCATGGGATGAATCCTCTTATTGTTATGGGGCAGGCTCAGGCGCTCAGATGCCGGGCGCGGTACTCGGCGTAGTCACGCTGCAGCAGCGCATCGCTGAGGCCGTACTGGTCAGGGCTGTAGTGATGGGCAGCGCGTTTTTCCCGGCCATTGACGGACAACCATTGGCCCATCTCTGCCTGAACCTTTGCCGTGCATTCAAGGCCGGCGAAGCGATAGATGCGCTCGACCACGGTCTGAGGCGCGGCCAGGGTGTCTTCGAACTGCACATCGAGAAAGCGCCCGGCCGGCATGCCCTCGCGCACCGCCATGGCATGGCGCAAGGCCCGCGCCATGCGCCGGTTCCACTGTTCGCCGACGGCTTGGGCATCGGCCTGGTCGCTGTACAACTGCCACAGGGTATGGATGAAGCTGGCCAGCGAGGGAATGGTCCTGGCCGGTTCGCGATGGGTGAGCACCACCTGCGCACCGGGGAACACTTCGAACAACAGCTCCAGGGTATGCAGGTGCTGCGGGCTCTTGAGCAACCAGCGCCGGCCGGGGGCGATGCCACGGCGCGCCTGCTGCCATTGCAGGAACTGCAGGGAGCGCTTGAGGTAACGGTAGACCTGGGTCTGGTCCTGACGGTCGAGCCAGGCGGTGTAGCTGGGGACGTTGACGTAGGAGTCCATGGCGCAGAGGAACGAGTGCTCCATCAGCATGAACTCTTCGTCGGGCTGCTCGGCGTCCAGTGGGTGAATGGCCAGCAGTTGCGGAAGGAACTCGACCATCGCCGCGACTTCGGCGCGCGCCCGGCCGAGGCGCTGCAACGGCTGCTCCACGGTCTCCCCGTCGAGAGGCGCCGGGTAGCGGGTTTCCCACCACTGCGCCTTGCTGAACTGCGGGTCCACCGCCAGGGTGCGTTGCAGCAGCGTGGTGCCGGTGCGTGGCAGGCCGACGATCACCAGTGGGTCGTTGATTTCCAGCTCGAGGATTTGTGGGTAACGCCGACAGTGATCCTCGATGATCAGACGGTTGACCAGTTGCGCCAACAGTTTCTCACGCAACAGTCCGCGCCCCGACACGGATAGCCGCGCTTCTTTTTCCAGGGCGTCAGCCAGCACCACCAGGCCCTGGCGAAAATCGCCGGGGCCGAAATCGTCGAGGCCGCCCGCACGTGCGCAAGCTTCAGCCAGCAAGCTATCCAGGGCGAAGTCATTGGCACTCATCGCACAAGCTCCTTCAGATCATTGAGTTTGACCACGCGAGTCGTTGGCTGCACCGGCTGCTTTGCTCCCACCCATCGCAGGCAGAGGGTGCCATGGGGATGGCCGGCAGTTTCCAGCCAGTTCGCCAGACCGGGGTCAACACCGCAGAGGATCATGCGCAAGCGGCCATCCGCCTCCAGTCGCGCCGACTGTTTGTTCAGACAGATGCGGTGATAGCGGTAGTCGAGCGACTCCATCCAGTAGTTGTTGATCTGCACATTCCAGAAATCGCAGTCGGGCACCTGATCGACCTCGATCAGCAATGCCTCGTCATCAGCCAGAGCCCAGTAGGAGTGGTAATAGAAAATGTTCGGGTCGCCCCCCACCGACTGGCACAGTGCCTGGTCGGCGGCGGGCAGTTGATTGGTGTGCTTCTGATACCCCTGAGCCCAGTCGGCGAATAACCGCGCGGTGTTCTCGACGAAACTTCCCACCCGCTGCAGGCTTTGTTGCAAGCGCGGCGCATTCAGCGGTTCGGGTGTCTGGCGGGCATTGAGGCGTTCAATGCGCAGTTGCGCCGGCTGCTCGCTGCTACGGTCCAGAAAGGTTTGGCGGACAATCAAGGCATTGCTCTGCGGTTCGAGCCGCAGCCAGTTACCGATGCCGGGTGGATGCTGGCTGAGGATGATTTCGAAGTTGCCTTCGGCATCCGACTGCAACATGCCTGCATCGAGAAAACCGGTCTGGATCATCTTGCCATCCGTCTCGTAGCCCCCCTTCTGGGAACCGAAACTGAGGTAGGCAACACTGCCGCGCTGGCCGCTGACCCGATACTCGTGCGCGCCGTTGAGACGCGCATAGCTATACAGATTATCGGGGTTGTCGGCGCCAATTTTCGCGGTTTCATGGGAGGGAGTGATGAAGCCCGGGAAGTCCGGATCGGCAAATTCCAGGTGCATTTCCAGTGCAATGCGCAGCAAGCGCGTGAGATAGCGAAATCCTTCGGCGCGGGTCTGCACATCGGCCGGAGCCTCGGCGCGCAATATTTGCTCGCCGCTGCGCCGCAGTTGCTCGCAGAAGAGGTTCCAGCTTTCGCCGCTGAGCACCTCCTGATCGATCCTGTCTGTAACCATGTCGGTCTCCTCTGTTGGCGGAAAGTCCGCCGCTGCCAGTGACCTTAGGGAGCACCCCCTTGCCGATTCTTCGTCCAAGCGGACTAAATCGCCTGTTAGTCCGCACGGACGAGGAGCCGTGCGCCGTGAGCGGCGAGGATCGCGCCTGAGCCCATGGCTTACTTCCCGCCGCAGTTCGTGGCGCGCAGTCATCCTCAGAGGAGTTACCCATGACCGCAGAGAAAAATCTGGTCCGTTCAGTGACCGTGGACATCGCCGCACCGGCCGAATTTGTCTGGTCGGTACTGATCGACCTGGTGCGTTATCCGCAGTGGAACCCCTACACCGTCAAGGTCGAGTCCAGCTTGCGACTGGGCGAACCGGTCAATCTGTTTCTGCCCGATCCGGGACGACCTGGTGAACTGCTGCACGTGATCGAGTACCTGGCTGACTTCGAACCCCACCGGTTACTCGCCTGGGAGATGTATGCCAACGCCGACAATCCCGACGCTGCCCGTCGCGAGCAGCACATCGAGCCCACCGGCGCGGCCAGTTGCCGCTACCACACCACCGACCAGTTCCTCGGCGCCACCGCCGACCAGGTCATGACCGATCATGGCGCTTGGGTCAAACAAGGGTTCGATGCCGTTGCCCACGCCCTCAAGATCCGTGTCGAGACGCTGTACGCGTCCGTCGCGTGACCTGCAGCTGCCGGCGCCTCTTCGTCCAAGCAGACGAAGAAGTGCCGGCGGTGCTTTACCTACCGTGGTGTTCAGCCGGCGCCAATCCCGGCAGAACTCGAGGAGGTATTCGATGTTGACTCATCTGCAATGGCTGGAAGCGGAAAGCATCCAGATCATCCGTGAAGTGGTGGCCGAGTGTGAAAACCCGGTGATGCTCTACTCCATCGGCAAGGACAGCGCGGTCATGCTGCACCTGGCGATGAAAGCCTTCGCCCCGGGCAAGCCGCCCTTCCCCCTGCTGCACGTGGACACCACCTGGAAGTTTCGCGAAATGATCGCCTTTCGCGACCAGACCGCCGAACGCCTGGGCCTGGAACTGCTGGTGCACATCAACCCCGAAGGCGTGGAAAAGGCCATCGACCCTTTCATCCACGGCTCGGCCTTGCACACCGATGTGTGGAAGACCCAGGGCCTGAAGCAGGCCCTGGACCACTACGGTTTCGATGCCGCGTTCGGCGGCGCCCGGCGCGACGAGGAAAAGTCGCGGGCCAAGGAGCGGGTGTTTTCGCTGCGCTCCGAGCAGCACCGCTGGGACCCCAAGCAGCAGCGCCCGGAGCTCTGGCACCTGTACAACACACGCAAGCGCAAGGGTGAAAGCCTGCGGGTGTTCCCGCTGTCGAACTGGACCGAGCTGGATATCTGGCAATACATCTACCTGGAACAGATCCCCATCGTGCCCTTGTACTTCGCCAAGGAGCGCCCGGTGGTACGCCGTGACGACACGCTGATCATGGTCGACGACGATCGCCTGCCGCTGCTGCCGGGAGAAACCCCGGAACTGCGCAAGGTGCGCTTCCGCACCCTGGGCTGCTACCCGTTGACCGGCGCCATCGACAGTGACGCCGACAACCTGCCGGCGATCATCGGCGAAATGCTGGTCAGCCGCACCTCGGAACGCCAGGGCCGCCTGATCGACAGCGACTCGGCGGGCTCCATGGAGAAGAAAAAACAAGAGGGGTATTTCTGATGAACGCAATCACCGACGCACGCAATGGCGACCTGACGCCCTACCTGCAACAACAGCAGAACAAGCAACTGCTGCGCTTCATCACCTGTGGCAGTGTCGACGACGGCAAGAGCACCCTGATCGGCCGACTGCTGTATGAATCCAAGGTGTTGTTCGAGGACCAGCTTGGCCAGCTCGAAGCCGACTCGAAAAAGCTCGGCACCCAGGGTGACGAACTGGATTTCGCCCTGCTGGTCGACGGCCTGAGCGCCGAGCGCGAGCAAGGCATCACCATCGATGTGGCTTATCGCTTCTTTGCCACCGACAAGCGCAAGTTCATCGTCGCCGACACCCCCGGCCACGAACAGTACACCCGCAACATGGTCACCGGCGCGTCCACCGCCGACCTGGCGGTGATCCTCATCGACGCCCGCCAGGGCTTGTTGACCCAGACCCGCCGGCACAGTTACCTGGTGTCGCTGCTGGGCATCCGCAAGGTGGTGGTGGCGATCAACAAGCTCGACCTGGTGGACTACTCCCAGGCGCTGTTCGAGCGTATCGAAGCCGAGTATCGCGCCTTCGCCGCGCAGATCGGCCTGCAGGATATCCAGTGCATCCCGCTGTCGGCGCTGCGCGGCGACAACATGCTCCAGGCCAGCCCCAACACGCCCTGGTACCAGGGCCCGAGCCTGCTTGCCTACCTTGAAGACGTACCGCTGGAGCAGGACCGGCAGAGCCAGGCGGCGTTCCGTCTGCCGGTGCAGTGGGTGAACCGGCCGAACCTGGATTTTCGTGGCTATTGCGGCAACGTCGTGGCCGGCAGCGTGCGCGTCGGCGAGCGCATCCGCGTGCTGCCCTCGGGCCAGCAGAGCGAGATCAGCGGCATCCTTGGCAGCGCCGGGGAGCAGCAGCAAGCCCTGTGCGGCCAGGCCGTGACCCTGACCCTCAAGGACGAGATCGATATCAGCCGCGGCGACCTGATCGCCCTGGCCGACACCCCGCCGGCGGTGGCCGACCAGTTCGAAGCGACCCTGGTATGGATGGACGAACAGCCCCTGCTGCCGGGGCGCCCGTACCTGATGAAGATCGGTTGCCGCACCGTCGGCATGAGCTGCGCCAACCTCAAGCACCGGGTCGATGTGAATAGCCTCGAGCACCTGGCGGCCAAGACCCTGGAGCTGAACGGCATTGGCGTATGCAACCTGCACCTGGACCGGCCGATCGCCTTCGATGCTTATGCCGACAACCGCGATACCGGGGGCTTTATCGTTATCGACCGCCTGAGCAATCGCACGGTCGGTGCCGGTATGCTGCACTTCGCCTTGCGTCGTGCGCAGAACGTGCACTGGCAGGCCATCGACGTCAACCGCGAGGCCCACGCCGCGCTCAAGGGCCAGTCGCCACGGGTGCTGTGGTTTACCGGTTTGTCCGGCGCGGGTAAATCGACCATCGCCAACCTGGTCGAGCGCAAGCTGCATGCCCTGGGCCGGCACACCTATCTGCTCGACGGCGACAACGTGCGCCACGGCCTGAACCGCGACCTGGGCTTTACCGAAGCCGACCGGGTGGAAAACATCCGCCGGGTCGCGGAGGTGGCCAGGCTGATGCTTGATGCCGGACTGATCACCCTGGTCTCGTTCATCTCGCCGTTCCGGGCCGAGCGTGACATGGCCCGCAGCCTGGCCGGTGACGGCAACTTCCTCGAGATCTTCATCGATGCGCCGCTGGCCCTGGCCGAGCAGCGCGACCCCAAGGGCCTGTACCTCAAAGCCCGGCGCGGTGAGCTGAAGAACTTCACCGGCATCGACTCGCCCTACCAGCCGCCAGTGGCGCCGGATATCCATATCGACACCCGGCACGAGTCTGCCGAGGCCGCCGCCGAACGCATAGTCGAAGCCCTGCTGGCGCTGTAAGAGCTACCGGGCGCAGCCTGCCCCTTGGGCATGCGCTGCGCCCGTCAGTGCCTAGGCCAAACGGACGATTTTGCCGCCGTGACCCCGGTCGATACTCGCCCATGACAACACGCAGCCAAAGAGGCGCGCATGACCCTGCCCTTTTCCACCTGCCCGGACCTGCACGCCAGCATCGACATCCCCTCTGCCGAGCTCAGCAGCCTGCTCGGGCTGGTCTACCACGGCACGCTGGAGCCCACGCCCTGGGCCAGTTTGCTGGAAGCCCTGCGCCAGCGATTCGCCGCCAGCTTCTTCACCCTGGTGCTGCGCAACCCCGACCATGAACGCCCCGGGCTGATCGTCAATGCCTCGGTGCATGGCGCGCTGTTGCCCGGCGAGCCCTCTTACAGCGAACACTTCTATTCGATCTGCCCGTTCCTCGACTGGCCCGCGGACCAGGTGGCCAGTGCCGACCAGGTGCTGGGCACGGAGGCCTGGCTGGCCCATGATTTCTACCGCAACTACCTGCACCCCCTGGACCTGCGCGATGTGCTGGTGGCCAACATGCGCACTGCCGCCGGCATGCACTGCGCACTGTTCGCCTGCCGCGACCACGCCAGCGAAGCGTTCACCCCGGCGCAAATCAACCTGATCCGCCTGTTGCTGCCGCACCTGCAACAGGCGGTGGACCTGCACTCGGCGGTGGATCAACTGGATGCCGAACGCCAGCTCTACGCGGCAACCATCGACCGCCTGATGGTGGGCACGGCCATCCTCGACGAGAACGGCCGGATGATGCGCTGTAACCGTGCCGCCCAGCGCCTGTTCGACAGCCATGACGGTCTGGAGTGCAAGCACGACAAGCTCTGTGCCTTCGCCAACCATGAGAACCGCACACTGCAGCAGGCCATCCAGGCCGTGTTGAAACAACGCCCCCGCGGCCTCGACGACCTGCAAGTCCTGACCCTGTCGCGGCCCAGCGGTGAGATGCCGCTGAACCTGCTGCTGCGCCCGATTGCCATGAACTACCAGACCCACAACAGCGCCCAACGCCCGGCAGTGGTGGTGTTCATCCGCGATCCCGCCGACTCGCCACAAGCCTCGCGTGACCTGCTGCGTAGCCTGTTCCAACTGACCCGCACGGAAACCGAAGTGGCCATGCTGGTCATGGACGGCCAGACCCTCGATGAGACAGCCGAGGCACTCGGGGTTTCGCGCAACACCGTGCGCGCTCACTTGCGCGGTGTATTCGCCAAGACTGGCGCCACGCGCCAGGCGCAACTGGTCAAGACCTTGCTCAATAGCGTGGCGTCGTTGGGGTAGCTGTCTGCATAAACTCAACCGCGCACCAGGTAGGCCCCCGGGGGAACCCGATGTCGCAGCTTCTTGCATTTGCCGGGTGCGGGCTGATGCCCCGCCGGGCGATCAGGAAACCAGATTCGGCATTTGCCCGGACGCGGCATATGGCCGCGGGGAATCTCGACCTCAGCGTACGCCCGCTCTGGCTCGACATTAGCCATTTGTAATTTTCCTTCGGGCCCGGCTCTGCCCACCGACGGCGCATCCAGAACCCGATCTGCCTCTGCGCGAGCCAAGTTGCCAGCGTCGCTCCCAGTGTCCGGAGTGGATTGCTCAGCAACGGCCATTTCCGCTTCGCGACGCCTTTGGGCCTCCTCTTCCAGCCCCTTCTGTACTGCGACCAAGTCCTCTTTTGCGTTGGGTGGAGTACCCGAAGACTGGGCCTGCTGCGCCGCCTGGATCAATTGGAAGTTGCGGTTGCGGAGCTCGACGTTGCGACCAACCCGTATGTTCGAGCGCGCCGCCAGGGTTTCAGCCTGCTGGTACTGCCCCTGCTGAAGGCGCAACACACCCAGGTAATGCAACGTCGCGGGATTGTTCGGCTGGATATGCAGGGCACGCTCCAGCGTAGCGGCGGCCTGGTCCAATTGGCCATTTTCATACTGCCGCGAGGCGGTTTCGATCAAGGTGGTTGATGCGCTGTTACTCTGCGCCGGCGCGCTTCGTTCGGCAGCAACCGAACAAAGCGACGGGACAGCGCAGAACACCAGGATGAAGCCCGGCAGAAATCTCTTGGTTGGCATCAGGGGGCGGACTCGACTGAATTCAAACGGCACTGCCGTAAAACAGGCCACAACGCTGCTCGGCATTTGCGATACAGGGCCGCTATTGACCTGGCCAATACCCTGAAGTTCCTGCTGCAACGACCGTTGCGACCAGTACCATTTTTTACCACCCCCAACATCCAGGCACGATCTGTTGCTGTTCTTCACGCAGGGCGCAAAACGGCCAAGAGCCGTCGTTCAGGACAGTACAAACGGCTGACTTTTCACTCTGGCGAAGAAGAGTGAATGAGATATCTTGTCGAGCTGTCGATACGCTCAACATTCCAAGGAAGCCAATGCTCAGTTCACTCGTATCAAATGGTCAGCCACAAACGCCTGACCGGTTAGAACTGACGGCCCCCTGGTGGAGTTTTACGAAAACAGTCCTGGCTGCGACAGCCCTGTCGTTGGTACGTGACGGGCTCATCGGACTGGACGACCCGATTTCTGATCAGCCTTTCACGTTACGCCAGCTACTGCGGCATGAAGCAGGCCTGGCCGATTACGGCGAACTTGCGGAGTACCACGCCGCTGTTACGAACAGTGAGCCAGCCTGGTCGGCAGATGAAATGATGCAACGCCTTGACGGTGCTCGACTTCGATGCAATCCCGGAACCGATTGGCATTACTCGAATGTTGGCTACTTGCTCATCAGCAGGCTTATTGAACGGCTAACTGATCTGACGCTTGATGATGCGGTGACTCAACGTGCACTTACTCCTCTGGGCCTGTCGAACGTTCGCTTTGCTAAAACGCGAGCAGACTTGCAAAAGACCCATCTTGGAAGCACCTCGAATTATGACCCCGCGTGGGTCTATCATGGCTTGCTGATCGGCCCAATTTCCCAAGCAGCGCTATTTCTGGATCGACTCCTCTGCGGTGAACTGCTCTCCACGGGCTTGCTCCAGGAAATGCAGACAGCACGAACATTGGGCGGCCCGATTCCCGGGCGCCCATGGATCATTCCGGGCTATGGCCTAGGTGTGATGCAAGGGTCGATTGACGGCGGACATTCCCTATGCGGGCACACAGGCTGCGGGCCAGGCAGTGTCATTGCTGTCTACCGTATCCGCGACGGCGACGCATCGGCTTGTTGCGCTGTTTTTGAAGCGGGTGCCAGTGAAGGTGCCGTCGAAGCCATCGCGGTGAAACAGCTGATGCAAGTTATGCGCGGTGGCTGACGACGGCTAAGTCCTTTTGGCGTCGACCTCATGATTCGCCGGATGACCGCTTCACGCCCTGAGGAAGTCAGTCAACCAAAAATCGTCAGGCGTATTCAACGGAACATTCCATTTAAGAGTTTTCTGCCTCGGGCGCACGGAAGGCCTTACTGTAATAGCCGGACTGGTCGAAACAGCAAACCTGCTTCTTGCCGGTTGCAAGCATATCGCAGGCATCACCAATTCGCTTTTCGCGCGTTTTGAGTTGCTTGGCTGAAGTAATCCAGTGGATCCAGTCTACTCGTGCAATGGTCGTTGTATTATTCCAAACTTTACGAGCCTCAGGAGTGGCTGCCAGTGCTTCCTCAAAATCTGCCGGGATGTCAGGCTCGGGTTCCTTTTTCACAGGGGTAAGCTCGAGTGTAACGATATCCCCAACGGCCACACCTGCGGCGTCGAGTAACTCGCTACTTACCTTCAGCCAATGGCTCAGCTGACCATCGGGCTCAAGGGTTGCCTGGAAATGGTGCCCATTGATTGTGCCTTCAACTGTCGTCCTTCCCCGCCTCGGAAGCGGTTCACTCGCGTCTCTTGGCAGTACTGCGAACGCCCAGGACGTATCATTACCGGGCTTTGCCGGACGAAGAAGCTTTGCTTCGAATCGGGATTTCACATCGATTATTGTCATTGCCACTCCTCCAACTAATACGCCTGACTACTTTCTGGCAACATCACTGTAGCGTTCAAATGCGACATTGATGTCGCCAAGATGGGCGCTTAGTTATCCATCACCTCGTCCAGTGCCTTCTCGAGGGTGCTGACCGTGCGCTCGATATTGTGCAGCTTTTCGAGTCCGAACAGACCGATGCGAAAGGTCTGGAAATCGGCCGGCTCGTCGCATTGCAACGGCACTCCGGCGGCGATCTGCAGGCCGTGGCTGGCAAATTTCTTACCGCTCTTGATGTCGGCATCATCGGTGTAGCTCACCACTACGCCAGGAGCCTGAAAGCCGGCTGCGGCCACGCTTTTGATGCCTTTGCCGGTCAACATTGCGCGCACCCGATCGCCCAGAGCCTGTTGTTCGCCGCGGACCTTGTCGAAACCGTAGGCTTGCGTCTCTTTCATCACTTCGTTGAATCGCGCGAGGGAATCGCTGGGCATGGTCGCATGGTAGGCATGTCCGCCCTGTTCGTAGGCCTGCATGATCTGAAGCCACTTTTTCAGGTCGCAGGCGAAGCTGCTGCTCTGCGTCTGTTCGATGCGCTCGAGGGCCAAAGCACTGAGCATCACCAGGGCGCAGCACGGGGAGGCGCTCCAGCCTTTCTGCGGTGCGCTGATCAGCAGGTCGATTGCGCATTTGTGCATATCAACCCAAATCGTGCCTGAGGCGATGCAGTCCAGCACGAACAGGCCACCCACCGCATGCACCGCGTCGCCGACGGCCCGCAGGTACTCGTCGGGCAGGATAATCCCTGATGAGGTTTCAACGTGGGGGGCGAAGACAATCTGCGGTTTCTGCGCCGCAATGGCTGCCAGCACTTCGTCCAGAGGGGGCGGAGCGTAGGCAGCCTGGCGACCTGTGTCGACCGGTCGGGCTTTGAGCACCGTGGTGGCCGCCGGGATGTTGCCCATCTCAAGGATCTGGCTCCAGCGATAACTGAACCAGCCGTTGCGTATCACCAGGCATTGCTGGCCGGTGGCAAACTGTCGTGCCACCGCTTCCATGCCGAATGTGCCGCTGCCCGGGACCACCGCAACAGCCTGGGCGTTGTAGACCTGTTTCAGGGTCTTGGAAATGTTCTTCATCACGCCTTGAAATGACTGCGACATGTGGTTGAGCGAGCGGTCGGTGTAGACCACTGAGTACTCGACCAGCCCCTCGGGATCGATACTGGGATAGAGCTTTGACATGGGTGACTCCTTTGGCAGGGATCTCAGTGGTATCGACCCTGCCCTAAGCCTTGGCAAATGACAAGATTGCTCGGGATTGAATTGCGACTTCTGTCGAGCGGCTGGCAGCATCAGGTCGATTACTGGACGTAGCAATGCTCGCAGGTCGCTGCTGAGTTGTGGGAGGGGGGCTTAAAGGTTCCTACCTCCTTACATTCGTTCGATAGCGACCAGCTACAAAGGGCGGCAGCCGACCCATTGCAGCCATTCATAAAGTCCCCTTGAAGGGGTTAGTCGTCACGCTAGATTGATTTTGTCGCCCAACCTAATGCGGCATGCTTACTCATTGACGGAACCCCTCCCTGACGCACTGCAAGTAGTTCACAGGTTCCGGACTGATGTCATACCGATTAATTCCCCAGCAATCAGCTTCGCGGCTGCTAATCCAGACAACTTCGGCGGATGGAATTTTCTCGATAAATGCCATCACTGCACCGTATGCGGTTCCATGAGCTATGGCGTGCTCCGCAATCGCTTCGTTGCAGAGAGTGACGATACTTCCGGTTTGTGCGTTAAAGCAGCCATAAAATCCGAGGTAGGACCCAGGAACGGCTACATGCTCTCGTCCAGCGATGAAAACAATTGCGGCGCAAGCGGAGATACACCTCCCGCCCGGGGCTACATAGGTATTTACATAGTGGGCATCTATGACCCGGGATAGCTCGAAAGCAGCCTGAACGCTCCCCCCAGGGCTTTCTAGAATCAATGTGTAGTATCCGTACGAGTGTTTGGCATTCGGCGTCAGAACACCTTTGAGGCGAGTGGCATCTCCAGTAACAATTTCACCGCGACCACGGATTACGGGTTCGCCTTTCATCGTCACCACGTCAAAGGTCATTGCAAACGCGCTCTCACATGCAAGCGACCATAAGGCGATTGCGACTAGCTGCGCCATAGCCGATCTCATGGTATTCGATTCACGTCGGCTCATAAGCGGTCCAATTCCTAGTAGTCGACATATCAGTCGCGATGTAAGTCGTTGTCTAGCTTAGACGTGGGCACGGCAAACGCGACACTGCCCAGAGAGAAACACGGCAAGTTGATGGCAAACCCTGCTGTCTATAGTGATGATGCCAATCTGTTGCATCGACCAGTTGAATCCACAGCCGATTGCGGCCCGTCGCGAAGGTCTTCAATCAACCCAGTCCGGGCACGTCAATCAATTTGAAGGCTTCCATTTCTGAGCATTTTTGTCAGCGTCTATCTGGCTCATCGCGTACAGTCAGGTGAAAATTTACCCTTTTCGCGTATTGCACCGTCCGCCCCTGACAAGGATGCAGACGCTTGCCCACTCAGTCCAGAAAACTTGGCTGACGTACTCAATCTTGATCCGCTTACTCAATAGATATCTCTAGCGAATACAGCTGAATAGACAGAGATTTGCTCATGACTGGCAATAGCAAAAACCTTTTGAAAAGACTTGGAGCCGTCTCATCGATGGACGAGACGCGAGAGCAATTGGCTGCGTTGGCCAACCCATCGTATCTGATAGATATGCGTGAGCAGATGGCTGTGATGTTGAACTCCCTCGAATAAGGCCTTGAAATGAATGGAATGAAATGGGGCTTGCTGGGACCTGACACAGTGGTGAGTGCACGGCGTGCTCGCACTCTAGGTTTGGGGGCAACGGTTCGATTTTTTAATGAGCAGGCGGTGCCTGGGATTGGAGGTGTCTGGTACGGGAAACAGCTTTGGTATGCGGTCTTAGGTATTGCCCTGGCAGGTAGAAGTCAAGCGACGGGGCAAAAAAGCGCCAACATTAAGGCCGCAAATGCAATTGAAGCCTTAGCTTGCTGGCTAGCACTTGATGGCAATAAATGGCAGACCGATTCACGCCTACGCGGCACTACCAAGCTTAGAGGCGTCAGCGATTTATCCTTCAAATCGGTATCCAAACCTGGATTTTATGTGACCCAGCCAATGCGTATGGCAACGGTGCAGGTGCTGCCTGCATTGGGCTTGGTGCAGTCGGATGCGACACGTTTTAACCAGTACCAACTCAGTGAGCATTGCTTACGCCGATTTGATTTGGGCGATAAACCCAATGGCGGCTATGGCCGGGAAATCTTCGATCATATTTACCTCTGGAACCAAGGTAGGCGGGAGGCGCATACCGGGCGTTATAAGGCTTTTTTTTATAAGGCCTTATCACCACTTGAGCCTATGGATGAACCATTACGATGCCTGCTTACCGATGTGCTACACAGCGGTGGCGAAAGTGAGCCGCATGCCAGCAAGCTACGCCGGCGTAAAGCCCTGCAATGGGTTGAAGGGCTGCGTCAGCAACCGGAGCAAGCTCTCAGTTGGAATAGCCGCCCAACCATGCTCGATGATGAGCATTGGCATGACCTACGAACTGGCGCTGCCTTTTTTGCGCTGCGTGATCAGAGTCTAGGGGTACTCGATGCGCTCGAGTCGCATCTCGGGACCTTACAAAATGGCCGATCTTTTGACTTGAGCACCGCAACCTTGCCGCAGTCGGTGCTGGTGGCACTCGCTGAGTTGCGTCAGCTGGCTTCTACGTACAAGGCGTTGGGTCATAGCGAGCCCGCGGCCTTTCAGTTCTGTCGCGAGTGCAGTGCTGAAGCTGATGCAGCAATTGTTCGTCACCTTGTGGAGCGCGATGGACGTGTGTTGCGCCTGATGGGTTCCGTTGTTTTGCCAGGCCCTGCATTCGATGGCGCTCCTAGTGTTAACAGTACTGAGTCTGAAACGCCACCGGAAGAAGTTGATCAGCGTCGTTTGAAGTGGCCCACAGGCATGTCGAGCCGTATAAGCAATTTGTTCTTTTTGAACGCTGACCTGCATGGCGATCTAGATACATGGCTCAGCGCAGCCCCACTCCCACATAGTGAAGAATCATGATGAGCACACCATCTCTGTTGCATCATTTCGAAGCTCCTGATCACTATTTGGGCAGTTTTGGTTGGTTGTGTGGTTATTCCGCCGATTGCAATTTTCTCGATCAGGCCGCCGAGCGTTTCACCCGGCAAACCACCGCACAGCGTGCCCATCAGGGACAATTGGCATTGGCGCTTATGCTCGACCCCGCGCACGCACCTATCGCCTTGACGGACGCTCCAGGGGTTGCTCATCTGATCTTCACGTCGGAACAAAAAAAGCCCTTTGCTTTGCTGCATGCGAAAGTGGCGGTGCTGGGCTTTCGCCATGAAAAAGAACCACATCGCTGGCTATTGCGCTTGATCGTCTCCACAGGTAACTGGACGGTCCAAACTGTTACCGAGTCGCTTGATCTCGTTTCGTGCATTGAATGCAGCAGTGAGGAAGTGCAACAGCAGCCTGCTTGGCTTGGGCAAAACTGCACGGACATTACTGCAGCTTGGCAGATGCTAACGTGGCTTAGCGGTTATTTCGATACACGGATTCTGCATGCCAAATCTCGTCACCAGTCAGCCTCTTTAACAGCGCAGTCCATGCAATGGCTGAGTGGCTGGTTAGGTATTGTCGCTGCTCACGCGGCGAATGCACCCTCGCGTTATTTTGATAACCGCAAACAGTCTTTGCTTGCGCAATTGGTGCCTTTGATCAAACAGCATGCCTCCGACGTTAAGCGTAATTATCTTGGTATGGGCTCGGGTTTTTTTGAAGGCGTTAATGGCCAAGGGCAACTGCCCTCGGTGCTGAGCAAAATCACCTCAATGTTGAAAGACTCTGGTCTATTAACTGCTCGCCCTAAAGTCGACGTTTTCGTTAACCCGGGAGCATGTCAATCCGTTGCCGAAGGGTTGAGTGCTATGCAGTCGGCTGGCTACATCGTTCGCGCAGCTGCGCAAAATACTGAGATTTTTGGTTCGGTTACGCCGCGTTCGCTGCATGCTAAGTTTATTTTCTCCGCCAACGCCCGGGAAGACAGTTCGCGCTGCAGCAGTGCCTGGGTTTACCTGGGGTCGGGAAACTTGACTGGTCCAGGGTTTGCCAGCCCGATGTCAAATGTAGGCGGTAACCTTGAGGCTGGCATACTGCTTAGTCCTGACGGATTGTATTGGCGCGCAGAGGGGGGGGCCAACACGACACGGATAATTACTAACCTACTACCAGTTCAGTGGGATACGGTTATTTCCGCGCTTGAGCAATTGTCTGCCGGTGAGCCCATGCCAGAACATGACGATGGCCCGCTTTCCGCGCCGCTTGCATGGCTGAACTGGCAAGAGGCCGAGGAAGGAAGTTTACTGTGTGCCCCTGAGCAAACCGAAGTGCCAGTAACGCTGCTGGATGCCAACGGTGCCGGATGCGCCAACCTGCAGTCCGGTGTGTGGCAATGGCTTGGTCATCCACCTCGAGTGGTGACAATTCAATGGTCAATTGCTGGGCAGGTGCATAGCGCTGTGGTGCCCGTACTCGATGAGTCCGGGCGCTTAGCCGCAACACCTATGCCTGAACTGGATCTGGATGAGGTCTGGTGGCAGCTGGCCAATTTCCCGCAGGCCGCTGTGGATGAGGACCAGTCGCTGAATGAGCTCGAAGAGAGTGCAGCCAGTACGGGGCAGGCCGGGGCTGCTGTAGGGGATGATGCCAGCACTGCCGGCTACCCGATTCGTCGGATGATGGCGCTCATTGAGCAGATAGCTGCCAGGCAGGTAGAACTTCACCCGCTCGACTGGTTGGCTTGGTGCACGCGACTAGAACAGTCTCTGCTGCAAGTCGCTAAGGATCCAGTCATCAGCGTATTCCGGTCTATGCGCCTCAACCCTCTAAGCCCGTTGCGCCAAGCTGCATTCTTGCCAATTTTTGCCGAGCAGGCGTCGAGCCCTGAGGGCGCTGATTATCTTGCCATGCTTGCCCGTATCGAGACCTCCTGGGATGTAGCAAACCTGTGCCAGATTGGAGAGCAGCAATGATCCATAAATTTCAAGGATGGCAGGTTGTTGCAGACAAGTTGCTTGAACTCGTTCAGCAGCAGGACCCAGGTACAAACCCAAACCCTTGGCTAAATCAGGGACAGTGCGCCAGTGTGCGTGCATTGGCCAAACGATTGCCGGATAACGGGGTAATCGTGGCGGATGAAGTCGGGATGGGCAAAACCCGCATCGCCGTTGCGGTGATCCGAGCAGTGGTTGCCGCCGGTGGCCGTATTGCAGTGTTGGTGCCGCCAGTACTGGGTTACCAATGGCAGGAAGAGTTAACCCGTGGGGAGGTCAAAGCTGCCCCTTTACTGCGCAGCCTATGGCAATACATTTCGGCCTGGGATTCGGAGCAGGTTGCAGAGCAGAAACCATGGTTTGCTGAATCAGTGGTCATGGTTTCTCACGGCTTTTCTAACTGGCGCTTGGGTCAAGATTCGGCTGTATGGCGCTGGGCATTGCTGCCTGAGGTCTATGCCCATTGGCGTAAGAGAACCCAAGGGCGTTTTCCGCGTGGTTACTTTCAAGAAGAGGCCCTCAACTATTCCTGGGCTGAGTACACATCAATAAAAAATGCTGCTGCCAGCATCTGTAGCGCCATACCGGCAGACCCACAGCATCCGCTGTATCAGCAAATGGACGCGCTAATAAGTCGTACACCATGGCCGGGCGCCTTGGATGCAAGTGAATACAAACGCTATGAAATACTCCGTCCCTGCCTCGAAGAAACAGTCGGCTTGGGTTTGGGCCACTTTGATCTGGTCGTCATCGACGAGGCGCACAAAAGTCGTAATGACGACAGTGGCCTTTCCGGCCTGCTTGGCCGCTTGATCCAGGCAACCCATGATGTCCGGCGCTTTGCGATGACTGCGACTCCAGTTGAATTGGATGTCAGTCAATGGCAGCAAATCCTCCGTCGTATCGAACTCAAGCCTGAGCAATTGCAGGTCGTCGAAAGCTCCGTAACGGCTTATGCCTATGCAGTGCAAAAGGTCCGTGCCACCCCTACCGATGCGACCATCAGAGCCGCCTATACTGCTGCGGCTGCAAGTTTTCAGGAGACTTTGTCGCCTTTCGTCTTGCGCCGTGACAAACGACAGGACCAAGCCGTACAGCAGTTTGTAAAGGCTACCCAATTGTCCCATGACGCCTATCGGCAGGAGAGCGACATTGCTATTGATGTGGCAACGCTAAATCCCGCCTGGCGGCAGGCCGTTTGCGCGGCCGAAGCCCTGTCGGTGGTGACTGTTGGCCTGCGCGATGGTCAGAATGAACAGCTTAAACGCTTACGCCTGACGATGGGTAATGGCCATGGTCTCGCTGCTGTAATCGATAGCCACAGTTATGTTGCCGAGCAAGACAGCGAAGCCGATGAGTTGGCGGATAATCAATCGGCTGCGATAGGCAAAGCCTCGCAAAGCTCCGCAGAGCTCAAACGCCTGCAGCGTGCGCAATGGTGGAACAGGGTTATGCAGCAACCCTTCGTAGATACAAATGGCGATGAGGTACTGTTTAACCATCCGGCGACCTTGGCAGCAGTAGAAGCCATTGAAGAGGTCATTGAACGTGGTGAAAAAGCCCTGGTCTTTGGGCGCTTTACTCGACCATTGACTTGTTTAATGCAGCTGCTGAATGCCCGTGCCATGTTACGCGCAGTCGCGACAGGCCAATCGTGGCCTCAAGCCAAGGTGCATGGTGAAATTGATGGCGGTGCCCATGAGAGCGATTGGCCTGCGGTGCGCGCGGCGCATCAGCAGTTGCAATCGGGCTTACGCTTGGATTTCCTGGACGCCGCATTAGCCGAGCAATACCGCGAGTTGCAAAAGCGCCGGCAAAGCCAGCGCAATAGTCTGCCTGGTTTGCTCGAAGAGGGTTTTCGCCGGGAGCAATTCGAACCCCGCGTGCATAGCCTCTACGGTGCATTTTGCAACATGTTGGTCAATGCCCAAGAGGGGGAAGATGACTCTCACAGCCTAGCGCTGGTTAGCCGTGCCCTGACCGAGCAATTGGGTGAGTCGGCCCAGTTGCTAAGTCCTGAGCGTTATACCAAAGCCTTTGCCGATCTGATGCAGGCCTTGTGCGAACGCAATGAAGGCGATCAGGACGGCGATGGCCAACTCGATGAGCAGGAAGCTGAACGCTTGTGGCCGCATTTACAGCAGCGCCTAAAAGATGAGTACGGCAGCAGTCAAGGCACGTTTGCCCGTTTGATGTACGGCGGCACGAGCCAACATAGCCGACGCATGATGCAACTGGCATTTAATCGTCCGCACAGCTCAATCAAGGCGCTAGTGGCGCAATCAATGGTTGGTCGCGAGGGGTTGAACCTGCATGAAGCCTGCAAAACCGTGATCTTGCTTCATCCCGAGTGGAACCCCGGCGTGGTTGAGCAGCAAATTGGTCGCGTTGATCGGGTTGGCAGCTTCTGGCAGCAGCAACTGGCCCGCGCCATCGAGAGTAATGCCGAGATTCCACGGATTGTTGTGCGCCCGGTGATTTTCCAAGGCACTTACGATGAGCATAACTGGCAGGTTCTGCGCACTCGCTGGGCCAACTTACGTGCGCAACTGCATGGTATTGTGGTCCCACAGAGCAACTCGGATGACCCTGAGATACAGTCTTACTTAGACGAAATTGCGGCTGCAGCGCCACGCTTTTTCGCCACAGAGTAAGTCTGAGTGGGCTTGCAGGAGGCCATGTTGGTCTAGGCCTCCACTAGCCCTATGTCCGCAAGCCGTTAAGTTTGGTTAAGGTGGGTTGCGGGTTGTTTTTTCATCAGGCCAACTTGCGCAACATCGCAAGGTGAACAGATTGCTAATATTAGCAATCTACAAACGCGTCAATATTTCGGCCAAAAGACCTGGTTTTGCTTGGCGAGAATGGTCGAGCCCCATGTCCGCAAGTTGCTAAGTTTTGCTAAGGCCACTTTTCCCATCAGGAAACGGGAGGTCAGTACGTAATTGCATGGCTTTAACCAGCCATTGGCATTGCCACTGAGCAGTAAATTGCATCCGTGCTCACCAACCGTTTGCATTCGACTTGACCAGAACACGCCGTAGTGGCGACCGGCAGAGAACGGCCACTAGCTGACAATCGCATTCACTTTTGTATCACCGATTGAACTGGCTGGGTGCTACCAATGCAGTTACGGGTTGCGATGTTTTCTCGGGCAGTCGCCGCAGCCTGATTTGGTCGCCGGCACTCCCGGCTTGCCGAGTCAGCCCGCCGGCCATACGATTCGACTATTCCTCAGGCGGAGGAGTCATTGTGAAGCCGGTGATGCTCCTGACGCGCATCCTGGCGCCTGCCATCGCTCTGGCGTTGGCATCTGCCGGTCTGCATGCCGACGACCCGTTCGCGCCGTTGCGCGATGCCATGGTGCGGGAGATCGCCAACATGTCGTCCGTCACCCGCGACGAAACCGGCAGAGTCGAGTTTGCCGCGCCGGTGATGGCCGCGATGGCCAAGGTGCCACGCCATAAGTTCGTCCCGCCCGACGAGGTGCCCTACGCCTACGAAAATCGTCCGCTGCCGATCGGCTACGGCCAGACCATCTCCCAGCCGTACATCGTCGCCTTGATGACCGACCTGACGCAGGTCGGGCCCGGCGACGTGGTACTCGAGATCGGCACTGGCTCGGGCTACCAAGCGGCGATCCTCGCCGAGCTGGCGCAGGCGGTCTATACGATGGAGATCATCGAGCCGCTGGCAGTGCAGGCCGGGGAGCGCTTGGGCCGTCTGGGATATGCGAAGGTGCAGGCCCGGCTGGGCGATGGCTACCACGGCTGGCCCGAGCACGGGCCTTACGACGCCATCCTCGTCACCGCCGCCGCCAGCCATGTGCCGCCGCCACTGATCGCCCAGCTCAAGGCCGGCGGACGGATGGTAATCCCGGTCGGCGCGCCGTTCATGATCCAGTACCTGCTGCTGATCGAGAAGGCCGGCGATGGCAGTGTGTCCACCCGGCAGGTGCTGCCTGTGAGCTTCGTGCCGCTGGTCGGAGGCGGTTGAGCATGCATTCGCCGCCCTTGCTCGCCCTGGCACTGCTGTCCGCCTCCGCGCTCGGCTATGAGGTGCTGCTGCTGCGACTGCTTTCGATCATCCAGTGGCACCATTTCGCCTACATGATGATCAGCGTCGCGCTGCTCGGCTACGGCGCTGCCGGCACCGCCGTGGCGCTGGCACGGCCTGTGCTGGCGCCGCGCTTCCACGGCGTGTTCATTGGCGGCGCGGTGTTGTTCGGGCTGAGCGCCATCGCCTGCTTCAGCCTGGCCCAGCAGGTTCCGTTCAATCCCCTCGAGATCCTCTGGGACGCGCGGCAGTCGGCACGCCTGCTGATGATCTACCTGCTGCTGTTCGTGCCGTTCTTCTGCGCGGCGGTGTGCATCTGCCTGACCTTCACCTGCTTTCAGGAACAGATTCACCGGATCTACGCCTTCGACATTCTCGGCGCCGGCGTGGGCAGCCTGGCGATTGTCGCCGCGCTGTTCGCCCTGACGCCCGTCGATGCGCTGCGGCTGCTGGGCGGCACCGGCATCGCCGCCGGGGCGCTGGCCGGAATGGCTTGCACGGGGCATAGGCACTGGCTCGCGCCGTTGCTGCTGGCGGCGGCAGTCGCGGTGCCGGTCGGCGTGCCCGGGCGCTGGATCGCCCTGTCGCCCTCCGAGTACAAGGAACTGAGCCAGACGCTGCGTATCAAGGATGCGCGCGCAATCGCCCAGACCTGGAGTCCGCTGGGTCTGCTGACGGTCGTCGACAGCCCGACCATTCCCCTGCGCTACGCGCCTGGCCTAAGCCTCAACGCGACACAGGAACCGCCCGCACAACTGGCTATCTTTACCGACGGCGACGGCGTTTCCGTGCTGAACCGCTATGACGGGCGCCGCGAGCCGCTCGCCTACCTGGACTACCTCACCTCAGCTCTTCCCTATCACTTGCTGCGCCAACCCCGCGTGCTGGTGCTGGGCAGCGGCGCCGGCGCCGATGTGCTGCAGGCGATCTATCACGGCGCCAGCGCGGTGGATGCCATCGAACTGAACCCACAGGTGATCGATCTGGTCCAGCGCCACTTCGCCGACTTCTCCGGCAAGCCGTACAGCGCGCCCAACGTCCGTGTGCTGATCGGCGAGGCGCGCGGCCTGGTGGCTTCGCGCGGCGAGCCTTACGACCTGATCCAGATCGCCCTGCTGGACTCCTTCGGCACTGCTTCGGGCGGCCTGCATGCGCTGTCCGAGAACTACCTGTACACGGTTGATGCCTTCGCCGAGTACCTGCGCCATCTCGCGCCCGGCGGCTTGTTGGCCATCACCCGCTGGGTCACCCTGCCGCCGCGCGATGTTCCCAGGCTGCTGGCCACCGCGGCCGCGGCCATCGAGCGCGACGGGCAGGCCAGCGCGGCGCGCCGCATCGTCATGATCCGCGGCTGGAAGACCGCGACGCTGCTGGTCAGCAACAGGGATTTCGACGACGCCGGCATCGCTGTGCTGCGGGAGTTCTGCCGGGCGCGCTCCTTCGACCTGGCCTACTACCCCGGGATGACCGTGGCCGAGGCGAACCGCTACAACCTGCTCGACCGGCCCTGGTTCTTCGAAGCGGCGCAGGCCCTGCTGTCCGGCGAGCGCGCGGAGTTCCTGGCGCGCTACAAGTTCGACGTGCGTCCGACTACGGATGATCGGCCGTATTTCTTCCACTTCTTCAAGTGGCGCTCGCTGCCGGAACTGTTGGCGCTGAAGGCGCAGGGCGGCCTGTCAATGTTGGAGTGGGGCTATCCGGTGCTGATCGCCACGCTGCTGCAGTCCGGCCTGGCCGCCGTGCTGCTGATCCTGGCGCCGTTATGGGTGGCGCGGCGGCGCCAGCGGCGCTCTCGAAATGCGGCTTTGGCCAGGTTCGAACTTCGGGTCGTGTCCTACTTCGCCGCCATCGGCTTCGCCTTCATGTTCGTGGAAATCGCCTTCATCCAGAAGTTCACCCTGTTCCTCAGCCACCCGTTGTATTCGGTGGCGGTCACGCTCAGCGCGTTCCTGATCTTCGCTGGCCTCGGCAGCCGTTACTCCGGCCGGCGGCGGGGGGGCATTGGAGCTGGTGTGGGGCCCCGTCATCCGCTCGCGCGGCCAGTCCTGGCGATCTGCGCGATCGCCCTGCTCTACCTGATCGCCCTGCCCCCGTTGTTCCAGCTGCTGGCGCCGGTGGGGACCCTCGCCAGGTTCGGCATCTGCGCCGCGCTGGTAGCGCCGCTGGCGTTCGCCATGGGCATGCCGTTTCCGCTCGGACTCGGGCGCGTCTCCGCGTGCGCCGAAGCACTGGTGCCGACCGCCTGGGGCGTCAACGCCAGCGTATCGGTGGTGGCGGCCGTGCTGGCGACCCTGTTGGCGATCCACCTGGGTTTCACCGTGGTGTTGCTGCTGGCGTTGCTGCTGTATCTCGTGGCGGCAGTCATGTTTCCCTGATCGCGGCGGTTCGCAGCAAAACGTCAACAGACCCTGGTGAGACGAATGGCCTGTTGGAACGCCGCTTGACCAGTTCACACGTCTCGCCGGTGGTGACCGGCAGAAACCGGCCATAAGCAGCCAGTCGGAAATGTCCACGAAACCATGGGCGATTCACTCTGGGGCACATTGGCATTCAGCTTCCCTCCGCCCTCGGTTCCCGACCGGGAGCGCGGCGCCTACAATGTTGCCATTATCATTTGTCGTCCATCTTTGTTGACGATTGTGGCCGGCGCTCAGTGCTCTCTTCGGCGTTGGGCGCTTCTGGAAAACTCCCTGGCGTGAACACATGGGTCTGCAAGTCGCTGGCATCGACTTCGGCGACACCATGAACCGAACGAGCCAGAACAATGGCCTGTTCACACTGTCTATGAGTGTTGACGCGGCCGCTTAACCCCACTATGCCCGCATGGGTTTTGACATTGATATGCAGGCTAAGGGTCGGATCGGAAAATGCCAGGGCCGACTTCACCTTGGCGGTAATCCATGCATCGTGAACGGCCATTTCCAGACCATGGGAGTAATGCTGGAAGGAGTGAATTTTCATGGCTGAACCCTCTGTCGCGTAATCAGACGTACCGTCCATCCCATTTGCTGTGTCGCCCTCTGCCTGTCAGGTGAACGCTATGGATACCTGATTCGCTTTGGAGCGCTCGTCACGCAAACATTGACAGAAATTAATTATAGTACGGCCGTTGCCTGCGGTCAGAGCGCTGTCCCCGTGAACGTCCGCCTTGGTCGCTCGGTGCTTGGCGACTGCATAAATCAAAAGGGACCGCGCATGAGCAAATATTTGGTTTTGTTATTGGCTGGCGCCACAGGCGTTGCTCAGGCGCAATCCATATGCACTTACCCGTGGTATCAATCGATCGATAAGATACTGCACACATCCGATGCGCAAGGGCACGGGCCAGATATAGGCTCCGACGAATGGAAATCGGTGATCGAATTCAAGTTAGGGGTTCGCGATGGAGCAAACGTCCCTGAACGAAGCTCCGAACAGTGGTGCCAGTACATTGATCAGCATATCAATGCAATGCAGCCGACTGGGGGCGGCACGGAAAAATCGTCGACTGCCAATGTGACACCTGGCCCTTCATACGATTGCGCCAGAGTGGAGCCTGGCGGTATCGAAGCGATGATATGTGAGGACAAGGCGTTATCCGCGCTCGATCGCAATCTGTCGGCAGTTTATGCCAGTGCGAGTATTAAGGCCGGCAACGAGCATCCTCCCCGGCTAAAAGCAGAACAACGTGGATGGATCAAGGGACGCGACGACTGCTGGAAGAGTGATGACGTCAGTGCATGCTTGCGCATGGAATACCAGCACCGCATCGCCGAGTTGCAAGCACGCTACCGACTGGTATCGGGCACTGGGCCTGTCTATTACGAATGCGACGGCAACCCTGCTAGAGAGGTGACTGTCATGTTCTTCAAAACCGATCCGCCGACATTAATCGCCGAGCGTGGTGACAGCGTATCGCTGATGTACCAGCAGCCAAGTGGCAGTGGCATAAAGTACCTTGGGCGCAATGAAACGCTTTGGGAGCATCAGGCCGAGACCATAATCACTTGGGGATACGGTGGGCCCAAGTCGCAGTGCAAAAGAAAGCCTTGAGCAACGATTCAATCAGCTGGGTAATTGCATATTGCTGCCCCTCGTGACAGGCAGAAATCGGCCAGAAGCTGTCGTTCGAACACCAAGGTTAAACGGGCTTGTTCAAGCCACCATTGCAACCTTACGGATTACTAATCCTTGCGAGTAAGGGCTAATGACGAAGCATCTAATGATGCCTCGTCTTGAAGCTTAGGCTGGCTTGAAACAGTACGCAGCCAGCTTGTTCCCATCGAGATCCCGCGCGTAAGCCGCATAGGCGTCAGGTGCCCAGCCTCGCGGACCCGGTGCACCTTCGTCGGTGCCGCCACTGGCCAGCGCCGCGGCGTGGAAAGCGTCAATGGCCGCACGATTCGGCGCTTCGAAGCTGATGGTGACACCGTTACCCACGCTGGCCGGGGCGCCGTTCGCCGGTTTCAGCACGAAGAAGGACGGAGCGCTCTCCCCCCAGATCGACCCCTTGTCGTCCAGATCAGCGATGCGTTTTTGGCCCAGGGTACCCAGGACATTGTCATAGAAGCTGCGCGCTTTTTGCAGGTCGTTGGTACCGACGGTCACATGAGTGAAAATGGTCATCTTTGTGCTCTCTTTGGTGTAGATATGCTGGGTTGATGTTGCAGGTTTTCGCGCCTTTGACTGGCCCTGACGGGTTTCGCCAAACCTGTTGAGTCAGCGATCGAAATGGATAACGGTGCGGATGCTTTCGCCTTGGCGCATCAGGTCGAAGGCTCTGTTGATCTCCTCCAGCCCCATGGTGTGGGTAATGAAACTATCCAGTGGAATGTCGCCCTTTTGCGCGTTCTCGACATAGCTGGGTAGCTCGCTACGTCCTTTCACACCGCCAAATGCCGAGCCGCGCCAGATGCGCCCGGTCACCAGCTGGAAAGGACGGGTACTGATTTCCTGACCGGCGCCAGCGACGCCAATGATCACCGACTCACCCCAGCCCTTGTGGCAGCACTCCAGGGCGGCGCGCATCAGATGGACGTTGCCAATGCATTCGAAGGAATAGTCCACACCGCCCTCGGTCATCTCGATGATCACGTCCTGGATCGGCCTGTCATAATCCTTGGGGTTGATGAAGTCGGTAGCGCCCAGTTGCCTGGCAATCTCGAACTTGGCCGGGTTGATATCGATCGCGATGATCCGGCCGGCCTTGGCCATGGTCGCACCGATAATGGCTGCCAGGCCGATGCCGCCCAGACCGAAGATCGCCACACTGGCTCCCTCCTCCACGTTCGCGGTGTTGAGCACCGCGCCAATGCCGGTGGTCACACCGCAACCGAGCAGGCAGACCTTCTCCAGTGGCGCATCCTTGGGGATTTTGGCCAGGGAAATTTCGGGAAGCACGGTGTATTCGGAGAACGTCGAGGTGCCCATGTAGTGAAAGACAGGCTGCCCTTCGTAAGAGAATCGGCTGGTGCCATCTGGCATCAAACCTTTGCCTTGAGTGGCACGGATTTTCTGACAAAGATTGGTCTTGCCGGAGGTGCAGAATTTGCACTCGCCACATTCCGGGGTGTAGAGCGGGATCACATGGTCGCCCACCGCCAGTGAAGTTACCCCCTCGCCAACCGCTTCGACGATACCGCCACCTTCGTGGCCAAGAATAACGGGGAAGATCCCTTCGGGATCGGCGCCGGATAACGTAAACGCATCGGTATGGCAGACACCTGTCGCAACAATGCGTACCAGCACCTCACCGGCTTGCGGCGGCGCTACATCGACTTCGACAATTTGCAGAGGCTGGTTCGCCGCGAAGGCGACGGCCGCTCGTGATTTGATCATGTTCGTGATTTCCCGGACGCAAAGAGGCGCCGTTCCTGTGTAGAAACAGTCAAGAGATTGTGTTCATAGGAGCGTTACAGAGGGCGGGCGTCCTTGCCCTTGAGGCCGATTAGAGCGATGCCTCGATCTTCTTTGCTGCGGCTTCGTCGACCCAGGCATGCCAGATTTCCGGGTGTTCCTTGAGGAACATCCTGGCCAGCTTCGGCGATTCGATGCGTTCCCGGGTCATCCTCGCCAGGTTCTGATTCAACAAGTCGATCGGAATGTTGACCTTCTCCAGTACTGCGACCAGTTCAGGAGCCTGTTCATGAAATGCCTTGGAGAGTCCCACCATGGTGATGACGTCTTTGTTGGCGCCGGTCTTTTCCTCCAGCCTTATCGCATCGATCTGCCCCATCAGCGGCGTCGGTGACCAGTAGTAGAACAGCACCGGCTCACCGCGTTTGTAACTGGACAGGACAGCCGCATCCAATGCCGCACCGGTACCTGGACGAAAGTTTGTGAACGTGTTTTCAAGACCATACTCTTTCAACATCTCGGTATTGTCCTGCTCACAGATCCAACCCGCAGGACAGTTGTAGAAACGGCCTTTGGACGGTTCTTCCGAATCGCGAAAAACACTCGCGTACTTGCTCAGGTCCGCGACTGTCCTGAGGTCGGGCGCCTGCGCTGGCCGGTTACGTTTAGCGTCCCCTTCAACGACGTAACGCGGCACATACCAGCCCTGAGTCGCACCAATGATCGGAGCGCCAACCCCGACAACCTTTCCGGCCGCCACCGCCTTTTTCCAGACTTCGCTGCGCTCCATCCACTCTTCGCCAAACACCTGAATGTCGTTGCCGGCCAGTGCGGTCTCGAGAATGATGGTGTTACCCACCAACTGATCCGTTGTACAGCCATAACCATCCTTGAGCACGATCATCATGATGTCGGTGAGGAGCATCCCGCTCTCCCAGTTCAACCCGGCAAATTTCACCGACTTGCCCGATTCACACCACCCTGAGGCCTGGCTTGAAGCACTACCGACAAGCAAGCCAAGGGTGAGCAAAGAGGCCAACAAACTCTTCCTGTTTTTCATGATCAGACGCTCCGAATCATTATTATTGGGGGCAGCGAACTGTTGTGTGCGACACAGGAGCAAACGAGTCCATCAGATTTAGCATGGACAAGTGCGTGCGCAAACACGTGAAACAAAGGCGTGAATCAATTGCATTTATTGTTATTGGCGAAGCTCAAGCTAATGGATCAACAGAAGTACGCCCGTAGAACAACTGGCGCGCATAGGCACTGAACTCGACATCGGGCTGGTCCACGTACGCAAACACCGCGTTGAGCCTCAGCCTGTCCCCTTCCACCGGCGTGACCCGGTGCAATGAATAGCGGCCGCGGAACAATGTCAGGGTGCCGGGCACTTGAGGGAGAACCTCTACCTGCTGTGTTTGCGAGTCATCGAGGAATTGCCTGACCGCGTCATAGCAATCGTCTCTTTCATTGCGCAGCATCCGCACATACTCGAAATCCCCACCGGCGCTTGCAGCCTGAAGCGACAGCGTGACGCTGAAGTCGGAACGATCAAAGTGCCACCCCAACTCCTGCCCTGCCGTGAAGCCCTGCAAGTTAAGGGCGGCTAATGGATCGGCATGACGATAGAGCGTGTCCAGAGCCAAAACATCTTTGATGAAAGCAAGGACTTCGTCCGATCCATAGATCTGCCGGATCAAATGGTCGGCAGGAATATCGGCATAGGCAACAGTGTCTTTTGCCGTGTTCATCAAGCGTCGTAGCGGGTGTTCCGGATCAACGCTTTCGTCCTGAGGTTTGAAATAAACCGTGTGGTTTTCCCGAAAATGAAACATGCGCGAGTGCAGTGCAAGTGTCTGCTGCGCCATCGCGACAACCGTTGGATTGCGAACAAAACCCGGAAAGATCGCAACGCCCTCTTGTGCCAGCAACGACTGACTGTGAGTGACCAGTGCGAGATAAGCGGGGCTGGTGCGATCGGTGATTGGGTAACGCTCGAGATCGACGAGATCGCCCAGGGTTAGCGCAGGTGTGAAAGGCAGGGTAGTCATTGTTGTTGGTCTCCGTTGGCTCTGCTGGATTCAGATTGCATCGGCACCAAAAACAAGTCACGCTCATAATTTTACGCAATTTTGTGAATTATTTTCAGGTCGTATAACCATGAGACTGACGCTGGATCACTTGGTGATGTTGCAAACCTTGTCGGAAGTCGATTCGATCACCGCGGTGGCCGAACGTTTATGGCTGACACCTTCAGCCGTCAGTCACCGCATACGCGAAGCGGAGCGGCGGCTAGGTGTGAGCCTGACGGAAAGATCAGGAGGAAAGCTCAGACTCAGCCCTGCCGGCGTGCGCCTGGAACGGGCCGCCAAAGACATCATTGCCATACTCAATGAGGCTGAGTCCGAGGCCCGGTCCATGGCTGGTGGCGTCACAGCGTTTGTCCGTATGGGTGTCACCTCCTACGGCCCATTTCGCTGGATTCCAAAATTCATCAAGCACTACTCAAGTCTTCGGCCGGACATCGAAATCACACTGGTGACCGTGCCCCGTAACGACGTTTACGCGAGCCTGATGCAAGGCAGACTGGATGTGTCCATTATCGATGACGGCATGGTGCCTAGCGGTGTCGCGAAGTTGCCACTTTTTCGGGACGATTTGATTGCAATCATGGCAACCGATCATCCCCTTGCGGGAAGGAAAAATATCTATGCGGAAGACTTCAAGACTTACAACCTGGTGACGTATTCGACCGATCGCGCCAGTGGCTGGGAGTATGACCGTTTCTTCGCCCCCGCCAGCATCTTGCCGCGCCGCATGATCACGGTGGAGTTGATCGAAGCCATCGTTGAACTGGTCCGCTCAGGATACGGAATCAGCATATTGCAACGGGATTTGGTAACCCCCAGTCTTGAACGCGGGGAGCTTGCGTGGGCGGCCCTGAATGACGGCCTGGATATCGCCTGGAACGCAATCGTTCGCCCCTCGGAACGGGAAGATAGCGAGGTCAGTAAAATGGTTACGGAGCTTGATACCTGGATAAAAAACGCAGGAAAACCTGAACGCAGCTAATCGCTGGTTGATGCGTAAAAATGGTTTTTTGGTCGATGGCTGCCCCTCGTGACAGGCAGAAATCGGCCAGAAGCAGCCCTTCATGATCGGCTGCTAATCGCTTGGCGGCTTGGGGTGTACTCTGCCCCTCGTGATAGGCATCAATTGGCCAAAAGTTGACGATTGAGAACCGGGCGTGCTCGACCAGAAGCTATTACGACGAGGCGAAAATTTTTAGCCTTCATGCTCCTTTATGGACATCTTCCACCGAATGGGCATATCGCTTCGTGGCCTCCATAACCAAGCCCTTTCGCTCGTCACGATTGATGAAACCTTTGATTGAATAGTCCTCGGCAAGCCGAAGTAATTCTTCGTATTGCTCTTGAGCAGTCGCTCGAATTTCGGGCATAACCAGCATTGATTGCCATGTCTCAAGCGCTTGCGCTTTTCGGTCTTCGTACATGATTACGACTCCCAAAGCCCTTGTTGCGATAGAGCCATGCGAGCAGCGGAATGTTCACCAAGGACGACGTGTGGCATTTCCCAGTCAGAAGGATTGATGATGACACCCACGAACAACATACAGACCGGCGTGCCATAGCCAGGTCTTTCGGTTGCGCAAATGGGACCTAAGACGGGACGCCCATTCATCAACGCAAAGCATAATGAGGTGAACGTCCACGACAAAAAAATGGACATAACGTTGAGGGATTAACGCACAAGTTATGCAAATCCCAGGAACGACAGGACGACCGCGACCACCACTACTAATCCGACAATGTAGATGATGCTGTTCATGATTTTCACCTCTCAACCTGAATGAAATTGCGCGGCGAAGGTGTGCTTTTGTTATCACTAAACCTTGCCCGCTGTTCAATCGACAACAACGAAGCTCAATTTGCTCCTGTGCAAACTTCTCTGAGTGACGAGGTGGCAAAAGATGCGACAGGTGGGTAAATGCTCGAAGCAAAGACGCTGAGCTTGCCCACTACACCGTCCTGAGCGAAACGTTCAGAGAATCCGACATTCAAATTCCGGTTTACCCGCACCTTGAGCTTTTGCCTGAACCTGGGCTTCGAGTTTTTCCTAGCCAGGCGCTAATAGAATTTTGAGGCCCCTTCAGGAGGGCGTAAGGATGAATGTGAGCGAAGAAGCACATCGACTAGGATTGCCGACACCGTAATGGCCGTTCTGCATGTCCGCTATGGTCATTTGCTGCCCTGCGTGGCAGGCAGCAATCGGCAAAAAGCAGCCGCTCACGAACGACTACTTCCGACCCAATATAGCCTGTCAGTAATCTTGGAGGTTCCTTCCTTTGACAGGTTCATCTGCCCACCCCGGCTGCCGCTCGAACGCCTCGAACAGCTCGAAAATGGTCGACTTGACCTTCTGCACGGCATTGCTCTCTACAACCGTGTCATGCCAGCACAGCGAAAGATCCCGCTTGAACAGTCGATGATCGATCCTGGCCAGCTTGAGCCTGTGTTGCACAAGCTCAACATGGGCCGCGGCCCACGGCAGGATCGTGACACCGAGCTGCGCCTTGACGGCTGAGAACAACAGGTCGGTGGAATTGGCTTCGAATTCAACCTCGCATTTCAAGCCGGCCTCCTGCAGTGCAAATTCGACCCGACTGCGAATAGTGTTCGGAGCACAGGGCAGCACCAGCGGCATCTTCGCCAATGCCTCGATCGACACTGGTTCATCCGATAATGAAAATTCCGGCCACGCCACCAAATACAGCGTTTCGGTTAACAGCCGCCGGAAAGCCATGCCCCGGGTTTCGACCACATCGACATTCACCGCCAGTGCCACTCGCCCTACCGTGATCAGACGTCCGAGTTCGGCGCTCGGAGAATCAATCAATTCCAACTTGATACCCGGATAACGGCTGCGAATCGTGCGTGCGAGCGGAATTGCCAGCATGCGCGCCGTACTCGACGGCATGCCGACCGAGACTTTGCCTTGCGGGAATTCGGCGTCCTGGCGCAGCAGTTCGTGGGTGCCGTCGGCCTGGCGCAGCAGTTCGATGGCATGCCGATAAAGCGTTTGCCCAGCCGCCGTGGGAACAACGCCATGCACGCTGCGCTCGAGCAGTTGCATCCCCATGTCCTGTTCCAGGTTGCGCATCTGCTGGCTGATGGCTGGCTGCGCGATATGCAGCGTTTCACTGGCGCGGGTGATGTTCCCGCACTCGACCACCTTGATGAAATACCGCAACTGGCGCAGGTCCATGTGTACCTCCCAAGCCATATGATTTTCCGATGACTGTAGAGAAATATCATATTTGAAGGTTATGAGATACGGCGCCTAGACTCGTCTCACAACGCGAAGCGCTAACGGTCGTCACAGGCGAATGGCGCTTCAAAGGCCTTAGTGCAATGACCGGTATTCAACCCTTCAATGGAGAACCCTATGCAAGCTATGCAAGGCGTGAAAATCGTCGACCTGAGTCGCGCACTGTCCGGGCCGTTCTGCACCATGGTGCTGGCAGACCTCGGTGCCGATGTGATCAAGATCGAGCCCGGCCCGACTGGTGATATGAGCCGCACCTGGGGCCCCTTCGACCGTGGCGTGAGCACCTACTACTTATCGTGTAACCGCAACAAGCGCGGCATGTGCATTGACTTGCGCACCCCCGAAGGGTTGACCACTATCCAGCAGTTGATCGATGACGCCGACGTCGTCATCGAGAACTTCAAACCTGGCACGCTGGAAAGCATGGGCCTCGGTTATGAGGTGCTCAGCGCCCGCAATCCGCGACTGGTATTGGGCAGCATTAACGCCTTTGGCGCCGACGGGCCGATGAGCAGTTGGCCCGGCTTCGACCAGATCGCCCAAGGCTACTCGGGGCTGATGAGCCTGACCGGTTTCGTCGATGGCGACCCGACACGCACCGGCACCGCCATCGGCGATTTGACTTCGGGCATGTGGCTGGTGACAGCGGTGCTGGCCGCGCTGCTCGAGCGCGAGCGCACCGGGCGTGGCCAACATGTCAGCACGTCGCTGCTGGCCAGTCTGGTCGGGTTGCTGAGTGTGCACGGCCAACGCTACCTCAGCCTGGGGGATGTGCCGCGCCGCACCGGTAACGCCCATTCGGTGATTGCACCTTACGGCGTGTTCCAGACAAAGGATGGCCCGCTCAATCTGGCGCCGATCACCTCGGCCATGTGGGGGCGTTTGTGCATACTGCTCGATTTGCCCGAGCTGCCGGATGATTCGCGCTTCGCCACCAATGAAGCGAGGGTCGAACGTCGTGACGAATTGAGAGAGATTCTGGAAAGTCGTTTGAAAACCCGCAGCAAACGCGAGTGGACCTCGCTGTTCGTCGATGCAGGATTACCCGCCGGCCCGATCAACACTCTCGATGAGGTCTTCGACGACCCGCAGGTGCTGCACAGCCAACTGACCGAGACACTCACGCACCCGACCCTTGGTGCACTGCGTCAGGTAGTGACCCCGGTGTTCTGCGCCAATGACAGCGTTGTCAGCCGCCCACCGCCGCTGCTTGGCGAACACACCGTCGAAGTATTGCGCGAAGCCGGTTTCGACGCTGCATCAATCAACGCACTGCTCGCCGCTAAAATAGTGTTCCAGAATTCCGATGACATGACCGGCGCGCAATCGACAGGAGCCGCACAATGAATTCAGCCTCTTCCGCAACAGTGACCGTCAACCGGGTCGATGAACGCATCGCGCGGCTGGTCTTCAGCAACCCCACACACCGCAATGCACTCAGCGCGCAACTGCTGACGGCGCTCGACGAAAGCCTCATCGCACTGGCGTCACAACGCATCCCGGTGGTGATCCTCGGCAGCGAAGTCGGCCAATCCGTGTGGAGTGCCGGCCACGATATCCGCGAACTGCAACACGACCGCGACCCGATTGCCTATGGCAAACCGCTCGAACAGGTATTGCGCCGCATCCGCGCCTATCCCGGCGTGGTGGTTGCCCTGGTGTCCGGCTCGGTGTGGGGCGGCGCGGTGGATCTGGTAATGAGCTGCGACATGGTCGTCGCGGACCGCAGCGCAAGCTTTGCCATGACTCCGGTGAACATTGGATTGCCCTACACCACCAGTGGATTGCTGCGCTTCTTCAACAATTTGCCAATTCACGTGTTGAAGGAAATGTTTTTCACTGCACAAAAGCTCGATGCGGTGCGGGCGGAACGGTTTGGTCTGGTCAATCGACTGGTCGACACTGATGTGCTGGAAGCGACCGCGCTGGAACTGGCACACGGCATCGCCTGCAAAGCGCCGCTAGCCGTTGCGGCGGTCAAGGAACAGCTGCGTATCCTCGAAGACCTGCAACCGATTCCGGTGCAGGCGATGGAGCAGATTGCCGAACTGCGCCGACAAGCCTGCGAAAGCGCTGACTTTGGCGAAGGACTGGCAGCCTTTGCCGAGCGCCGGCCAGCAGCATTTAATGGCAATTAGCACGACATCGTTGAAAGCTTCTGTGTTTGTACGATCGACTTCGCAGGCAAGCCACGCTTCCTCGTTTCGTCACGCTCGGCCCGACGCGAGTCGATTGCTAAACATCCCGAGACAATAACAACAAGGACGGTACCTGCGGGACCGTCCGAATGCGGGGAGTCAGATTGAAATGAATAATGAAATTCTGTCGATTTTAGTGCTGGTGGTCATTTTCGGTATCGCCAGCGTGTTGCCCATCAATATGGGCGCGCTGGCGTTCGCGGCGGTCTTTATCGTCGGTTCGGTGATAATGGACATGACACCGGCGACCATCTTCGCCGGCTTTCCCAGTGACCTGTTCCTGACTTTGGTCGGTGTCACCTATTTATTCGGCATCGCCCAGAACAACGGCACCATCGACTGGCTGATCGAACGGGCAGTGTTGATGGTGCGTGGCCATGTCGCCTGGATACCCTGGGTGATGTTCGTGGTGGCGGCGCTGCTCACCGGTTTCGGTGCGCTGAGCCCTGCGGTGGCAGCGATCCTCGCGCCTATTGCTCTCAACTTCGCCGTGCAGTACCGCATCAACCCCGTGCTCATGGGACTGATGGTGATTCACGGCGCTCAAGGCGGCAGTTTTTCCCCTGTGAGTATTTTCGGTGGCATAACCAATCAGATCGTTGCGTCCTCCGGGCTGCCTTATGCACCGTTCACTCTGTTCATCGCCAGCCTGCTGTTCAACCTGGGGATTGCCATGGTGGTATTCGTAGTCTTCGGTGGTTTACGTAGCGCTCGCCTGTCATTGGTGGTGGTCCCGTCCGGTCCCGAATTGCATGCTGTCGGTGCATCGCTGGCCATTCTTGGCCACGGTGGTACGCCGGCGTCCCCTGCTTATCATCGTACTGACCTGACGGGTGCCGGTGCGCCGCTACAGACCCTCAGCGGCCTGGACGGGGCCAAGCTGTCGACGCTGGTCGGGCTGTTGGCCCTGGCGATCTCGGCATTAGTGTTCAAGTTCAATATCGGGTTGGTGGCCATGACGGTCGCGGTAGTCCTGGCCATGTTCGCACCTAAGGCGCAGAAGGCGGCCATTGACAAGGTCAGTTGGTCGACTGTTCTGCTGATCACCGGGATCATCACCTACATCGGAGTGATGCAGACCATCGGTACCATCGACTATGTCGCCCATGGCATCTCCGGCTTGGGTGAACCGCTGCTGGTCGCTTTACTGCTGTGCTTCACTGCCGCAATTATCTCGTCCTTCGCTTCGTCCACGGCGTTGCTAGGGGTGATCATTCCCTTGGCCGTGCCATTCTTGAGCCAGGGCCACATCAGTGCGGTCGGCGTGGTCGCGGCTATCGCCATTTCCACCACCATCGTCGACACCAGCCCGTTCTCCACCAATGGTGCGCTGGTGGTTGCCAATACCCCCCCGCTGGAACGAGAAAAAGTGTTGCGCAGTCTGCTGATCTATAGCGCGGTGGTTGCCCTGGTGGGACCCTGTGTTGCCTGGTTGACCCTAGTGGTGCCCGGGGTGCTCTGAGCTTTCGGGTCAGGCCCTGATCAACCTGATGGACTCAATTTTTCCGTCACCTGCCACAAGGGGTAAATTCCTGCACGATTTTCGGAAGGGAAGAATCGAAGCCATAAGTGCAGAACCTGCCCGCCCGCAAAAATGAGCCTTTTGAAATGGAAGTCATCTCATGTTCGAACGTAACAAACTGGTTCCGGAGTTAATGGTAAGCAACCTGGATAGCAGCCTGGCTTTTTGGGTTTCTTGCCTGGAGTTCAAAGTAGCTTATCAACGCCCGGAAGATGGATTTGCATACCTTGATTTGAATGGTGCTCAAGTAATGCTTGAACAGGTGGATTCGGACGCGGGTCAATGGCTGACTGCGCCGTTGACTAAGCCGTTTGGAAGAGGCATCAACCTACAGATTGATGTTGAGGCTGTCGCACCCATCATCCAAAAACTTGATCAGGTTGGATTCCCTCTCTATCGAGAATGCAAAGACACCTGGTATCGGGCGGACAATGTAGAAGTAGGCCAGCGCGAATTCATCGTCCAGGATCCCGACGGTTATCTCGTAAGGTTGGTAGAGCGGTTGGGTGAGAGACCGGCTTGCTCAATCTGAATCTGAGCCAAGCCGACCGTCAGCTTTGGGTTGTGGATTCAACCGGTCGGTAGCTGCCCATCGCGTCAGGCAGCTATCGGCCAGTCGGCGCCCCTCCCCCTGCTGCGCACCCTTCACACTCACGCCTGATCCATAGCCTCTTCTACCACGCCCTTATCCTCCCCCAGGAACCCGCCGCTTTGATGCTGCCAAAGCCGCGCATAGACGCCGTTCTTCCCGAGCAATTCGGTGTGGGTGCCCTGTTCGATGATGCGTCCGTCATCCATGACGATGAGCCGATCCATGGCTGCAATCGTGGACAGCCGATGGGCGATGGCGATCACCGTCTTGCCCTGCATCATTTCATCGAGGCTTTCCTGAATGGCCACTTCGACTTCCGAGTCCAGCGCGCTGGTGGCCTCGTCAAGAAGCAGGATCGGGGCGTTCTTGAGCATCACCCGGGCAATCGCGACGCGTTGGCGCTGGCCGCCCGACAGCTTGATGCCGCGCTCACCCACAAGGGTGTCGTAGCCGGTATGGCCTTGCCGGTCGCTCAATTGGCTTATGAATTCATCGGCCTGGGCATTGGCCGCGGCGCTGCGGATTTGCGCATCGGTCGCATCGGGACGGCCGTAGGCGATGTTGTCGCGAATGGAACGGTGCAGCAGGGAGGTATCCTGCGTGACCATACCGATGCAGCCGCGCAGGCTGTCTTGCGTCACTTGTGCGATGTTTTGGCCATCAATGCGAATCTCTCCGCTGTCGACGTCATAGAAACGCAGCAGCAAGTTGATAAGCGTGGATTTGCCGGCGCCAGAGCGGCCAACCAAGCCGATTTTTTCGCCCGGGCGGATGCTCAGGCTCAGACCATCGAGCACCTGGCGTTCGCCATTGTAATTGAAGCTCACCTTATCGAAGGTTACCGCGCCGCCGGAGGTCACGAGCACGCCGGCACCCGGCGCGTCCTGCACCTTGGTGCCCTGGGTCAGCGTCGCCATGCCATCCTGCACGGTGCCGATGCTCTCGAACAGCGAGGTCATTTGCCACATGATCCAGTTCGACATGCCATTGATACGCAACGCCATGGCGGTGATTGCCGCCACGGCACCTGCGCCGACCTCACCCTGGTGCCATAGCCATAGGGCATAACCACCTGCTGCCATGATCAACGCCACCACCAATGCCTGGTTGACGATTTCGAACTGGCTTACCAGGCGCATCTGGCGAAAGCCGGTGTGCTTGAAATCCTCCATCGCTGCGCGCGCGAAGTGCGCTTCACGATTGGAGTGGGAGAACAGCTTCACCGTAGTGATGTTCGTGTAGGCGTCCGAGATACGCCCGGTCATCATCGACCGCGCATTAGCCTGTTCCTGCCCGACTTTCCCCAGACGGGGCACGAAGTACAGCATGGCCAGGCCGAACAACACGACCCAGGCAACGAAAGGCAGCATCAGTTTCAAAGCGAAGCCACCGGCCAGTGCGATGATCGCAATGAAATACACCCCGATCCCGGGCACGATCTCGATAAGGGTGAATAGCACGTCGCGCACCGCTAGCGCAGTCTGCATCACCTTGGTGGTGACTCGGCCGGAAAACTCATCGGAAAAAAACGAAAGGCTTTGTCGCAGCATCAGGCGATGGAAGTCCCAGCGCAGCCGCAACGGCAAGTTAATCGCCAATATCTGGTGCTGCACCATGGTGCGCAATGCCACCAGCCCGACACTGGTCACCATTACGATGCCCATGCCCCACAACACGCGACTTTCCTGCGCAGCCGCTTCACCGCCTGCCTGCCAGGTCGAGAGCAGGTCCACGACCTGCCCGAGGAAGGAAAACAGCCAGGCTTCGTAAATCGACACACCGGCACTTAGTAGCGCAAGTGCAAGGATGTAACCGCGGGCGCCCCGCGTACAGGCCCACAGGAAGCGAGCCAGGCCATCGGGTGGCGGTGGTACCTCGTCAGGAGGAAAGGGGTCGAGCCTTCGTTCAAACGCACGAAGCATGGTGTTCTCCAAAACGATCAAGTTGAGGGGATTCTGCCATTGAACGGTTGCTTTGAGGGTTTTGCGAAGTTGAGATGTGGCGCTGTTGGCAGGTCGCTCCCAGGATTGGGTTGCCGGGTGCTGGCTATCAAACGTTGCCAGAGACCCGGTCGGCAGGGATAAATCGGCCGGTATCGAAGGGAACTGGCCAAGACCGGACGTTCATCCAAGGACTGCTTTCGGCCGACTCGGTTGAAAACAGTCGACCATGGTTTCCGCAGCAGAAAACAACCGGGCCTCGCGCTCAGGACAATTCAATGGGACCGAACATATTCTGCAGGTGACGTGACGAACTGGATCAAAACTCGGGTTGAAGCTATACCGAAAGGGTTCAGAGTGGGGATGGACCACACGCTCGATTAGCGACTGAGGAGAACTTCGCGGTGTCGAATCAGCTGGTCATACGCAACATGACCCGTCCCGAGTTGGACGAGCTCGTCGATTGGGCTGCCCGTGAGGGTTGGAATCCCGGTCTCCACGATGCCGAGCTGTTCTGGGCGACGGACCCTGCCGCTTTCATCGCAGCGTCCCGGGGCGGCGAATTGATCGGCGGCGGTGCCATCACCTCCTACGATGGCGAATTCGGTTTCATGGGCTTTTTCATCGTCCGGCCTGAATATCGCGGTCAAGGTCTGGGCAATACCCTCTGGCACGCACGCCGCGAGCGACTCCTCGCCCGCCTGCGCCCAGGCGCGAGCATCGGCATGGACGGCGTCTTCGCGATGCAGGACTACTACGCCAAGGGCGGTTTCGTCTTCTCCCATCGCAACATGCGTTTTCGTGCCGAGATCACCGAACGCCCGGCGACCTCGCAAGTAGACGACCAGGACATCGTCCCGCTGGCCACTTTCCCGCTCGATCAGATTGTCGATTACGACCGCACCTGCTTCCCCGTCGCGCGCGCAACCTTCCTGAGCGGGTGGATAGCCCAAGCCGATGCACTCGCCGTGGGTTGCCGGCGCGACGGCAGGCTAAGCGGCTATGGCGTAGTCAGGCGCTGCCGGGAAGGCTGCAAGATCGGCCCCTTGTTCGCCGATGACGCCCTGGCAGCCAACGCCCTCTACGCGCGCCTGGCGGAATTTGCGCAGGGTGGCCCGCTGTTTCTCGATGCCCCGGAGAGCAACCCCGCCGCGATGGCGCTCGTGCACCAACAGGGCATGATCGAAGTTTTCGGCTGCGCACGCATGTACCTCGGCCCTCCTCCGGCGATCGCGCACGAACGTGTGTTCGGCGTCACGACTTTCGAGCTGGGCTGATGTCCGCTCGCGACCTCATCGGTTATGGCGGCTGCCCACCTCACCCGCGCTGGCCCGGTGAGGCGCGCGTCGCGGTCCAGTTCGTACTCAACATCGAAGAGGGCGCGGAGTCATGCATCCTCAATGGCGATGCAAAGTCGGAGACCTGGCTTCACGAGCTACCGGGCCGTCCGCCGCGTGTGGGGGAACCGGACTTGAGCGTAGAGGGCATGTACGAATACGGATCGCGCGCAGGCGTGTGGCGCATTCTGGAGCTGTTCAGCGCCCGAGGCCTGCCGCTGACCGCTTTCGCCGTCGGCCGGGCACTGGAACTCACCCCGGCGATTGGCCATGCGCTCAGCGCTGCCGGGCATGAGATTGCCGGGCATGGCTACCGTTGGCTGGACTATCGCGACATGCCTGAAGACCAGGAGCGGCGCCATATCCGCCTCACCCTCGACGTGATCGAGCAGATCTGCGGTAAACGCCCCACAGGTTGGTACACAGGAAGGGTCAGCCAGAACACCCGCCGCCTGTTGCGTGAGGAAGGTGGGTTTCTCTATAGCTCGGACGCTTACAACGATGACCTGCCCTATTGGCTCCCGGGCTCGCCCGCCCACCTGGTGATCCCTTACACGCTGGTCAACAACGACGCCCGCTATCTGCTGGCGAATGGTTTCGCCTGCGGTGAAGACTTCTTCCGGCTGCTCAAGGATGCTTTCGACCTGCTGTGGCAGGAGGGCGCGCACCACCCGAAGATGATGAGCGTCGGCCTGCATGGGCGGATCAGTGGCCATCCTGGTCGTGCGATGGCGCTGGCGCGTTTTCTGGATTACGTGCAAGGCCACGACGCGGTGTGGATCTGCCGGCGCGAAGAGATTGCCAGGCACTGGATTGCCCAATTCCCCGCCTGAGTGATAAGTGGCTCGGGACCGCCTGAGCCACGCTCAATGATGCGGCAATATGTTTCGACCCCCAGTACGCGACCGTGCTGGCTACAAACAAATCGGGTGGGCGCGCTATGCGGTTCAACACCTCAATCCGCTAATCCACAATGAACAACTTCGCTGTGGTGGTGGCGGGATCCACCGGCTGAATCCAGAAGAGATGACTGCTCATGCGAGCTTTATGGTGCCGCCCTGGATATCGTCGCGCGCCATCCGCAAGTCATTGGCATCGCGGTTGAGCTGGTGAATCATGTTGAGCAACCGCTGACGAAGCACCTCGTCCTGGAGCTGTTCTGCTGCGCGCATCACATCAAGCGCCGCTACCTCATTATTGGTTGCGACGGAGTCGAGCAGTTTGCGCATGCTTCTTGATGGCCGATTCATCTCCAACCCCCCAGGTTTCAGTGACGCGAATCATAAGGCTGGAATGTTTCGCCAGTGTTTCAGCTGCACGAACGGGTTCTGAATCGCCGACTCCGGCTGAGTCGACGCTAGCCGAATCCATCAGTGATGAAGCTAAGCGGCCCGCTCCAGGGCATCCAGCAAGCCAACAAACTCCAGCGAAAGCCTGTGGCGAGGAGCCAAATGGACGAGAGGGACTGAAACTTCGTGAGATTCACGCATCTTGACGGAGCTGCTCAGGTAAACCGGTAGCAGAGGTAAACCCTCTGCCAACAGCTCATCAATGAGACTTTGGTGCATGCCAGTGCGCTCAGTGAACTGGTTAACCACCACCCCTTCCACTTCCAGTGATTCGTTGTGATCACAACGTAGATCTTCTACCTGCGCAAGAACGCGATACAGCGCCTGACGAGAAAAGCTGTCGCAATCGAACGGAATCAGTATTCGATCGGCAGCCACCAGTGCACTGAATGTGTAGAAATTCAGCGACGCAGGTGTGTCGATATAGATGCGTTCATAATCCCCGGACAGCTCAACCAATAACTTGCGTAGCTTGTTGATCTTGAACTTGCTCTCAAGTTTTGCCTGAATGTCTGAGAGTTCAGGGCTGGCAGCCACCAGGTGAAGGTTGTCGTAAAGGGTCTCGGTTATGGCCACTCGATTCCTTCTGCCTTCGAAGCCGCTGGACAGTGTCTGTTTGAAGAAATCGGCTATGCCTGCGGGAATGCGCTCGTTGAGTAGTCCCGTGAGGTAGTGAGTCGAGTTTGCCTGGGGATCGAGGTCAACCAGCAGCGTTCGGTAACCTTCGGCAGCACTTACAGCGGCAAGATTGCAGGCAATGCTGGATTTTCCAACACCACCTTTCTGATTGAATACGACACGACGCATCGGGCTTGCTCATCCATGAAAGTGGCCTAAGGCCAACTGAAGGAAAATCTAAGTAGTCATTTCAATTCTATGACCGCAACATTACAGTTTTACGACAGCCCGTCCATCAGGCCAGCTTCAATCACTCGGAGTGCTGATGCACATCAATGACTAATCAGTACAAGGGGGACCGTTAAGCAACTTGCGCAGATACTTCGCCGATGCAGGGCACAAATGCTTGAATTGAACTGTCTGGGTGATAGCCGCAGGCGCCTCGTCCCTGCCAAGCAGTTCGTATCCATTGGCAGAGAAAAAACCGGCAGCGCCTTGAGTCAACAGGTGCAATCGGACTGCGCCTTGAGAGACCGCATAGCGTTCCAGTTCAGACAACACCGCTTTACCCAGCCCCTCTCCACGATGCGTCTCACAAACGACTATTGAGCGAAGCAACAGATCGGAACCCGCACCCTCGAGCCCCCCATAAGCCACCCACTCCCCATCCACTTCGAACCGGTAAAACTGTCGATCTGGTTCACTGACATCACTGAAGGGCAGCCCTGCCTGGCTTAATGACTTACACAGATGATCCAGATCACTCGGCCCTACTTTTCTTGCCTGCATTGCCGCCCCCCCCTTGCTTCTGACTCACTGAGTTTCACGGTAGTAATTACCGGTGTCGACAAGATCACTGCAACGCAAGAGAGCGGTTAATGGCATGCTGACCTCGGTCTGTGATTGAGCACTCTCAAGATCGGTACCCATTTCTCATCCAAGGTCAATAGGACGCAGGGTCGGCAGGAGGCATGCAATGGAACTGAAGTTCAGTCACATCGATGTATTGGTCAAGAATCTCGACGAAGCCTGTGCTTACTACGTACAGATACTGAACGCCAGGATCTCCAAAACGCTCGTCTGGGAGCGAGGTGGTCTGCACGTGCGCTACGCGATTGCGCTGATCGGTCAAGAGCGTTTCATGTTAGTACAGCCGTTGGCCGGGAACCTGAGGGAGCTATTGGACTCCTCGGGTGAAGGGATGATTTATCGCCACTGCTATTCGACGCCGGACATCGAGAAGGCCTATGACGAACTGATGGTCGCCGGTGTCCAGCCAGAAGACGAAAACGGAAAGCCATTGGCCCGCGCGAACCTGCAATCCCCGTCCGGGACACGCATTATCTGGTTGCCCAAGCGCTTCGGGCACTTCTCTATCGAAATCCTGGAAGACAAGGCGCTAGAGGCATTTGTAGAAGCTGCATTTGCCTGAGTGATGCGGCGATAAACGTCTGCTTGCTGTGGATTCAACGGTCATACCCATTTTTCGCATGCCCGAGAAGCACCTCCAAAACAGCACTGACAGACAGGGGAGCTGCTTTTTCAACAGAACCGGTCAGAAGCAGCCTCCCCCCACAAAATCCTGAAATAAACAGAAGATGTGCCGCGCCGATCACAAAGGTAGCGGTCTGTCTTGAATGACCCGCTTCATGACCAGGGTCGAGGTGAGCCGTTGCACATTAGGCAATGTCGAGAGGCTCTCATCGTAAAGCCTTTGAAAGGCGGGCAAGTCCTGGGCAATGACGTGCAGCAGGTAGTCCGGCTCCCCAAACAGCCTTTGGGCATCGACCACCTGAGGTATTTCAATGAGCGCCGCCTCGAACGCCTCGACGGCTTGCCGGTCACCCTCGCGGAGCGTGGCAAATACCATTGCGGAAAAATTCAGGCCCAGTGCACCGGGATCAAGCTGCGCACGGTAGCCCAGCAATACACCGGAGTCCTCCAGTGCCCGCACTCGCCGATGACAGGGTGAAAGGCTCAAGCCGACGCGTTCGGCAAGTTCAGTGACCGAAAGACGGCCATCCTTTTGCAGCTCGGCAAGAATCTTCCGGTCAGTTCTGTCCACGTAGAATAATCTCCCTCACTGCGACGAAAATACGACCACCTTTGAAAGTTAATTCTAACAACATTTCATTAATCTTCCCCCATCCATTAACAGCCGTACTCCTCTTCAGGAAACAAGAGGGGCGGCCTATGAGAGGCGGGATGATGAATAACGCGATGATTGATGAACGGGCGTGGGTGACGCCATGACCTTCAGTGTCTTTGTTGCCTTCTGGGCGGTGTCGTTTCTGTTCGTCGTTACGCCCGGAGCGGATTGGGCCTACGCGATATCCGCTGGCCTGAAGCATCGCGTCGTCATACCGGCTGTGGGCGGACTGCTGTCCGGCCACCTGATTGCCACATTGGTGGTAGCCGCTGGTGTCGGCACCCTGGTCGCCAACCATTCTGGGGTCATGTCAGTGCTGACGGTGGCCGGGGCGGGTTACCTGCTTTGGTTGGGCATCAACATGCTCACCCGTCCCTCCACACCCCACACCGATGAAGTTCAGGCGTCAGGCTCATGGTTGCGCTGGGCGCTCAAGGGGCTTTGCGTCAGCGGCCTGAATCCGAAAGTGTTCCTGCTGTTCCTGGCGCTCTTGCCCCAGTTTGCCGATGCCACTGCCCCCTGGCCTGTACCGACGCAGATGATTGCGCTCGGGCTTGTCCACACCCTCAGTTGTGGCGTTATTTATCTCCTGGTCGGTTTTGGCTCACAGGTTGTTCTAAAGGCACGCCCAGCCGCCGCTCAGTGGGTCAGTCGTTTCTCCGGAGCGATCATGATCATCATCGCCGTGACGCTGTTTACCGAACAGATGCCGGCTTGATTGCCTCATCAGGACAGGTCGTCGTTCTCATCCAGAGGTGATGATTGATGTGCGCATTCTCGTAGCCAGTTCATGAAAACCAGCAGTCGCTTAGGGATAGTGCCGAGCGACGGGTGAACCAGATAGTAATCGTAGTGGCCTGAGCGGCTGAATTCAGCGAGCGGCAGGACGAGCTCGCCGCGATCAACCCGCTTCTGCACAAGCTGCTGACGGCCAATCGCAATGCCGGCGTGGTTCATGGCTGCGGTCACACATAAATCAGAGCGATCGAAGGTCAAGCTACGTTTGGGAAGTGCCGCGAGCATGTTGTGTTGCTCTGCCCAAAGCGTCCACTCGGCATCATAGGCCGCATGATCCCACGCCAGGGAGTCATGCAAGATTGTGCAGTTCCTTAAGTTGTCCGGGTTCTCCTCCAGGCGGTGGCGTCGCGCATACTCGGGACTACACACCGGGGCCAGCCGCTCGCGCATCAACCGATGGCTCGTCAACCCGGGAAACTCGCCATTGGCGTAGTACAGGGCCAAGTCGATTTTACGGGTTCGAAAGTCGACATTGTCATTGCCTACCCGCAGGTCCAATGACACCAAGGGATATCGCTCGATAAAATCCGCCAGCCTGGGAACCAGCCAGCATTGGGCAATGGAAGGCCTGACATAGAGCGCGATCGAGCCGGCAATTTCCGCCTGTGTCGATTGCTCGAGTGCCTCGGACAATTCTCCCATCGCATTCTGGAGTATTTCGAAGATACGCTCGCCTTCGTCGGTCAGGCTGACCTGCCGGGTCAGGCGCTGGAACAGCTTCATGGATAAGGCGGTTTCCAGACGACTTATACGGTGGCTCACGGCGCTTGCGGTCAAACACAGCTCCTCTGCCGCACGGGCGAAGCTCAGATGACGAGCGGCAACCAAAAAGGTGTGAAGGTTCGCGAACTGGCTGCTGTTGAGCCTGGAGCTGATACGTGGAGGAAGGTTGAGCACGACAGTTTTCCCTCAAACCCAAAAGCCGCCTTGCGTTGTACGCATTTCCAGCGGGCAAACGTAACGGATGTGGCAAGACGTTGATCTTGCCACATTCGGTTCAGGCTTAAATCAGCGAGAACTCTGTCGAGTCCAGGCAATTCGGGTCCATTCAGACCAGATTAACCTTTGGCGAGCAATTCACGGCCCTTGGCCAGATAAGCTTCCATCTCGTCGCAAGGCACCATATTGCCGCCCGTTGCCCAAACCAGATGGGTGGCTTGCACCATGGCCTGACGGTCCAGGCGCGCGCGAGCCAGGTAGCCCTGCTGGTCGGCCTGGACTCTGGCAATGCCGGGCACGCCGGCGAGCGCGGATGGCTCGAGGCGCACACCTTCGCTGCGCTCCATCAGTGCCAGCAAACTGTACATTTCCTCGTCGCTGACCGTGTAGAAACCATCAAGCAAGCGCTGCATGGCCTTGCCGACAAAACCTGAAGCGCGTCCGACGGCCAGGCCGTCCGCAGCCGTCACGTTGTCGATGCCGAAGTCTTGCACGCTCACTTCGTCGTGCAGGCCGGTATAGACGCCCAGCATCATGCATGGTGAGTGTGTGGGCTCGGCGAAGATGCAATGGACAGCGTCGCCAAAGGCTAGCTTCAGGCCGAAGGCCACGCCGCCTGGCGCGCCACCCACCCCACAGGGCAGATAAACAAACAATGGATGTTGCGCATCCACGGTGATGTCAGCCGCTGCCAATTGCTTTTTCAGGCGTTCGGCAGCCACCGAGTAGCCCAGGAACAGGTTGACCGAGTTTTCATCGTCCACAAAATGGCAGGCAGGATCGGACTCCGCTTGTTGACGGCCTTGCGAGACGGCCACGCTGTAATCGGAGGAGTACTCAATAACGGTAACGCCGTGTGAACGTAACTTGTCTTTCTTCCATTGCCGCGCATCCGCCGACATATGCACGGTCACCTGGAAACCCAATGCCGCCCCCATGATGCCGATGGACATGCCAAGGTTGCCGGTCGAGCCAACGGCTATTTTGTATTGGCCGAAAAAGGCACGCGCCTTATCGCTGTCCAGCACCGCGTAGTCGTCATCAAGCGTCAGCAGATTCGCGGCCAACGCCAGGTCTTCGGCATGCTTGAGCACTTCATAGATGCCACCACGCGCCTTGATGGAGCCTGAAATCGGCAGATGGCTGTCCCGCTTGAGCCACAGCGCCCCTTCCAACGCCTGACCGTAGCGCTCGCCGAGCAATTGCTGCAGGTGTGGTACGGGCAGAATGTCCGATTCGATAATGCCGCCACTGCACTCCGTCTCCGGAAACGCGCGCCGCAGGTAAGAAGCAAAACGCGTCAGTCGCGCGCTGGCATCGGCGACGTCTGCGGCCGTCAACCCCACATCGCCAATCGATTCCGCGACCGGCGCCACAGCAGGGTTGAACCAGGTGGTTTCTTGCAGCGCGACCAGATCGCGAATCAAAGGATAACTGGCGTACCAGCTTTCAAGTGTCTTGCCCAAAATCATGGCGTGATCCCTTTAAACAATCAGGCGGAAAATACGGGTTGAATCAAACGAATTGCGACAGCAGCAGGGTCAGCCCCAGCGCGATCAATGAAGCCAGTACGGTGGCCGAGGTGAATTTCTTCAACGCTTCGGCGAGCGAGACTCCCAGGTACTCCTTGACCACCCAGAAGGCCGAGTCCGTCACATGGGTCCAGCCAATGGCGCCGGCACCGATGGCAATGCAGATAATTTCCTTACTCACGGTGGGATGAGCGCTCAGCATCGGCATCACCATGCCGGCGGCGCTGATCATTGCCACCGTTGCTGAACCGACGGCGAAGTGCATCAGCCCCGCCACCAACCACGCCAGGACGATGGGATTCATATTCAATTGCGTCAACGAGCCGGACAGCGCGTTACCCACGCCGCTGTCGACCAGGATGCCGTTGAATGCCCCACCGGCACCGATGATCAGCAGAATGCTGGCCAGCGGAGGAAAGCTCTTCTGAGTGTGCGCGAGCAAGTCAGGCATTGATAAGCCACGGCGCAAACCCAGCGCCCAGTAAGCGAACACCACAGCAATGGACAGTGCTATCAGCGGCGTCCCCAGGAACGAAACGATGCTGAAGAGCCCGGAGTCATGGGGCAGTCCGGCCGCAAAACTTTTGCCGACCATCAGCAGCAGTGGCAGCAGGATGGTCAGCAGTGTCAAGCCAAGGCCTGGCAAGTCCCGGGTCGCGCTGTCAACGCAATGTTCGTCCAGAAAAGCTTCTTGAGTGTCGGGCGCTTCACTCTTGCAGACCAGCTTGATCCACAGCGGCCCGGCAATGATGGCGGTAGGCAGCGCGATAATGAGGCCATACACAATAACCTTGCCGACATCGGCGCCCAGCAGCCCGGTGATGGCCATCGCGGCAGGGTGCGGGGGCAACATGCAATGAACTGCCATCAGCGACACGGCCAAGGGCACGCCCAGGTACAAAAGGTTGATCCGGGTCTCTTTGGCGACCACATAGATCAGGGGAATCAGCAGAACGAATCCAACCTCGAAGAACACCGGGATGCCCGCGATAAACCCTACTAGCATCATGGCCCATGAGGCACGCTCTTTACCCAGGGTGCTCAATAGCGTCTGGGCAATGCGCTCCGCGCCACCGGATTCTTCCAGCATCTTGCCGAGTATGCCGCCAAGGCCAATGATCGTTGCCAGGAATCCGAGTGTTCCACCGACACCTTTTTCATAGGAAGAGGCCATTTGCGCCAGTGGCATGCCTGAACCGATGCCCACCACAAAGCTCGCTGCGGTCAAGGCCAGGAATGCGTGGACACGCACTTTGACGATTAGAAAAACGATCAGAATGATGGCGGAAAACAACACCACCAATAGAGTGGGACCACTGTGCATACAATCTCCTGAAAGAGCTTTTATTGTTGAAATAAGTGATCTTGGTCACTCAGCTTTTCGGCATTAGAGAGCGCAACACAGGGACCTGACAAAGGATGGATTTTCAAGGGATGGATGACATGAGGTCATCTATGGTGAGTGCATGGCGTGAAGTGATGAAAGTTCGAGCCATATCTACAAGGGACTGGAGGCTATCAAAGCCTGGAAGCAAGCCTCGCAGGCCAAGTGAACCTGAAGCACGGGGCCAATGAGTTTTTTTATCATGTCAAGGAGCGCAAAATGAGCTGGCTGGCGTTCGAATGATGTGTCGCAGTCGGCTGGAGTGCAGACATCTCGGGCACCATGGGTAAGGACTGTCTCGAGTACGATGAGCGCGCGCTTGCTGTCGACTGCAGGGGCCGGAGGAGGCGTTTTGAAACCATTCGCGCTCAGACCTGGCGCCTCGACGCTGAACATGTTCCTGCAAGGGGGCTTGCCACGCCGTGATGCTGTGCCGCAAACGTTAACGGAAAAAGCGGTCATCCCTGGCATTCCCAATGCTCGCTATTGGTTGGACCACGACCTGACTCTGTTCATTCAGGATGCAACTGAGGGCAACAAACGCGAGAGCGAGGCTCTCGCCAAGGCAGGGAAACCGAACAACATCCTGCCGCTGGCAAATATGCTGGCAGTTTCGGGAGGCGGTGACGCAGGCACATTCGCAGCAGGACTCATTACGGGGTGGACCACGCATGGGACTCGCCCCATGTTCAAGGTCGTCACGGGCATTAGCGCGGGCGCCCTGGTCGCCCCGTTCGCTTACCTGGGATCCGGGTACGACGAAGTCATTCGGTATATCGCCAACGCCATCGGTCCAAAAGACGTTTTTCATTCGCGAAACGTGCTGACCCGTCTTGCCAGCGACGGTATAGCGGACAGCAAACCACTGTCGCGGCTCATCACAAAGTACATCACCGCGGAAATTCTTGCGGCGATTGCATCGGAATACGCCAAAGGGCGAATCCTGCTGATCGGCACAACCGACCTTGACTCAGGGCGGCCAGTCACTTGGAACATGGGCACTATTGCCGCAAGCGAAGCACCGGGAGCGCTCGACCTCTTCCGCAACATCATGATCGCGTCGATGAGTATTCCCGGCGCCGTCTCACCCGTCATGATCGATGTAGACGTTGACGGCAAACAGTTTCAGGAAATGCACGTGGACGGTGGGGTAATCACTCAGGTGTTCCTTTACCCACCTGGCACAAAGATGGCGCTGAACAGAGCCACCGGAGCACCTTTGCGACTCGAACGGCATTTCTATGTCATTCGTAACGGGACACTGGAGCCGCAGTGGTCCGGGACGAAACGCCGTACATTGAGCATCGGCGGTCGAGCCATCAGTGCATTGATTCAAACTCAGGGGATCAGCGACCTGGAGCGAATTTACCGTATGGCGCAGCAGGATGGAGCGGATTTCAATCTTGCGTACATTGGCTCCGACTTTTACTTTCCGCGCAATAAGAAATTCGATGGCGAGTACATGAAGCGTTTATTCGATTACGCCTTTCAACTCAGCGCGAAGGGCTATCCGTGGCATAAATCACCGCCCTCGGAAAACTCTGAACTACGAAACACCCGCTGAACGATTGAGCCAATCTGTTGCGTCGACCGGTTGAATCCACTGCCAATGGCCAGAAACCAAAACTCCACCTGGCAGCGCGAATGCCCCTACCGCCGATCTATTCCTTATAGACCCCGACCTTCACATTACAGCCCGCCTTCGTGACCTTTGAATAACAAGGGAATCGACCGGCATTTTCTCAGGGGCCGAGTGGGATGCAAGGTGATTGACCATGGCTTGAAATACTCGTATAGCTCATGTCAGGCCACAGAGGTTTGTCCTATGATCACGATTGGCTTTGTTTTGCCGCACGGCTTCCAAATCATGGGATTGGCAGCAGTTTCCGCGTTCGAACTCGCTAACGGCACGGCGAATGAGCCGTTGTATGGCATCCGACTCCTCTCGGAGAGCGGTGGCGCTGTTCCCAACTCGTTTGGTGCCCCTGTTGAAACGAGTCCGCTGTCGAGCAGCAAGGTTGATACGCTGATCGTCACTGGCTCGATGCATCCGGCACCCTCTCCGTCTGACTTGATAACGCAACTGCGTAAGGCATCCGAGTCCACACGGCGCACTGCATCGGTCTGCACGGGGGCCTTTATACTTGGTGAAGCAGGATTGCTCGATGGTCGACGAGTCACCACGCACTGGTTTCATGCGCGCGATCTTCAGAAACAGTTTCCGAAAGCACATGTAGAGGACGATCGAATTTTCATCATCGACGGACCTATCTGGACCTCCGCCGGGATGAGCGCCAGCATAGACTTGGCGCTTGGCATGATCGAGAAGGATTTTGGCCCGGAACTGTCCCGTAGGGTTGCCCAAGACTTGGTCGTCTATCATCGACGTGCTGGCGGACAGTCTCAGCACTCGGCGCTGTTGGAGTTAGACGCCAAGTCCGATCGCATCCAACGTGCATTGGCACACGCCCGCCAGAACCTGCGCGCCCCACTTACAGTAGAAGAACTGGCAATGGCAGCCCATCTGAGCCCAAGGCAGTTCAGTCGAGCGTTTCGAGCCGAAACCGGACAATCGCCCGCCAAAGCAGTCCAACACCTTCGTTTAGAGGCAGCGAGGGTAATGGTAGAGCAAAGCCGTCATTCAATAGACGAAGTCGCCTCCGAAACCGGTTTTATCGATACAGAGCGAATGCGCCGAGCATTCTTGCGTGCATTCGGGCAGCCCCCGCAGGTTCTGCGACGCAATGCGCGATTGGCGGAAGTTTAGGAATGCTGATCACTATGGGATTGAATTAAATTTTGCGACCCGGACCAGTTAAGTCCGGGCCATGACTAGACGTATCTCCGTTAACCACGGTTACACAATTGATACATGTCCTATCGTTCAGACGGAGCGCGCTACCGCTCCTACTGCCGCCTCCACGCGACGAGCAAGTTCAAGGAGCTTTCGGTCGTCACCATTCTTGCCGTCTATTTCCAGACCGATAGGAAGTCCGTTGCTGGACATTCCCATCGGAATGCTAATGCCCGGCAACCCTGCGATGCTCCCAGCGACGGTATGCCTCGCGAGAGCCAGGTCGTCGACCTCCTGCCCTGCGATGGTGAACTTCGTCTGTTGCTCAATCGTTGGTGCAGGACAGGGTGTAGTTGGCATGATGAGCGCCTGAGCCCCACTGCTGGAAAATGCCATGTTAAATCGGCGCTGGATTTCCGGACGATCATGATCAAGCGCGGTTTGATATGTCTCATGGGAAATGAATCCAGCGCCACTCGGCAATACAAGATGGCCCCAAGCATCTTTCAAGCCAGGCTTCAATTCATTGTAGATATCTTCAAATGAGCTCGGTATCCGATTCTTGCGAAGGAAGCCTGCGACCGACTCCATCGTCTCATGGAAGAAAATACTCCACGTCGACCTTTCGGTCATGGCGAAAAAATCTTCACCAAGGTCTACTTCGACAACTTCCGCACCAGCGTCACACAGCCGACGAATCGTCTCTTTGAAGTGCTCCTCAACTTCATGATTGATACGCTCAAGATGTTGCCGGGGAGCATAGGCTAGCCGGATTCCTCTAAGACCCGTCCAGTCACCATGAACGGTAGATGTGGTCTTCGTGACGACCTGGTCGATCAGTGCGCAATCCTCGACGGTGCGCGCGAATACACCCGCTGTATCGAGCGTATGGGAGATGGGAGCAATCCCATCACCAGACCACCGCCCCGGGCTGGGCTTGAACCCCACTACACCACAGAACGACGCTGGCACGCGGATAGAACCCACGGTGTCACCGCCGAGAGCCGCGGGCACGATCTGAGCGCCTACCGATGCTCCCGCGCCACTCGAAGAGCCTCCGGTCACGTGTTCAGGATTGTGCGGATTTTTCGCCTGGCCGAAGTGGCTGTTATGTCCGGTCAAACCATATGACATTTCCACAAGATTGTTCTTGCCGAACACTATGCCCCCGGCATCCTTGATCGCTCTAACGACCTCTGCATCTCGAGCTGGCACAAAGTTCTCCAAACTGCGGATGCCGAGTGTTGTCCGTAAACCTTGCGTTAGATAACTGTCCTTGACCGCAACCGGAACGCCCAACAACGGGGCGGTAGAACCAGTAGCGCGAGCGGTATCACAGGCTCTCGCCGCGGCAAGTACTGCGGCTTCGTCGATCGTGATAAAGGCGCCCAGGTCAGAGAAAGTGTGAGCTCGCCGAAGTAGCGCCGCAGTATAGGATTCTGACGAAATGTCGCCTCTACGTATGGCGGCAGCCGCAGCAGCAACACCAAGTTCGCTGAACCTGTCAGGTGATATTCCAGTGTCATCGCCCTTAAGCATATAAACCTCACGGTAGGTTGGGTTGAGACGAGGGATGCTCCCGTCATGACTTGAATCTACCCACACCGCGCAAAGTCCGAAATGTCGAATATACCTCGTTTAGGGACATTGCCCGTCCGCCAATGGATCAGAGCGACCTAACGAAGATCCACATCGCGTTGAGATAAGGTCAACATCGTCGGCAGAAACTTGCGGCGGCTGAATTAAATGCAGGCACGGCTGTACACATAAAAAAACGCCCCCGCGTAAAGCGGAGGCGCATGACGATGAAGTGAATGGTTCACTCCTTGGTAGAGAACAGACCATTGGGCAGTTCCTTGCCGTTCTCGTTATAGGCCGCCTTGACGCTCAGGTACGACTCCATTTCATCAATGTAGCCGTCTGTGTTGGTGTCCTTCTTCGCGAATACGGCTTGCCCCTTCGGCTCAACCACGAGGAACTCGGCGCGCGAGATTCGCGCATCATCATCAGTATCGATCGCGTTGAAGATCGCATCACCGCACTGGCCTTCACCGCACTTCCCTTCGGTGGTCTTTGCCTGTGTCTTGGTCTCCGTGCCACCGCACTTACCTTCACCACACTTCCCTTCAGCTCCGGTGTGCGACGCGGCAAGCATGTAGCCTTGCGGCAATTGTTGTACGGCAAAAGCCGATCCACTCAGTACGATCCCGGCCAGCGCAACACTCATCAGACCCATACTCTTGTTACGGATGGTTTTATCAGACATTACATTTTCTCCAGGTGGGGTGCGGCGAAGCCGCTGGGTAGCACTGCGAAATGCAGTAGCAAGTCAAGATTTGGAAAGCGGCATGTGAACGGAGCCAGGTCTGCGGGAAAAAACCAGCAGGATCGCTGCGATGCCCGCCAACGTTCCTCCCACCCACGGCAACAATAGCGAAACCGTCACCCCCAACGTCAGGAGCACAAGTCCCCAAACGCTCGGACCAGCAGAGCTCTTACTTGCTGAGTCTCGGAGGACTTCGATGAGATGATCGAGGCTTAGTCGACCGGATCCGTTGAGGATGAGAGGCAAAAGCATCACCAGGTAGATCAACGGCAGCTTGTAGTTGCCGTAGCCATCGTTGCTGATTGCGTAGCCTTGCCACAGCTCGCTCAAGCTCGACCAATCTGACGGCCAGTGAATGGTGTAGGTGGCCACTATTGTCAGCACCCACAGTGACAATGCGACAAAACGGGTGCCCAAGCCGAGCAGCAAAGCGAAGCTGCCGACCAGTTCGAACCAGGTTGCCATGGTCCAATTCGTATTCGAGCTCAGCAAAGAGAAGGGCATCGGGAACTTGTCGCCAAGGTCGGCGAACCAGTTCGCCCCTTGCAGCTTCTCAAGTCCGGATTCGAAGAATTCCCATGCGAGCAAAATGCGGAGCCCAAAGGGCGCCAACCAAAGCCCGACAACATCTATACGGGATGTCAGCGACTGCTCGACTTGTTGGTTTCGGTTCGACATCTGGTTTTCCTCGGGCAACGTGTGCCCTATTTCGAAGGGCCGGTCGCGCCGATACCCACATTGTTGACGAGCACGGTGATGTAGGAATCGGTTTGAAGTACGCGCTCAACACGGGCCAGATCGTCAGCGCCAGTGAGATCAGCTGCGATAGTCTCAACTGAGCGGCTAGTGCACGTGGTAATCGCCCGCGCCAGTTCGCGAAGCTTTTCGACGCGGTGCGCAACCAGGATCAGATCGTAGCCAGCACGGGGAAGCCGGTCAGCGTAAACAGCGCCAATACCAGAAGATGCGCCAGTTGCCAGCGCAGTACCTTGGTGGATGCGGGTGTTCATGGCAGTTTCCTTTAACCGGCGGGGTACCGGGTTCAGGAACAAATCTACGCCAACAGGCTTTTGACCTAAATGACGCAGATACCTCCTTTTGCGCCGTCACGTTAGCGAAGCTCACGTCTTTGAGTCTGCCCGTTCGGGCTCGGAATGAAGCTCGCACCCGCAAGCTGAGCTATCCCGCGCCAGACGCTGGCGCGCTGGGTGATTCGGTGCGGTGAACAGCTACTGCCCCTGTTCAACCTCATTCGAGATGAGTTGCTGGATTAGAAGTAGCTTGTTTCTACGGACAAAAAAATTGTCGAACAGCAAGCGGCCTGACTGATCTGACCGGTTTCTGCCGGCTCTCACCGGCAGCTATTGGCTGAAGCGCACTTCCGCTACACGAGCTATGGCTCAAGCCTTTTTCTCCGATCGCCTTCTATCAAACTCGTCTCGAATGTCTGTCCAGTGCCGGGGCCTACGCCGAATCAAGAGTGCAATCTCGATTTCGGTTCCCCGCGAACAACATAGCCAACTCATTCGCGCCCATGAGCAGGGCTGTTGCTTGCATGGCAAATCATTCCGTCCTCCAGCGAGACGTCGGCGAAAGGCTCACCCTACTCCCTCGATCGGCGTGACACACATAAACAATTTTGTGCCATTATGCTTGGCGCACAATTTGATTTTTGTGCCATAACCACCACTGGCGTCACAGAGCCCAACCCCGGGCTGAACCTTCGTCAGTAGCCTTTCCCCAATGACATCACTCCCAAGGAGGCGTCATGAGCAGTGCATTGCTTGGTCCGATCAGTCAGATCGGTTATCTGGTCGAGAGCCTGGAACAAAGCATGGAACGCTGGCGACAGCATCTCGGTGTCGGGCCCTGGACGCTCTTTCGCAACGTCAGCCTCCAAGGCAAGTATCGAGGTGAGCCGGTCACTGTCACGATCGATGTCGGGCTTGCGTATCAAGGGGATATCCAGATCGAGCTGATCCAGGTGACCAACGATGCGAAGTCGCCCTATCGCGATGCTGAAGGTCAGCCAATCCGGGGGATGCACCATGTCGCCTGGGTCGTCGATGATTTCGACCAGACGCTGGCGCGATTGACCGCGACCGGTTTGCAGATGGTTTTTAAAGCCAGCAACCCGACGACCCGCGTGGCCTATCTGGAAAACCATTCGGAGCCTGGAGTGCTTTACGAAATCATCCATGGGATTGGAATGCGCGAGTTGATCCAGCAGGGCATTGAAGCCGCCAGGCACTGGGATGGCACGGATCCGGTTCACATTATTGATGTGGGGGCGTAAGGGACAGCATGTCGAAACGACTTGAAGGTAAAGCGGCATTGGTGCTGGGTGTGGCACCTGGCAACGTCGGCGAAGCCGTGGCTCGACGTTATGTCGAACAAGGGGCGCGCGTGCTGGTTTCAGGGCGCCGCGCCGATGCAGTGGCGGCGGTTGCACAGTCACTCGGGGTGCCTTGGCTGGCGTGCGATATCACCTCGCAGGCCGAGGTCGACGATCTGGTGGCGCAGAGCAAGCAGTGCCTGAACGGCCTGGACATCGGCGTCAATGCCACGGGCTGGGGGCTCTTGAAGCCGTTCCTGGAACACAGCCGCGAAGACCTGGAGAAAATGAACGCGGTGCAATTCACCGGCCCGTTCCAGTACTTTCAGGCACTGCTGCGTCATATGCCGACGGGGGGATCAATCATCCAGATCTCGTCGGTCACGGCCAGCATCATGTTCGACAACCACGCCGCGTACATGGGCACCAAGGCCGGCATCGACCACGTCATCCGTTGCATCGCTCACGAATTCGGTCAGCACGGGATCCGGGCCAACTCCATTGCCCCCGGTGGTGTTGCCGATGCGCCGATGTCGGGTGGCGGGCTGCTGAACCCGTCTATCGCTGCCCTCTATCACCGCGAAATCCCCCTCGGGCGCAGTGGTGTTTCCGCCGACGTGGCCGATGCGGCACTCTGGCTGGCCAGCAACGAGTCCAGCTTCGTGACCGGTCAGGTCATTCATGTCAGCGGCGGACAGACGCTTCGGCGCAATCCCTCTATTTCCGAGATCTATGCGGCGGCCACTGCACCCGCAGGCCCGGCCCGGCACCTCTGATAAACAGCACGGCCGGCATTGCCGGCCGTGCGACGGTTCAGGGCTTGATGATGACTTTGGCCGACCGCTGTGGGTCAGCCGCCGTTTTATAAGCCTGCGTAACGTCATCGAGCGAGAAACGGTGGCTGATCATGGACTCCGGATCGAATGCGCCGGATGCCAGCAGTTCCAGTGCCTGCGCGAACTCCGTGGGATAACACAGGGTGCCGATCAGTTCGAGTTCCTTGACCTGCAGGATCGAGAAGTCAAAAGCCTGCGGTTGCTTGTAGACACTTGCCACGGTGATGCGGGCGGCATCCCGGGCCCTAGCGATGGCCTCGTGCAGCACGCCGCTCACCCCTGAACACTCAAAGATCACCTGGGTCGCGGGCGCTTGCGTCCCCAGGAAAGTCGGCACGCTGCCATGGGCCCGTGCGAGTTCGCTCCACAGGTCGTCTCGTGTCGGATCGAGCGTCAGATTCGCCCCCAGCCCGGCAGCAATCTCCAGGCGCCCGGCAGACAGGTCAGCCACAGCGATCTGGCTGATGCCCCGGGCCTTCAGGCACGCGACGATTCCCAGGCCAATGGCCCCGGCGCCAAGGACCAGCACGGACTCACCGGCCGTCACCCGTGAGCGATTGACCGCGTGCAAGGCCACCGCCAGCGGTTCGACGAGGGCGGCCACCTCCAGGGGAAGGTTCGCGGGCAGTTGATGCAGAATCGGGCCGCTGTTTACGTTGCGCACCCGGACCAGGTTCGCCAGCGCCCCCTCATCGCTGCCCACGCCGATCATCGCGCCGTTGGCCATGGGATTGACCACGACCCGCATGCCGGGCCGGTAGTGGACGACCGCCGTGCCCACCTCGCGGATGACCCCGGAGAACTCATGCCCCAATGGCATCGGTGCCCCATCGCGGCGAATGCCCCCGCTCTCATAGAAGCCCAGGTCACTCCCGCAAACACCGCACGCGGCGACTTCGACCAGCACATCTGTCTCACCCGGGGATGGTAAAGGGACTTCGTCCACCCGCAGGTCTCGAGGGCCGTGGAGTCGTACCTGTTTCATCACATGGTTCATTGTTGAGTCCTGTTGGTGGCTGACGCCGATTCGGCGGCGATGTGATCGGCGGCGATGAAGGCGAAGGTCATCGCCGGGCCAATGGTCGAACCGGGGCCGGGATAGGTCTTGCCCATCAGCGCAGCCGAGGTGTTGCCCACCGCATAGCAGCCGGCAATGGCCGAGCCGTCCGGGCGCAGCACGCGCGCGCAGGCGTCGGTGCGCAGTCCGCCTTTGGTACCCAGCTCGCCCGGATCGATGCGCAAGGCATAGAACGGCGCGCGATCGATCGGGCCAAGGCAGGGGTTGGGTTTGCAGGTGGTGTCACCGTAGTAGCGGTCGAACAGGTTGCCACCCTTGCCGAACTGCGGATCAACGCCAGCGGCGGCGTATTGGTTCATCTGCACGAGGGTGGCTTCGAGCCCGGCGACGTCGACGCCGATCTTGGTTGCCAGCTCGGCCGGTGTTTCGGCGCGGTAGATCACATTGTCGAGCCAGCCGGCGGGGATCTTGCTGTCCGGCTGCACACTGCCCGGCAGCAACACACCGCAGGGATAGCGCTTGCGGTACTCGGCATCGAATACCAGCCAGGCCGGTGCATTGGCCTGGGTGCGTTGATGGTCGGCATACATCGCATAGATGATGTCCGTGTAGGGCGCGGCTTCATTGACGAAGCGCTGGCCCAGTCGATTGACCATCACGCAACGGGGCGCCGCACGCTCAACGAACAGGGCGCGCTGGCTCGACTCCCCTGGCACCTTCACTGTCGGAGCGCCCCAGGTGTGTTCCATCAGCGCCACCGCACCGCCGGCCTCCTGCCCGGCGCGAATGCCGTCGCCATGGTTGATCGGCGGCGCCGCCGTCCATTGGGCCTGTGTGGGCCGGGGCAGATACAGTTCGCGCATCGCCTGGTTCGACTCGAAACCGCCGCAGGCAAGCACCACACCGTGCCGCGCCCGCAGGCGTTGAATGCGACCCTCGCGCAGCACATCGATGCCAACCACCCGGCCCTCATCCAGTTGCAATGATTGCATCGAGGTTTGCAGCCACAAGGGAATGCCCCGCTCGGCCAAGGCTGCGCGCAGGCTCGCCACCAAGGCGTTACCTAGGGTCAGGCGGCGATCTCGCCGGCTGCGGCGACGCCAGCGAAAATCACTCAGGTAGCGCAACGCCAGCCCGGCGGTCAGCAGCAACCAGCCGCGCTCCTTGGCAAGGATGGTGTGGGCCTCGACCTGGGTCATGGCGATACGCCCGCCAATCAGGGTCGCCGGCGAAGCTGCCCGCAACAGCTCGAAGTGTTCACCCAGGCGTGCCCCGTCGAACGGGGCCGGCTCCATGGTGCGGTAGCCGGGCTTGCCACCTTTACGGTCCGGGTAGTAGTCGGGGTAGCGCGGCACCGCGCGAAAATTCGTGCGCGCCTGACGTGCCAGGTACTCAACCATTTTCGGACCATTGTCGAGATAGGCGTCGATGCGCTGCTGATCAAAATCTTCGCCAACCACCTCGCGCAGATAGCTGATCGCTTCGTCGTATGAATCGCTGCCCCCCAGTGCGGCAATCTGGTCGTTACACGGAATCCAGATCCCTCCCCCGGATACCGCCGTGGTACCGCCATAGACATCGCTCTTTTCAATCGCGAGTACCGACAAGCCGTTGTCGTGCGCTCGCAGTGCTGCAGTCAAGGCGCCGGCGCCCGAACCGACAATCACCACATCAAACTCATCGTCCCGGTTCGAGTCCTGCTGATTACTGGTCATGGCTATGCCTCCTTTTAAATGGCCGACCCTATGTCACACTTATTATTATCTGTGCCAGAGATTGGCACGAAATGGCTTTTTGTGCCATGCCATGTGAAAATCGGGCTCAATTGCTTTTCCCAAGGGCCGGGCACGAATGCCCGCCCCGCCCCCCGAGCGTGTGAAGGTGCAAATGAGTCGACAATTACGCTGGGGTGATGCCAGCAGGATGGAAAACGCCAGTGATGGCCGGTCGCTGATCCTGCGTGCCGCCCTCGATGCGATGATTGCCGAGGGCGCCGAAGGTTTCTCGATCGATGACGTGGCCCGCGGTGCCAACATCTCGCGACGCACCCTGTACCGGTATTTTGGTTCCAAGAAGGAGCTGATTCAGGCTGTCGTCAGTGCAGAGAACGCTGCCTTTTTTGAGGAAATGCAACGCTCCCTGAATGAGTTCGAAGATGACTTCGAGGCCTATCTCACAGAGTGCGTGTGTTTCTCCGTACGCTACCTGGATCGTCATAACGGCGGCTTCCACCACAGCTATCTGACGAAGAACTCAACCTTGGAGGTGTTCACCTACATCCTCGAAAACATCGCACCGATGTGGCGTGATTTGCTGGAAGAGCCCTATCGTCGTTATGTCGAACGCAACAACAGGTCTGTCGCGTCGCTTGAGAACATCATCGCGCTGATCAGTCGAATCGGGCTCGCGTACTGTCTTGTTCCTGCCGATGAACATGCAATTCGTGAGCAACTGGCAATGCTTCAGCCGACACTTGTTTGCAGGACTCTTGAGTAAGAGATTAATCCGGTTTTCTGGCCGAAAATTCAGCGAGTCCTGATTGTCTCGATGAAAAAATTCGTGACAGGCAACTATCAGCTGTCACTCAAACACCGTCACCCTCACCCACTGCCCTATCGATTAACTTAGTCTAAAGAGTTCGCCGATCCGCCTTAGCCGGCGCCGATACTTCTTCCAAAGGCCCACGAATTTTTCAGTAACCGGAGTCACCTACATGGACGTCATCAATCAGTTGCAGCCCGAAGAGTGTGCAGGAATGGAGGATATTCGACGTGAAATCGATGCCCTTGATCAGGTTGTTATCAAACTGTTGGGCAAGCGTTTTCACTACGTACTGGCTGCCTCGAAGTACAAGACCTCAGTGACTTCGGTGCGTGCTCCGGAGCGTTTCAAGGCCATGTTGGCGACAAGACGCGAGTGGGCCGAGGCTGAGGGACTGAGCCCGGATGCAATCGAGAGGATGTACAGTGACCTGGTGAACCACTTCATTGCAGAAGAGATGAAACACTGGGCGGCTCATCAATCCAACACCGGACTCTAGTGTCCGGACTGTCCGCCATGGGGTGACAGGACTGGGATACCTTGTTGACCCGGTTACTCACCGCTCAGGGAGAGCACCATGTCTGTAGAAATCCAACTTTCTGAAAATGCTACTGAAGCAGAGCGGCTGGGAATTTTGACCCCGTTGCTGGCCCATAACCAGGTCAACGGTGGAGACGACGCACATGAAACATTTGCTCTGTTGCTACGAGACCCAGACAGTAACGAAGTCATTGGCGGATTGTACGGCAAGGTCTCTTATCGATGGCTGCTCATCGATCTTGTCAGCGTTCCCGAGTCGATGCGTGGCCAGGGTATCGGAGAACGGCTAATGCGCATGGCTGAAGAAGTCGCGCAGAAAAAGCACTGTATTGGTATCTGGCTGGAGACTTTCAGCTTTCAGGCACCCGGGTTTTATCGAAAACTTGGTTACTCCGAATTCGGCCGCCTGGCAGATTATCCACCGGGACATACCCGGTTCTATTACCAGAAGTCGTTGTGCTGATCGCGATTTGGATCTTGGGCCGATAGCTGCGCCTTGTAGCAGGCAGCAATCGGCCAAAAGCAGACGGTCAGACCCAATACGTCTTAACCGTAAACTGCCGTTGCACCTGACCATCGCAGGATTGACATGGTTGCCTAAGTCAATAATATAATTGCCAAAAGCAACTATATGGGGTTTTCATGACCGCAACCATCATGGAGCGCGCTGACACAGTCCGCCGCTTTAACCGTTTCTACACCCGGCAGATCGGCGCCCTGCAAGAGCACCTGCTGCAAGCCGAGTTTTCCTTGACCGAGGCACGCATCCTTTATGAATTGGGCGCCAGTGCTGGCCTGAAGAGTTCAGACCTCTGCCATATGCTCGGCCTGGATGCTGGCTACCTCAGCCGCGTCATCGGCGGATTCGAGAAAAAAGGATTGATCAGCAGGACTCGCTCGGCAACCGATGCCCGAGCATCTCAAATCCAGCTCACCGATCCAGGTCGTACCGTGCTGGCCTCGCTGGAGCAAGCCGCTCGTGAAGAAGTCGTGGTGATGCTGCAAGGCTTGCCTGAGCCACAGCAAGAGCAATTGATCCAAGCCATGAGACGGATACAGACGCAATTGGGCGACAGGGATCCCTCCTACCTTCTGCGCGATCCACGAGCGGGTGACATGGGCATTGTCGTTCAGCAGCAAGCTCAACTCTATGCCCGCGAATACGGTTGGAATACGGAGTTCGAAGCGCTGGTGGCGGAAATCGTCGCCAAATACCTTCGTGAGTTCGATCAGTCTTGCGAACGGTGCTGGATCGCGGAAAAAGATGGCATGGTCATCGGTTCGGTCTTTGTCGTCAGACATGATGAGACGACCGCCAAGCTACGGATGCTGTATGTGGATGCGAGTGCCAGAGGCATGGGAATCGGCAATCGGTTGCTGGAAGAGAGTCTCCGATTTGCACGCCATGTGGGCTACAAGAGCATGATCCTCTGGACAACCAGCGTGCTTTCCGATGCCCGAAAGCTATACCAGAAAGCAGGTTTTCAACTGGTCGAAGAAGAACAGGTACACAGCTTCGGAAAAGACCTCGTCAGCCAGACCTGGGCTCGGGACTTGTAGTGGCGTTGACGACACTGAAAGTGTTGGTGTTGCCCACCGTCCGCAATGGGTCGAAACCACACCTCTTTCTACCTGTAATTTTTTCGTTGGCTGTGGTTTGACCAACTCCGCATTCCTGATGGCAACGAGGAGGCTCGCTAGCTGTCGCTCGAGCCTCCAGCTGAAGCGACCGACCGACGGGTTCAACGATCGAGCTTAGTAATTTTTGAACCCTGCAGTCCCAGCCCGGCCATTAAGCCCTTTTGATCAAAGATGAACGCATAAACATCAGACTGAGCCGTTGAAGTAGTCAGCGACTTAGCCATGCCTGAATCTACGACCACAATGCTTGGGCCCACGCCGACCTCAAAGCCATTAACATTTTTCAGATCGTTCATCGCTGAATAGGTCATGAAGAACATCACGTAACCAAACTTCTGCGCGCCCGCCTGAAGACCGTATGATGCTGCAGTGGTCGAGTAGTATCCCGTGACTTTGCCGTTCTCGATCAATTCGCCTTCGCCATGCTGTGCACCGACGATGAGACCCGCTTTCAGCACATCCGGGAAAACGAGGATACCCTTGGCTTTCTGCGCTAAGACACGCGCTTCCGGCGTACTGATATATAAACTCTTTAACGCCGCTTTTGCCTCCTGATCCATCTGAGCGTTCGCAGCCTTCGCACCAGAGGCGGAAGTCGATTGATCCGTTTGGCACCCCGCAACGATCGCGAAGATAGAAACCAATGCCATTATTTGAAGGTGTTTGATCATGAGGAATACTCTTTTTCTACCCCCCGCCACTGATGAACCTGCGTGACGACAGCCGTTGCTGGTTAACGTCTAACAGGTCCGACCTTTATTGCGTCGTGCTCACAAACAACTGGACTTTAGCCCTGCTAAGCGTTTGGTCAAATACGATGCGATGAACGCTTCGGATCGGCCCAGCAAAACCAAAATAGATCGCAGTGGTTTTAGACAGCTTCCACCCGCTCTCCGGCGTCGTGCCAACGGAACACAATCCACCTATCGCAGTAGTGATGCGCTAGTACATCACTGGTAATCTTCGCGCCACGTTCGCCAAACATTAAGGGATGGGGGCGAAAATAGAAGCCCCGGAGCCGCGAACCTTCGGGGCTTTGCTTTTTCTGCCTGGTGCTACGCTCACCTCATAACCGAGGATCCGCGATGCCTAATTTTGACCTGCTCCCCTCCCTGCTTCTCAAAATCAACGAAAACCAACTCGCCCTCGAAGCCGCCATCCTGGAACTATCCAACTGGGTTGAGCAGCGTGGGTCAGCTGAGGTCGCCGACAACGTACGCGACGCCTTGGAGGCGATCGACCGGTTGAATCCACAGCCAGAAGCGGACAGTGAGCCTAAGACGATTGCGCGGTTTCATGACGAAACTCGCTGAACCTCGCCGCGTTTGGCTCAAGCGGAAGAGCCAGACTATTGGCAATATACGATACCGTTCGATAGAAGCCCGCCAGCATGAGCACTTCAAGAATCTGATTGTCATCGAGGTACTTTCGGGCGGCCTGAAATTCCGCTTCGGTCAATGTAGCGCGATCGTGCAGGGCATCGATCGTAGCCAGCAGCACCGCTTCTTCTTCCTTCCAGTATTCCGCCCGGAGTGGATGGTCCAGCGTGTGGCCGATATCGTCTCTGGTCAGTCCGGCGCTCTCAGCGAAAGCCATAACGTGCACACCCCACTCATATTCGCATCCAGTACGCGCGCAGACCCTGTTGATGATCAGTTCCCGTTGACGAAGCGTCAGCAGGTTTCCATCCAGCAATGAACCGCCCCTGAACTTGCGCCACGCCCTCTCGCTGCTGGCGATGGTCGTGAACAACAACAGTGGTGGGACACCCTCCCCCATTATTTTGTCGAACGTTGCCTGGAGTTCTTCTGTGTAGGGTTTGCTGAGTGCTTGAATTCGAGCCACGGTGTACCCTCCGCTATCAAATATGTAGCACCAGTATTCGCTACACAATAAGTAGCACACAAGGGCCATAATTATGAGTGATGAGCAAAACTTGGATTCACGAATGCTAGACGGGCGTCGTCCGATCATGGCGCTCCTGGATGTGCTCGGACAAAAATGGGCCTTGCGGATTATCTGGGAGCTTCAGCACGGTTCACTGAGTTCCCGTGCATTGAGAAGCGCGTGTGGCGATATCTCGCCCACCGTTTTGCAAAGCAGAGTCAATGAGCTCCGAGAGGCGGGCTTCATCGAGTCAAACGATGGCGGTTATGGACTAACACCACTGGGTAAGGAGCTATCGGACTCGTTCTTACCTCTCTACAGGTTCGCCAATAAATGGGCCAATTCGTAGAGTAAAAATAGCGTTTGATTCTCGGCGAAATGTCCCCTTTGGGTCGGATAGCGACGGTCTAGCATCGACCGTCACTATGGATGATCAGACCTCCGTTTGTTCTGCCATTTCCAGGGCATCATCGACCTCGATTCCCAGGTATCTGACAGTGCTTTCAAGCTTCGTATGACCAAGCAGGAGTTGGACAGCTCTCAGGTTCTTCGTCCTGCGATAGATTAACGATGCCTTGGTTCTCCGTAGCGTGTGGGTACCGTACATGGTTGGATCAAGACCAATGGCTGTCACCCACGCTTTGACTATTCGAGCGTATTGCCTGGTGGAAAGATGGTCTGAGGCGTGCAAGCGGCTCAAGAACAAGAAGTCCTCACTGCGGAGATGGGCCCGATGCATCCAAGCCTCCAGAACCGTTCGGGTTTGCTCAGTGATTTCAAATTGCACTGGGTGCTGAGTTTTCTGCTGCATCACGATGGCTCATGACGACACATGCTCCCCATGGGCGATGTCTCGGACTCGCAACTTGGTTAAGTCACAGGCACGCAGCTTGCTATCGATGGCCAAGTTGAAGAGCGCCAAATCACGCGTCTTCTCAGCAAGCTGAAGTCTGACCCGGATGGCCCAGATATCTCTGACTCGAAGCGGGGCTTTCTGCCCGACAAGCTTTCCCTTGTTCCAAGGCTGATGGCTGTATCTAGCAATAGTGTTCATGGCTCGTCCTCCAGGTTGAGGGAGGACAAGGGTGGGTCAGTCACAATGGCTGATGGTCGCTATCCTACCCATAGGTGCCCTTGGCGGAGGGCTGCTAACGCTACACCGGAAACGAAAAAGCCCGCTGTTTAGCGGGCTTTTCGTTTCCGGCGGTGATTACCAGTTCATTGCATACATCTCCGGTCTTGAGTGGGGGTCACTTCAAATGAACTTTCAGCTCTTCGGAAGCCTGCAGCATTGCAGAGCGTACCGCCGGAACCTGGCTGACCACGTTCAGCAAGCCGTAGTCATGGATCATGCCGTTGTAGCGCACCGCAGTGACCGGCACGCCAGCTTGGTCCAGTTTGCGAGCGTAGGCTTCCCCTTCGTCACGCAGCACATCGGCACTCGCGGTCTGGACCAGCGCTGGCGGCAGGCCTTTCAACTGCTCAGTGGTAGCGCGCAGCGGCGAGGCGTAGATCTCGGCACATTGCTTGGGGTCGGTGGTGTAGTTGTCCCAGAACCACTTCATCATGTTCTTGGTGAGGAAGTGCCCCTCGGCGTACTGGTTGTACGACGCTGTCTCGAAGTTGGCGTCGGTCACTGGCCACAGCAGCACCTGGTACTTAATGGCCGGGGTACCTTTATCCTTGGCCATCAGGCTGACCACGGCTGCCATGTTGCCGCCGACGCTGTTGCCCGCTACCGCCAGGCGCTTACCGTCGACATTGATTTCCTTGCCGTGCTCGGCCACCCATTTGGTTGCCCCGTAGGCCTGGTTGATCGCCGTCGGGTAGTGCGCTTCAGGGGACGGGGTGTAATTGACGAACACCGCCGCCGCCCCGGACCCGACGACCAGATCGCGCACCAGGCGCTCATGGGTCGGGAAGTCGCCGAGCACCCAGCCACCGCCGTGGAAGTACATGAACACAGGCAAGGTCCCCTTCACACCCGCCGGACGCACGATGGTCAAGCTGATGTCCTGGCCGTCGACGGTGATGGTCTTCTCGCTGACATCCGCCTTGGGCAGTGTCAGTTTTACCCCGGCCTGAGCGCCGGTCAGTACCGCACGGGCGTCCTTCGGCGAAAGCTGCTCGATGGGTTTACCACTGCCTGAGTTCAATGCATCGAGGAATGCCTGGGTGTTGTGTTCGACGCCAGAGTCAGCGAATGCGTTACCGATCGACAAGGCAAGGAGCGAGCCGACGAGTGTTTTGGTCAAAACGTTCATTTCATATCTCCTGTTTCTCGTGAGGCGGGAAGTTAGACGGTGACGTGCAGACGGACATCGACGTTGCCACGGGTTGCGTTGGAGTACGGGCACACTTGGTGGGCCGCCTCCACCAACGCTTGTGCATCGGCGTGCTCCAGGCCTGGCAGGTTGATGTTCAGGTCGATATCCAGGCCAAAGCCGCCTGGGATCTGGCCAATGCCGACCCGCGCAGTGATCGAGGCGTCGGCTGGAATGCTGCGTTTGCTCTGGCTGGCGACGAACTTCAGTGCACCGATGAAGCAGGCCGAGTAACCAGCGGCGAACAGTTGCTCAGGGTTGGTGGCATCACCACCGGCACCGCCCAATTCCTTCGGAGTGGCCAGTTTCACGTCGAGGTTCTTGTCGCTGGAGATGGCTCGGCCATCACGACCGCCGGTTGCGGTTGCGACTGCGGTGTAGAGAACTTTCATGGCTTTCCTCACTTTTGAATGTCTTCGAGGGATTCTGTTAGCGATTTAAATGTTTGCGTTATAACAATGTGCAATAAGTTGCCGCTCAATAATTTAGCGCGCAAGATTTATAAAAAATCGTCGATAGCTGTAACAAATTGATTTTCAAGGGGGTTACACCTCAGTCCGCTTGGGCTCGCCCGCGCGTTGATGATGCCTTACCGTCTCAAGCAACGACCGGAATCGGGCAGATTGCTTGTTGCTGCCAAGCCTTCGGTGTCATGCCTTCAGCCTTCACGAATGTACGGCAGAAGTGAGATTGATCGCTGAAGCCGCATTCCTGCGCGATCTCTGTGAGCAACATCGTGGAAGCCTTCAATAACTCTCTGCTCTTCATGACCCGCTGTTCACGCAGCCATCGCTGCGGGGACATCCGGGTGCTTTCCTTGAACCTGCGTGAGAAGTGACTGCGCGACAATGCGCAAGCTTCGGCTAGTTCAGTCACTGAAATGCCGGTATCCAGCCTGTCCAGCATCAGTTGTTTGGCAGTTCTTATCTGCCAGGATTTGAGCTGCCCTGTCGAAGCCAGTGTGAGAGTCGCCAGCACGGTAGATTTGTCCTTGTTCATACACATCCCTTAATCCAGGTAACAGGATGCGAGCGCCTGACTCGAACAGCGCTGGGCACTGGAAATCCCCAGGGGGGCCAGGCCAGGCTCGTTGACTCGGTTCAGTCGACTGCGCACCCTTCGCAAGTCTGTGAACAGCCCCCAGGGCAGGGGCTGGCGATGGCTCAGACAGATGCAGCGACAGGCGCCAGGGTGGGGCCATGCTGAACGCGCTCAGGCGCCTTGTGCACCATGGTGTAGGCGTAGTCGACGCCCATGCCATATGCACCAGAATGTTCCTTTACCAGTTCCATTACGGCGTCGTAGGTGTCGCGGTTCTTCCAGTCCCGTTGCCATTCCAGCAGCACCTGCTGCCAGGTCACCGGTACCACGCCGGCCTGGATCATGCGCTGCATGGCGTAATCGTGGGCTTCTTTGGTGGTGCCGCCGGAGGCATCTGCAACCATATAGATTTCATAGCCGGCATCGTTCATTGCCGACAGGGCGAAGGTGGCATTGCATACCTCGGTCCACAAGCCGGAGACGATGATCTTGTTGCGACCATTTCTCTTGAGTGCGTCGCGTACCTTCTGATCATCCCAGGAATTCATGGAGGTGCGCTCCAGCAGCGGGGCGTCCGGGAACACAGCGAGTAGCTCGGGGTAGGTGTGACCTGAGAAGCTTTCTGTCTCAACCGTGGTGAAGGTGGTGGGGACATTAAAAATCTTCGCTGCCTTGGCCAAGGCAACGGTATTGTTTTTCAGCGTTTGCCGGTCAATGCTCTGAACGCCGAAGGCCATCTGTGGCTGCTGATCGATGAAGATCAGTTGGCTATTAAGCGGAGTCAGGACTTCAGTTTTAGGATTGCTCATTTTTGTTTCCTTTCAGCTCGATGATGTTCAATCGCACAAGTCTCGGGTCCCGCACCTTGCAGGCATTACCGTAGCCACGAGTGCACTCCTCAGCGTCATTGCTTGAGGACGAGCAAAAGATAACGAAACAAGGCGCCTGTCGGTGGCGCATTTTTGCGCTCCTGTCGGCTCATTTATAAGCCATAAAATACGCGATCGCGCTGCTAGCATTCGCCCACCCATTCGGATCATTCCGGTCCCTCATGTGCAGGAGAATGCAATGGCAGCTTCACAACCGTTCAACAAGCAGACCGCCTACTGGGGCGTTTCCTGGGAGGAGGCGTATGGCTATCCGCAGGCACGGCGGGTAGGAAACGAGATCTACGTATCAGGTCAATTCAACCATGATGAGGCAGGTAATCTGGTAGCCCCGGCGCCGCTGAACGCCGATGGTAAGCCCAGTGATTTCTCTTCGATGGGAGAGCAGATGCGGGTCTCTTACGACAACATTTCGAAGCTGCTCACCTTGTATGGCGCAACTATGCAAGATGTTGTCGAGGAAACGCTTTATGTGCTGGACATGGACGCTGCGTTCGCGGTGGTCGGCAAAGTGCGCAAGGCGGCCTATGGCACTGAGCGGCCTCAGTGCGCGAGCAATATCATTGGGGTGTCGAGACTTGCCCAGCGTCCGCAGCTGATTGAGATCGTGTGCAAGGCCGTGATTGGCGCCCGAGACATCTGAGCTGCACTCCCGGTTTCGATCTAGGTGACCGGGAGTATCAATTGCCCCTCGACCAAGGGCTTTTGACTGGCCACGGCAGCGGCGCAGAAGGTCATGAATGCTTTGACTCGCCACGATTTTCGAATGTCCTGGTGAGTCAGCAGCCACAACTCATCCTGAAGCTCTGGCACTACCGGGCCGGCGCGTACCAACCCTGGGGTTATGTCGCCCAACATGCAGGGAAGGAATCCAAATCCCAGACCCGCCGCGATTGCAGCGCTTGCTGCTGCAACAGAATCGGTGCGGTACGCTATGCGCTCAGCAGCGACTCTGCTTTCGACATAGCTTGTCGCCTTCAAACCGCAGAGCGCTGAGGAGTATGACACCCATGCCTGGCCCTCTTCGAAAAGGGGCAAGGCAGTCATCTGCTTGGCACAGCAGTAAGGTGCCCAGGCAATGTTCGCCAGTTTACGGCCCACCAGGCTTTCTGCAGGTTTTCTCGTCGCTCGAATCGCGATATCCGATTCATCCCGGGCGAGGCTAAGGGTTTCATTGCCCACCAGCACCTCGATGGTGATCCCCTCGTTCAGGGCCTTGAAGTCCGCGATGATGGGGGTGAAGAAGTACAGCAGCAGCGAGTCGCTGGTGGTAATTCGAAGTTTCCCGAGGGGACCTTGGCCTGAACGTGAAACACGCCGCGTGACGCTGACAATATCCAGCTCCACTCGCTCGGCGAGTGCTCGCAATTCAGCACCCTCGGCGGTGAGCAGATACCCTGATTTGCGGTGATCAAACAGCGCGATGCCGAGCGTTCGCTCAACTTGAGCAACTCGGCGCGAAACGGTGGATACATTGATGCCAAGCTTCTTGGCCGTAGCCGAACGATTGCCGCAATCACTGAGCGTCTTGATGATGCGCAAGTCGTCCCACGAGAGCTGATTGACAGCCTCGCCTATGTCCCACTTCGCCCCGTCAGAGGCAGCCGGAGCTTTTCCAGTTGGCGATTTCACACAGTTCGTTCCAGATGCAAAGGCGCTGATGATACGAGAAGGGGTTGGGTGAAGCAGCCACATTGTTCCGGCGATTGGTTGAAAACTGTTATGCCGACTGGCTGCAATGGGTCGGTTTCAGCCCCTCACGACAGGCAGTTATCGGCCAAAAATGGCCGGTGGTCGTTGCATTACGATTGTCGCCGACGTTTGGCTAAGCTTAATAAATCAAGGCGAGCTGAAGCCTTGAGTAATAGCGGCCATCAACGGATCTGGATTGGCATCAAGGCGACACTCCCAAGGGAGACGACTATGTATGCGGTTATAAGAACCTACCTGGGTACTGGAGCAAAGCAGCTTTTCGAGTTGTTGGAAGAGCGCAATGCCGACGTCGAAGCGACCCTGCGGACAGTGCCTGGCCTCGTCAGCTACACACTGTTGAATACGGGTGATGGTGGTACAGCGGTGACTGTTTGCACGGACAAGGCCGGCAGCGATGCGAGCCTGAAAGTCGCGCGTGACTGGATTCAGAAAAATGCATCGAATATCCGCGCGAACCCGCCGATCGTGACGGAAGGTCCGGTCATTGTGCAGATCAGCCAGTGACCGGTCCGCAGGATGGTGAGTGCTATACTTTTTTCAAATTGCACCGGGTGTGCAACGTTCCCCACAGTACAGCTGCCAAGTGCTGCCGGACAGAGGAGGTCTGCAGCAAACCCGAGATGGGAGGTGTGGCATGAACCGACACTATTACATCAGTGACAATCTCAACGATCTTGAAAACGTTGAATATGAATTGGAAGCCAGCGGCATCAATTCCGAACAGATTCATGTACTCAGTGAAAAAGTTGCTGATGTAGAAGAACATCACCTCCACGAGATCAGCTCGCTGATGGAACAGGATGCTGTTCACTCTGGTGAGATTGGTGCGGTGATCGGCGTGCCACTCGCAGCGCTGGTCCTGGGTGGCGCCTATTGGATGGGCTGGACCGAATCCGCCGCAGGCTGGATGCCCTTTATCTTCCTTGCCATTGTTGTATTGGGCTTCTGCATCTGGGAAGGCGGTTTTTTTGGGTTCCAGGTGCCGAACACTCACTTCCGCAATTTCAAACAGGCAGTAAAAGAAGGCAAACATATCTTCTTCGTGGATGTTGAACCGAATCAGGAATCGGTACTGGACCAGGTCATCAAACAGCATCCGAAGCTGAAGATCGCCGGCACGGGAACGGCGGCCCCCCACTGGACAGTGGCCTGGCAGCACAAATGGCATCAGTTCAAGCGAGTGATATCGGGTTAGCGCCTGGGGACTCAAGGCCATCCGAAAGCTGCTTGCCTACTGGCCAAAGAAAATGCCCCTGCTGAGGAAAATATAGTCTGCCTCGGAGGCCATCAGCCCGATAAGTACCAGTAAACACAAAGGTGGCACCAGTATGGCGTAGACCAATGCCAGGCGCTCCCATGCCATATGCATGAAGATGGAGACAATCAAACCTGCCTTCAACAACATGAAAGTGATGATCAGGGACCACCGAAGGTAGCCATGGAAGTGGAAATAGTCGACAAGGTACGACAGCGTGCTGAGGACGAATAACAGTCCCCAGATTTTAAGGTACAAACTGATTGGATGTTGCTGACCCTGAGCATGTGCCATCACCCGTGCTCCTCTACCATAAATAGAAGAATGCAAAAATAAATACCCACACTAAATCCACGAAGTGCCAGTAAAGCCCGGCTATCTCGACGTTCTGATAGTTGCCGGAACGCTCATAATCTCCGCGCCATACCTTCAGCGCCACAATGCTGAGATAGAGGGCGCCGATTGATACATGCAGTCCGTGAAAACCGGTAATCATGAAAAAACTGGCGCCAAATTGCGCCGCTCCCATGGGGTTCCCCCAGGGACGCACCCCTTCTGCGATGAGCTTGCTCCATTCAAATGCCTGCATGCTGACGAAAGTCACACCCAAGGCAGCGGTCGCCAGCATCAGGGCCGCGGTTTTCGCGCGATTACGGCGATAGGCGAAATTGACGGCCATGGCCATGGTGCCGCTGCTACTGATCAGCACAAAGGTCATGATGGCGATCAGAATAAGCGGGATTTCCTTGCCGCCGATCGTCAATGCGAACACTTCACTGGGGTTCGGCCAGGCGCTGGTGATGGTCATGCGTACCGACATGTATCCGGTCAGAAAACAGGTGAATATAAACGTGTCGCTGAGCAGGAATATCCACATCATCGCCTTGCCCCAGGGCACCTGCTTGAAGGCCTCTTTATCCGAGGACCAATCGCTGGCGATGCCCTGCCATCCCGGTGCAGGCGGCGAACCTGGTGGGTTGGATGAACTGGATTCGACTTGGGCTTGTGGGTGCAATGCCATGACTGTTTACCTCAGGCCGCAGAATCTGGCGATGGCTTCATAGGTTTGCGGCGTGCTGGCCAGCAGCGCGAAAAGCACGAACCAAAGGCCCAGCAAGTAATGCCAATAGATGGCACAGAGCTCTACGCTGGCGCCAAGTTGCGCCAGTGGCACATGACGCAGAAATCTGGCGACGATCCAGCACCAGGCGATCAGCCCGCCCAGCAGGTGGAGCCCATGCAGGCCGGTCAACAGGTAGAAGAAACTGTTGGCCGGATTGCTGGCGACAAAGTAGCCCCAGGCGACAAACTGCTGCCAGACCCAGAGTTGCCCCGCCAGAAAGGCAATGGCAAACACACCCCCCAATGCAAAACCAATGACCGTTGCGCCCAGCCGAGCCTTTCGGGCGGCCATACGCGACCATTGCAGTGCGATGCAACTCAATACCAGAAAAGCCGAATTCAGCCAGAGCGGCCGGAGATTGCCTAACGGCGCCAAAGGCTCTGTCAGGGGTAGCCAATCGGCCATTTGAGAGCGGGCAATAAAGGCGATCAGGAAGAGGAAGAATAACGAACTCACCACCACCAGAAACAAGCGCAGGCCTACCCTTGCGGTTTGCCTTCTATCGGCATCCTCGGCGGCCTGCATACCCTCAGGGTCGCGACTCCAGCTGCCGCCGGGATCAGCGCCGTCGGCGATTTTCAATAGCAGCCTGTTCATGTCTTGATGTCCGCCTTGGTTCCGGCACTGAGTTGCCGCATCTGCTCCAGCTCCTCGGCGGAGACCGTTTGCGGCACGAAATCCTGCTCTATCCCCGGCACACTGTAGTCATAGGCCCAGCGATGCACGACCGGCAACTTCTCTCCCCAGTTACCGTGTTTCGGCGGGGTGTCCGGCGTTTGCCATTCCAGGCTGGCCGCACCCCAGGGATTACTGCCTGCGGGCTTGCCCTTGAATGCACTCCAGGCCAGGTTGAACAGGAACAGCAACTGGGAAACGCCGACAGTCAATGCGATCACCGTAATGAAGGCATTCAAGTCTTGCGCGGACTGCGGGATGAACGCGTAGTTTTCATAGGCGTAGTAACGACGTGGCATGCCCTGGAAACCCAAGTAGTGCATGGGGAAGAAAATGGCGTAGGTGCCCAGAAAGGTTATCCAGAAATGCAACTTGCCCAGGGTGTCGTTCAACATGCGCCCGGTGACTTTCGGGTACCAGTGATAAATGCCGCCGAACACCACCAGTACCGGGGCTACCCCCATGACCATATGAAAATGGGCCACGACGAAATAGGTGTCCGAGAGCGGGATGTCCACGATCACATTGCCGAGAAACAACCCGGTCAGACCGCCGACCAGGAAGGTGACGATAAAGGCCAGGGCAAACAGCATCGGCACAGTCAGGTGGATGTCGCCGCGCCACAGGGTCAGTACCCAGTTATAGACTTTCAGCGCCGTCGGCACCGCGATGATCAAGGTGGTGACTGCGAAGAAAAAGCCAAAGTACGGGTTCATTCCGCTGACATACATGTGGTGCGCCCAGACCACAAAACTGAGTACGCCAATCGCAATAATGGCCCACACCATCATTCGGTAGCCGAAGATATTTTTACGCGCATGGGTACTGATCAAGTCGGAGACCAGACCAAACGCAGGGAGAGCGACGATGTAGACCTCCGGGTGGCCGAAGAACCAGAACAGGTGCTGGAACAATATCGGGCTGCCACCCTGGTGATCGAGCTGCTGCCCCAGCGAGATCATCGCCGGCATGAAGAAGCTGGTGCCCAACAGCTTGTCGAACAACATCATGACCGCACTGACAAACAACGCCGGGAAGGCCAGCAAGGCCATGATCGAGGCCATGAAGATGCCCCATACCGAGAGCGGCATGCGAAACAAGGTCATGCCGTGCGTGCGCGCCTGCAACACAGTGGTGACGTAGTTCAACCCGCCCATGGTGGCGGCGACGATAAAAATCGCCAGTGAGACGAGCATCAGGACAATGCCCCACTCGACCCCCGGTGTCCCCTGGGTAATGGACTGTGGCGGATAGAGCGTCCAGCCCGAACCTGTGGGGCCGCCAGGGACAAAAAAACTGCTGAGCAACACCAGTACCGCCACCAGGTAGAACCAGTAGCTGAGCATGTTGACATAGGGGAAGACCATGTCGCGGGCGCCCACCATCAGCGGGATCAGATAGTTGCCGAAACCACCCAGAAACAAGGCTGTGAGCAAGTAAATGACCATGATCATGCCGTGCATGGTCATCGCCTGATAGTAAGTACTGGCGTCCATGAACGCCAAACTGCCGGGGAAACCTATCTGCATGCGCATCAAGCTGGACAACACCAGAGCGATAAGACCCACGAAGATGGCCGTCAAGGAATATTGAATGGCTATGACCTTGTGGTCCTGACTCCAGATATATCTGGTCAGGAAACTCTTGGGCTCGTGCAGTGCTTCTGTCTCGGCTTGCTCCGCATAGGCCATCACGTCATCCTCCTGCCGAAGTTTCAGTGCATTCCTGGCTGTTTTACGGCTACTTCCCTGGCTCCGCCTTGCTCGCATCAGCGTCAGCATTCGCTTTGGATTTGATAAAAGCGATCAGTGCATTGAGCTCCTCGTCACTCGGAGCCAGGGCCGGCATGACGGCTGCATAGCCCTTGACGATTTTGGCATTGGGATGCAGAACCGATTCTTTGATATAGCCCTCGTCGACCTTTACGCTCGTATCGTCGCCAAGGGTTTGCGTCTTGCCATACAGGCCCTGCCAGCTGGGGCCGACGCCCTTGTTGCCATCGACACTGTGGCAGGCCAGACAGCCGAGCGACCCGGCCAATCGCTGCCCCTGCGCCACCAGGTCTTCACCCGGGCTCGACGCTTCGCCGGTCGAAGGTTCATCGTCTTGCCCCGCTGCGCCCAGTGATTTGATCAGGGCGATGACAGCGCCCATTTCATCGTCTTTGAGAGTATAGGCCACCATCACCGGCGGGTAGCCCTGTACCAGCCGGGCCTTCGGATCGAGAATCGACTCTTTCAGGTAGGCCTCGTCGACCACCGCACTGGTGCCATCGGCAAACTGTTCAGTGCGGCCGTACAGCCCTTTCCATCCCGGGCCGAGACTGGCACTGCCATCCTGGCTATGGCAGGCCTTGCAGCCGAGCTGTTCGACCAACTGGCGGCCTTTTTCCAGCACGCTGTCGCGACCGGGTTTGGCAGTTGTCGTCAATGTCTGCGCAAAAGTCGGCTGGCCGTTGAGCCATTGATCGAAGACGCCCTGCTCTTCCACGATCATATGGCCGCGCATGTTGTAATGACCTACACCACAAAACTCAGCGCAAAGGACTTCGTATTTTCCGGTTTTAGTTGGCGTAAACCAAAAGTACGACACCATTCCTGGCACCATATCCATCTTGCTGCGAATTTGCGGTACATAGAAATCGTGCAGGACATCTTTAGCGCGCAACAAGACTTTCACCGGCCGGTCGAGCGGAAGGCGAACTTCATTATTCATTACAAGCACATCGTCTTGCCCTGCAGGATCCTTGGGATCAAGGCCGAAGGGATTGGCGGCATCAATAAACCTGATATCCGATTTGCCCAGCTTTGCGTCCTGGCCGGGAAAACGAAAGGCCCACTGCCACTGTTGGGCGACCACTTCAAGTTCGTAAGCCTCTTTCGGTACCCGGATGAAGTCGTTGTAGACAACCAGACCTGGCGCCAACATCCCGGCAATACCTACCGACGTAATGATAATTAACCACAGTTCCAGCTTTTTATTTTCTGGCTGGTAGGCCGCCCTGGCGCCCTCCTTGTGACGATACCGCATCACCGCTACAGCCATGAATACCGTGATGGCAATGAAAAATATTCCGCTAATGATCAGGGTGATGAACAGGGTGGTGTCTATGGAACCCCAGTTGGAAGCTGCCGGTGTCGCGTGCCAAGGCGCCAGTATGTGGAATAGCACTGATGCAATAACGATTAGTATCAGGACAATTGCTATTGCCATTTCCTCTTCATCCTATTCCTGTTGTTCATTGGTTATGCAAAAGCATCGCCACTGACGTCCAAGCAGGGCAGACAAATACCACCCATCGGGGCGGCAAAGTCAGTAAGAAGTATAGAGCCCATCGGGTTGTACGTGAGGTTGGCAAGCGAGGCCCGGCGACCGGCTATACTGAATTTCTGATGACGGACAGCAGGGTCGACCAGAAGCGGCGCCAAAAATCGAACCCTGCCCTTGTGCAGTCATCCAACATAAGTGATGGCATCGAGCAGGAACGATAGCTACAGATTCCAGCAATCCACATGGGAGGTTTCGTCATGAGTGCCCTGACGATCGAAGGTTGGTGCAAAACCAGCGGCGCCCAAAAGTCCACCCCGATGGGGGAAGTTCATTTCTACGTCGACGGCCCTCTGCACCTCCGTCTGGAGCAGGCCGAAGAGCACTTGCAGAAGACCCACGAGCCGGAAGCCATGGTCGATGTCGATATGGACTCGATGGATCTGATCATGCCCGAGGGATACGCCCCCTTGTCCGACTGTCAGATGCGTGTCTATTTGCACCACGAACGCGGACAGTTCCATCTGGTTGGACACCGGGCGAGTGACGGCAGTTTGATCTACACCAATGCGGTGTTGATAGATCAGCTGCTTGAGTAGCGGTTACGTGATTCTCGGCATCGATGTTTCTCCTCGGGTAATGTGCGGTGCCGAAAACTCACTCGTCTATTAAACAGAATTCAGTGTGTTGCTTCGACCGGTTGAAACCACAGTTAGAAGCGGCCCTTCCGCCCCGTTAAATCCACCTCGCCTCAGGGACAAGTAGCCCCTACCAAAAACAATCGGTGAAACAGGGCCGCTACTCTCTCCAAAAATGGGGTACTACACCCACCCAACCAGGCGTTTACCACCAACTTTGAGGAATATTCCCCCCTCCCCCCTTTCTCTCGCTTGAAACCCCTCGCAAACAGCTTGTTAATTAATTTGAGTTTTTTCTTCGCCCTATTGAAATGGCTCATTAGTTGCACCACCCCTGGTACCCGCAACAGCTGTCGTCCCGGACATCATGGAGACGGCGGGGCTCGCCGGATTCGGCATGACGCGAGGGGTAGGAAATGAAACGCGCGACACCATGCGGTTCCATCGCCTTACTGCCCAAGTCAAGCCTGTGGTGCGTGTTCCACGCAAAAGTGAGGATGAGTGATGGCTTCCACTGATAGATCAATTGCTCGAATCACGAAACGGCCGATGGCCCTTTATAAGCAGCTGGCCGAGTTGGGCCTGATGTTTATCGCGTTGGTGATGACGCTGGCGTTGTCCGCTGTACTGGCGATGGAATTGACCCTTGGAGTGTTCTGACGAGTTATTGCTCATGCGACGAGCGCCCGTTTTACCAGGCACCCATGCAAAGAAAACGGTTATGGGAGGTGTGTCATGTGGAATCAGCCTCTGATGATTGTGGCGATCTACCTTGCCATCACCCTCTGCATCGGCTGGTTGTGGTCCGTTACTATCCTGTATTGGCTTTGATGCAATGCTGATTTTATGAACACACATGACCGGCAGCCATGTGTCGGTCAGGTGAATCGAAGGTCAGCCGGTCAGATGGTCCATGGGGGCGCGGGGGTAAACTTTGACTCGATCCATTGTTTGAACGCGACGACCACGGCACCCGGAAACTTGGCTGATGGCCTGACCAGGTAGACCCCACCGGCGGTATCCAATTGCCAGTCAGGAAGGACCTGCAACAGTCCCCCGGCAGCAATATCACGACTCATCAACCAGTCACCTGCCCCCAGTATTCCCGCATCGGCGCAGGCCGCTGCAAGTAATGACTCGCTGTCGTTGGCCGTCAGGTTTCCTTTGGGAGAAACCGTCTGCAGTTCATTGCCGCGATGGAGTCTCCACTGAGGAAAAGACGCAAGGCCACTGAAGCGAAGGCAATTGTGCCTGATCAGGTCCTGTGGCGTTTCGGGCATGCCGTGCTTTGTGATGTAAGCAGGCGAGGCACACAGTATCCGGCGATGGTCACTTAGTTTTTTGGCTATCAGCCGGCTGTCGTCCAACTCTCCGATTCGGATCGCCGCGTCAAAACCTTCATCGATGATGTCGACCAGACGCTCGCTATAGTCAGCGATGATCGAGACATGCGGATGAGCCTTGAGAAACTCCGGCAGCATCGGGCCAAGCCAACGCCTGCCCATGGCTGCCGGCAATGCAAGGCGCAAAGTACCGCGGATTTCGATGGCGCCCTCGGACGCTTGCTGCTGCGCTTCATTCATCAATTCGATGGCTGAGCGAAGGCGTTGCTCCAGCCTGGCACCTGTTTCAGTAATTCGAACCTGGCGGGTGGAGCGCTCCACAAGCCGAACGCCAAGGCGCTTTTCCATTGCGGCGAGTCGTTTCGAAACGACTGTTGGGTGTCGCTGCAATAGCCGGCCTGCCCCGACAAACGAGCCTTGCGAGGCCACGGCCAGAAACGCAGCGATTTCGTCGCTGTGCTGATTGTTCAGAACATCAAGATTCATGGTTTTAGAATGATCGCCCCCGATGAACGCCCCGACTCCAGGTCCGCATGCGCCAATGCTGCGTCCGCCAGAGAGTAACTTGCCCGGACCGAAGGTTTGATAATACCTGCACCAATGGCGGCCAACACATCCTGCGCTCGTTCCTGGTACTCAGAGACACTCGCCGTATGGGCTGCCAACGAAGGACGTGTCAGGAACAGCGAGCCTTTGGTATTGAGTGTCGACAGTTCCACCGCTGACGGCGCACCTGATGAGGCTCCGAACGATACCATCAGGCCTCGTGGTCGCAAGCTATCCAGGGATGCCTGGAAAGAAACACGCCCAATCGGGTCATAGACGACGTCGACCATTTTACCCTTGGTGATACGAGCGACCCGGGAAGCCAGGCTGTGCGCATCGAACACCAGGACTTCATCGCATCCCGACGCCAGAGCTTTCTCGACACTGGCCTGCTTTGAAACCACGCCGATCACGATGGCACCCAAGTGCTTCGCCCACGGCACCATTATTTCCCCCAGCCCTCCAGCCACACCGTAGAGAAGAATGGTTGTACCGGGCCCCACAGGATAGGTGGCTTTCAACAGGTACTGCGCAGTGATGCCCTTGAACATGACGGCTGCTGCATCGTCAAATGACAGCGAATCCGGAATTCTGACCAGCCGCTCTGCCGGATAAAGCCGGGCCGAAGCATAGGAACCCAAGGGGCCGGTGGCATAGGCGACGCGATCCCCTACTCGCACGTTGCTGACACCCACACCCACAGCGGCGACACGCCCCGCGCCTTCCAGCCCAACTCCAGATGGCAAAGCAATCGGCACCGCCCCTTTTCGTTGGCTAACGTCGAGAAAGTTGACACCTACAGCCTCTTGCTCAAGCCATACCTCACCCTGGCCGGGCGCTTGTTCGCTCAGTGTCTCCAGGTTCAGTACTTCAGGGTTGCCGAACTGGATAAACCGGATCGCAGATACCATGGTCATCTCTCCTTCAGTCAGAAGCCGTTATCAAATGAGTGACCTCAGTGTGATAACTGACCTACTAATGAACAAGACTGGTTTATTGCAGGACATTAATGCACCTGTTGCAGCAATATAATCATGGATAGCACGCTTTACTACGTGGAGCATGTTGGTTTCATTGTGATTTTGGAGATGCCAAAGATTGCCTCCGAGAGTCCTCCATGGGTCGGATATAGCCCTCGGTGACAGGCAGAAATCGGCCAATACCCGACGCATGACAATCGGTCATGACATGTCATGACCTCCTTGAAAAACGGACTTTTTCCAGCAAATACGGGGGTTAAAGGACGAACGGTCGAGAGGCGTCAAGCGTGGGGAATTGCCGGGAGTTTGCAGCCACTACAGGCTTTTCAGGCAGGCGCGTTCGTCGCGGTCAAGTGAACTTCACTTTCACCACGTGTCACATTAAGTCCTTGTCAAGCGAACTTCAGTGGAGGTACAGCCTTATGAGCATGGCCACGATTGTCAGTGCCGTGATTTCCAGTCTCGCACCCAGTGTCTTTGACCAGAGCAGCCTGCAAGAACCCGGCGCGCATGTTTCAGCCGTCGAATACCACTACGGGATGGACATCGATGTGAAACGGGTACTGCAGCGCACCGATACATCCGACAAGACCGGCGTGGTACCGGTGACCCTGGTCTACGAAGACAGCGAGGGCGAGGTTCACAAGATCCGTTTCCTCGAATGGGGTGGAAGCCCCGCCGACCCTACCAGCATTGCCTGATTCGCTCGTCGATCGGGTTCCGGGCCTCACCGCCCCCCAGAAGCGGAAGTTAAACCTCCCATGCACTCAGTGCGATTGAGGTTTTTGGTTACCTGAAAATGGACATGATCGAATGACTAAAAGTTCATTCGAGAAACTCACTATTATCTTGCTGGCGTAATGTCGCAAGATTAACTGATAACAATTGCTGGATCTAAATGGCAGTCAGCAACGGTAAATTCCAATCAAGCCGTGCCGAGAGCCAAGTTGATTCACTATTGAAGCCAAGAGGTCACCATGGAACTTAGTATGTTTTCTTCGTCCACCGTGGAATATGTGCGTTTGGGCGTTGTATATTTTCATCTTATCGCCTGCTGTGTGGCAATCGGGCTGGTCTTGACCAGCGACATTGCAATGGTCAAGCAACTCCTGAAGGGAGATGCGTCAGGCCACCACGATGACGCGCACATGGAAAGCCTTCAGAAAACCGTAGTGCTTGCACTTGTAGCGCTCTGGATTACGGGCATTGGTATTGTCGGGATCGATTATGCCGGCAAGGGGATGGAATATTTCCTCAATCCAAAACTGCAAGCCAAAATCGGCATAGTAGTGCTGTTGACCTTTAACGGCATCCTGTTGCATAGCGCTGTATTGCCGGCACTGAAAAAAGCCGGTTCGTTACTCAAGCTCTCCTTCAGCCTGCGCATGCTGGCGCTGTTTTCCGGCGCCCTCTCTGGCGTGTCATGGTTCTATGCCGCCATGCTGGGTATTGGTCGTCCGCTGGCCTGGAAGTACTCGCTGGTGGAGTTGCTGGCAGCCTATCCGGTACTCATCGTCGGTGGTTTCGGGGCGATGGTACTGCTCACCGCCTGGGCAAAAGACAGAGACACCGAAGCGCGTTTGGAGCAAGACACCAGGCCCCTGGGAAACGCCGCCCTGGCTGGATGGTGAAGTCAGGTTGAACAAGGAAGTTCAGCTTTAGCCAATAAAATCCGTTGTTAGCCGTTCGCAAAATTTGAGTTGAGCGCCTGACCGGAAAAGTCTCCCCGCCGGGCGACGATAGTGAAATCTCAATTACCCGCAGTAGTCATGGAGGCAGGTATCTATCGCTTCCCCTTCATGCAGACTACGGAAAGATATGCACCCCAAAGAACACCACATAGGGCAAGTATCAGCTCCGGATTGAAAACACTCTGATCGACCGGCGCCACCAGGATTTCGCTATAAAGACACATGGCGCCCGCGATCAACGCAATAAAGTAGCCTGTCCGGTTTCTAGTCCGGCGCAGCAACAGAACCTTTTTCAGACCCTCGTCTTTCCATTCCTGTCGGGGTATGAGTTGGATCTCCTCCAGCAGCACCACTCCCCACAGCAATGCGCATAACCAATAACCTATCATCATGACGCCCTCCAGTTTGAACATTGATTCAACATGAATGCAGCGTGCACTCCGCGCTCAACTTGCGAGTATCAATTCCGGAGTCTTTTCTGACTCGCGAAACTTGCTCTCATGCATATCCTGAAGGCCATGGCGGTACAAGACTTTGACGAAGACAACTCCATTGAGCGAACGAAAATTTGCCGAGAGGTAAATATGCTTGATTGGAACGGCTCCCGCTATCGACGTTAGCAGGACATCTTTGTGGAGATTTCGACCAAGAGCTTGTAGTGATTCCACTACAAACAGTCTGGTGCCCGGCTGCGTCGGATGGCAGGGCGATCTAAGTCAACAGGCCGTTTTCGAGTGCATAGCGGGCCAGTTTCGCGTTGCTGTCCATCCCTGTTTTTTCCAGGATGCGTGCCCGGTACGTCGTGACGGTACTCGGGCTCAAGTGCAATATCTGAGCGATGCGGACAATTCTCTCGCCTGCAGCGAGGAGCTTGAGTACTTCAAGCTCCCGGTCGGATAGCGCTTCGTGGGGCGCCGCGTCGCCTTTGCCGATAGCGTTGACCAGTTTTTCCGCCAGTTCAGGACTGACGTGCTTGCCACCTGAGGCCACCTTGCGAACTGCCGTAACCAGGGTGGCTGCGGAAATATCTTTGGTGAGGTAGCCCGCAGCGCCGAGCTTGATTGCGCGTAACGCATAGGCCTCGACCGAATGCATGCTCAGCATCAGAACGGCGAGCTTGGGCTTGTGCGCACGCATGAGTTTGAGGAGTTGGAGGCCGGTCTTGTCGGGAAGCTGAATATCCACCAGCGCCACGTCGAAATCCTGCTCCCGGACCAGGAGCATTGCGTCTTGTGCCGTCTCGGCTTCACCCGTTACGTCGATCTCGCCGGCAGTCTCCAGCATGCGTCGCACGCCACTGCGCACGATGCTGTGATCATCCACCAGCAAGACTCTGATTTTGTGGTCAATCATCTGTATTTTCCATTCGCACCCGCAAAGCCCCCGGCCGTATCGTGTCTCGACCTACAGATGATGTTGAACCCGCCGGCACAGTGGCGCGCGCCCATGCATTCCCACACCAGCCCTGCGGCCAGTGGCCAGCAAGCCATGGAATCTACTGCAGAGTTTGACGTTAGCAGGCACAGAGCACACTTGCACTTTTGCCTCAGGCGTTAGCGGCGCCTAAGCTCTTAGGATTGTCTGCACGCCCATGGGTAATGCCTTGCCCGTGGCATCAATTATGACTGGACAGAGGCATGGCCACAGTGACGACACCGATCGAAGTTTTCGACATGAAGACGTTGCTGGCAGCGCTGAAGTCGTTGCGCAAAGGTGACTTCACTACGCGTATGCCGGAAGACTGGACCGGCATGCCGGGCAAGATCGCTGACACGCTCAACGAGATCATCGACATGGCAGCCGACACCACCACCGAATTCGAACGCGTGGCGCGTCTGATCGGCAAGCAGGGCAAGGTCGATGAGCGTATCGAATTGCCGATGATGAAAGGCTCATGGCAAAAGATCGTCAACTCGAGCAATGCGCTCACCAGCGACCTCATCAGCCCGATGAACGAGATCATTCGCGTTGTCGGTTCGGTTGCCGAGGGTAATCTGAACCAGCAGGTACCGCCGGTACTCAACGGCCTGAGACTGCGGGGTCAGTTCCTCAAATCCGCCGAGATCGTGAACACCATGGTGACGCGACTGGGCTCCTTCGCTTCCGAGGTGACCCGCGTGGCGCGCGAAGTCGGCACTGAAGGGATTCTCGGTGGGCAGGCCAATGTCAAAGGGGTGTCCGGCACCTGGAAAGACCTGACTGACTCCGTCAACGACATGGCCGCCAATCTGACCACCCAGATGCGCAACATCGCTTACGTGACGACTGCGGTGGCCAAAGGCGATCTGGGCAAGACGATTACCGTCGAAGCCAAGGGTGAGATTCTCGAGCTGAAGAACACCATCAATACGATGGTCGGCCAGCTCTCGAGTTTCGCTGCGGAGGTGACCCGCGTGGCGCTGGAAGTCGGTACCGAAGGCAAGTTGGGCGGTCAGGCGGAAGTGCGCGACGTATCAGGCACCTGGCGCGACCTGACCGAATCGGTCAACGGCATGGCGGCCAACCTGACCACCCAGGTGCGCAACCTCGCACAGGTGACGACGGCGGTGGCGCGCGGCGACCTCGGCAAGAAAATTACGGTTGAAGCCAAGGGCGAGATTCTCGAACTGAAAAACACCATCAACACGATGGTCGACCAGCTCTCCAGCTTCGCCGCGGAGGTGACACGCGTCGCACTGGAAGTCGGAACCGAAGGCAAACTGGGCGGACAGGCCGAAGTGACCGGCGTGTCCGGTACCTGGAAGGACTTGACCAATTCGGTCAACGGCATGGCGGCCAACCTGACCACCCAGGTGCGCAACATTGCCGACGTGACGACGGCGGTGGCCAACGGCGACCTGTCACGCAAGATCACAGCCGAAGCGAAAGGAGAAATTCTCCAACTCAAGGAAACCATCAACACGATGGTGGACCAGCTCTCGACCTTTGCCGACGAAGTGACGCGCATGGCTCGCGAAGTGGGGACCGACGGCAAGCTCGGTGGCCAGGCCAAGGTGACAGGCGTCGGTGGAACCTGGAAAGATTTGACCGACTCGGTCAACAGTATGGCGGCCAACCTGACCAATCAGGTGCGCAACATCGCCGACGTGACGACGGCGGTGGCCAAAGGCGACCTGGGGCGCAAGATTACCGTGGAAGCCAAGGGCGAAATCATGGAGCTGAAGAACACCATCAACACCATGGTGGACCAGCTCAATAGCTTTGCCGCCGAAGTGACGCGGGTGGCGCGCGAAGTCGGCACCGAAGGAAAGCTCGGGGGACAGGCACAGGTGCAAGGCGTGTCCGGCACCTGGAGGGATCTGACCGAAAACGTGAACTTCATGGCCGCCAACCTGACCAGCCAGGTGCGAGGCATCGCGAAAGTGGTGACCGCGGTAGCCAACGGCGACATGAAGAAGAAACTGACACTGGAAGCCAAGGGTGAAATCGCCGAACTGGCCGACACCATCAACGGTATGACCGATACGCTGGCGCTGTTCTCCGATCAGGTGACCTCGGTGGCGCGTGAAGTGGGCGTCGAGGGCAAGCTGGGGGGCCAGGCCAACGTGCCGGGTGCTGCCGGCACCTGGCGCGATCTGACCGACAACGTGAACGGTCTGGCGGCCAACCTGACCAATCAGGTGCGCGCAATTGCCGATGTGGCGACTGCCGTGACCAAGGGCGATCTGACGCGTTACGTGGAGGTGGAAGCAAAGGGTGAAGTGGCGGAGCTGAAGGACAACGTCAACGAGATGATCCGCAACCTGCGGGAAACCACGCGGCAAAACGCGGAGCAGGATTGGCTCAAGAGCAATCTGGCGAAATTCAACCGTCTGCTGCAGGGCCAGCGCGATCTGGCGGCAGTCTCCAAGATGGTGCTGTCTGAACTGGCTCCGCTGATCAACGCCCAGCACGGTGTGTTCTACATGATGAACGAGAGCCCGCCCGATCCTGCGAAACTCAAGCTACTGTCCGCTTATGCGTACAAGGGAAACATCAATGTGAACGATGAGTGGCGGCTCGGCGAGGGCTTGGTCGGGCAATGCGCTTATGAGAAGCGGCGCATCCTGCTGACCGATGTACCCGCAGATTACGTCGCGATTTCATCCGGACTGGGTGCCGCCGCCCCGCTGAACATCATCGTGTTGCCGATCCTGTTCGAGAACAAGGTCAAGGCCGTCGTCGAAATGGCTTCGTTCACGCGCTACAGCATCATTCATCAAACCTTCCTTGATCAGCTTGCTGAATCGATTGGTATCGTGCTCAACACGATCGAAGCCAATATGCGTACCGAAGAACTGCTCAAGCAGTCGCAATCGCTGGCGCAGGAGCTGCAAAAGCAACAAGAAGAATTGAGACAGACCAACGAGGAACTGGGGGACAAGGCTGGACTGCTGGCGGAGCAGAAAGCCGAAGTCGAGCGCAAGAACCGCGAAGTCGAAATCACCAAGCTATCGCTGGAGGAGAAGGCGGAGCAACTGACGCTGACCTCGAAGTACAAGTCCGAATTCCTCTCCAGTATGTCCCATGAGCTCAGAACGCCATTGAACAGCTTGCTGATCCTGGCCCGCCAGCTCAGCGACAACGCGGAACACAATCTCACTCCCAGGCAGGTCGAATATGCCAAGACCATCCGTAGCGCGGGCAAGGATCTGCTGGAGCTGATCGACGAGATTCTCTATCTGTCCAAGATCGAGTCGGGTACGGTCACACTGGATCTGAATGAAGCGCTGTTCGCCGATCTGCACGACCAGATCGAACGCACCTTCCGGCCGGTCGCCGAAAGCCGGGGCCTCTCCTTCACGATTGAACTGGCGACTACCCTGCCCCCCGTCATCCGGACCGACGAAAAGCGCCTGCTGCAGGTGGTCAAGAACCTGCTGTCCAACGCCTTCAAGTTCACTGAACAAGGCAGCGTCAAGATCAGCATCGCGCCCGCTGTGTCCGGGTGGAGCGTGGATAACAGCGAATTGAATCGTGCCGATGCGGTGGTCGCCTTCGTGGTCACCGACACCGGCATTGGCGTCTCGGCCGGCAAGCAGAAGCTGATCTTCGAAGCGTTCCAGCAGGGAGATACCGGAACCTCACGAAAATACGGCGGCACCGGCCTCGGCCTGTCGATCAGCCGCGAGCTCGCACACCGGCTGGGCGGTGAGCTGCGACTGATCCCCGCTGAGGTCGGCAAGGGCAGTACTTTCGCGCTGTACGTGCCCTTGCGTACACAGGATGCCCAGGGTCAGACGCTAGACGAATCAGCGACAGAGGCAGTACCTGGCCAGGTCAAACGCGACCTCATGTCAAACCCGACCGCACAGGTACTGGACGACCGAGAGTCTGTCCAACCCGGGGATAAAGTGCTGCTGATGCTCGAGGGCGACGCCCGATTCGCCAGCATTCTGCTCGAGGCCGCGCACCAGAAGGGGTTCAGGGCTATCGTCACGACCCGTGGCGCGGATGCACTGGAGCTTGTCGAGCGCTTCAAACCCGCCGCGATCACGCTGGACCCGGGCCTGACGGACATCGATGGCTGGTCGCTGCTCGAGCAGTTGAAGCGCAATTTCGCCACGCGTCACATCCCGGTCCAGATCATCTCGATCGCTGACGACCACACCCGTGGGCTGCGCTATGGCGCTTTCGACTATCTGCTCAAGCCGGTCACAGCCGACGAGATTCAAAATGCGCTGGCCGCCATCGTGGCATTCGCTCGGCGCAAGACCCGGGACCTGCTGCTCATCGACGGCGACGAAGGGAACCGCGCCCGCATCCTCGATCTGCTCGATAACACCGACGTGAAGATCACAGCGACCGACAGCGGCGCTGACGCCATGAAGAAACTGGCAAAGAAACGCTACGACTGCATGGCAATCAATCTCAAACTGCCCGACGCATCCGGCATCAGGTTTCTCGAGGCGTTGCAGGAAGACCACGCCATGCGTGAATTGCCGATCGTCGTCTATGGTGCACAGACGCTGACCAAACCGGAACACGAGCGTTTCAGGACACTGCTCGGCAAGAGCGTCATCAAGGCCGTTCAGTCCCCCGAGCGCATACTCGACGAAACCGCTCTGTTTCTACACCGTGTCGTCGCCAGGCTGTCGCAGACCCAGCGCAGAATGCTGGAAAAACTCTATGAGGGTTCGGACAGTCTCGAGGGTAAAAAGGCCCTGGTGGTCGACGATGACGTGCGCAATATTTTTGCCCTGACCAGCGTGCTTGAGAGCAACAAAATGTTGGTGGCCACGGCCGAAAACGGCCGAACCGCCATTGAACTGCTGCAGCAGCAGCCCGATACCGACATCGTGCTGATGGACATCATGATGCCCGAGATGGATGGCTTTGAAACCATGCGCCAGATCCGTACATTCAAAAGATTTGAAGCCCTGCCCATGATTGCGCTGACGGCCAAGGCGATGATGGGTGACCGTGAAAAGTGCATCGAGGCAGGCGCCTCGGACTATGTCAGCAAGCCGGTGGATACCGACCAGCTACTGTCACTGATGCGCAAATGGCTCTATCGATGATTCTGTGCCGCGCTGATTGCGCGACAGCAAAGGTGGCAAAGTGCGCAAGGCCGGCTCGACTCTACCGGTGTTGCCGTAACGGCAAGAGGCGCTAGCGCAAACCGAAGTGGCATAAATATGCAGCAGGAACCCCCGGTATTCAATGAGAGAACCCAGGTGCGGCACCCGCTCCCGCCTGATGGCGTGCCAGCATCCGTGTTGCTGGTGGATGACAATCCCGCCAAGCTCACGGCGCTCGCCGCGGTGATTGCCGACATGGGCCTCGATATTGCCACGGCGACTTCCGGACGCGAGGCGCTGCGCCTGCTATTGCAGCGCGACTTCGCCGTCATTCTGCTCGACGTGAAAATGCCAGTGATGGACGGTTTTGAAACCGCTGCACTCATTCACGGCCGCCCGAAGTCGGCCCACACGCCCATTATCTTCGTCACGGCGGAGGCCGACACCGATTCCGAGCGTTTCCGCGGTTATACGGCCGGCGCAGTCGATTACATCTTCTCGCCGATTGTGGCCGAGGTTCTTCGCGCCAAGATCCAGGTGTTTGTCGACCTGTTCTACTTGCAGCGCAAACTGACAATGCAGGCCGAAGAATTGCTGCAATCGAAGCTGCAGCTGCGTGAACTGGCCTCCTATCAGGAGCACATCAAGGAAGAAGAGCGAAAGCGGATCGCACGGGACATCCATGACGAGCTGGGGCAGAGTCTGCTGGCGTTGCGAATCGATGTCTCCATGTTGCAGACGCGCACCAGTACCATGCACCCCAAGCTCAATGAAAAGGCCAGCGATGCTCTGAATCACCTCGATACAGCCATCCGCAGTGTCCGCAGTATCATCAATGATCTTCGGCCACCCGTACTCGATCTGGGATTGCAGGCAGCGATCGAGTGGCAACTTGAAGAGTTCCGGCAGCGCAGCGCGATCGATTGCACGATGTCGGCGAAAGACGAAAACTTCCGTTGCGATCTGAATGAAAAATCCGCCACCACTCTGTTCCGCATCGTGCAGGAATCGCTGTCGAATATTGCCCGGCACGCGCAAGCGACACAGGTGCATATCGAACTCTCCAGGGAGGGTCGCCGGCTTTACCTGCAGATCAAAGACAACGGCGTAGGCATGACGGATCGCAAAAAACTGAACTCGTTCGGGTTGGTGGGGATGAAGGAACGCATCAGCATGCTGGGCGGGGAGTTCACGATCGACAGCGCACCGGACAAAGGAACGAGATTAACGATATCGCTGCCCCTCGACTGACCCGGCTGGCATCAACACCAGAACAACCACACTGCAGCCCTGCCATACTGTTCAACATGACCAGTGCAACTTTCCGCTTCTACGAGGAGCTCAACGATTTCCTGCCGGCCGAACGGCGGCGGCAACCCTTCACCTGTGAGTGCGCGCAAGGGGCGACGGTCAAGCACATGATCGAGGCGCTCGGGATACCGCACACCGAGGTCGAACTGGTGCTGCTCAACGGCGAGTCGGTGGGCCTGGAGCGGGTGATCCTCGACAATGACCGGCTGGCGGTGTATCCCAAGTTCGAAGCGCTGGACATCAGCCCGCTGCTCAAGGTTCGTGCGCAACCTTTACGGGTGCTGCGTTTCGTCGCGGATGCGCACCTTGGCGGGCTGGCCAGCCTGCTGCGCATGAGCGGCTTCGACACCCTCTACGACAATGGCTTCGAGGATAGCGAGATCGCCGAGATCGCTGCGCAGCAAGGACGCATCGTGCTGACCCGCGACCGCGAACTGCTCAAGCGGCGAATCATCAGCCACGGCTGTTATGTGCATGCCCTGAAACCGTCGCTGCAGCTGCGCGAATTGTACGAGCGCCTCGACCTGGCGCGTAGTGCGCGGCCATTCAGCCTGTGCCTGCATTGCAACCTGCCGCTGCACGAGATCAGCCTGGAACTGGCCCGGACGCAGGTACCGCCACGCATTGGCGTCCTCTATTCGCACTTCCTGCGCTGCGACGCCTGCCAACGGGTTTACTGGGAGGGCTCGCACTGGCGCGGTATGTGCGCATTGCTGGCACCGCTGCTGAATCGATAGCCGCCAGTCCTTGGCGGGCAAAATAACAAAATTGCCATGTGCTCCCTTCGTTCCTTCTTGCGTCGCACTGTTCATTGCCCGTTCCCGTACGTCTGGAGTTTTCCCAATGCCCTCGCCTCATTCCTTGCCCGCTGCGCTGCTGGGCCTGGCCCTTGTTTATCCGGCCATGACCGAGGCTCAGGGCCTGGAGCTGGGACAAGTGCTGATTGGCGCTGAGGACCAGAGCGACGAAGACCAGGGGATCGAGGACGCCAGGGCCCGGCTGGCCCAGGTGCCCGGCGGCACCAACGTGGTCGACATGCGCCGTCCGTTGCAGGGCCGCGTGGCCAGCAATCAGGATGTGCTGGCTTACCAGCCGGGGATCTATGCCCAGTCGGCGGGCAACGAAGGGGTGAAGATTTCGATCCGCGGATCGGGGATCAACCGTGCACCGGGCGCCCACGCCTCCGGGCTGTACACCATGCTCGACGGTCTGCCGCTGACCGGCCCCGGCGGCACGCCCTATGAATTGCTGGAACCGCTGTGGCTCGACCATGTGCAAGTGCTGCGCGGCGCCAACGGATTCGACCGGGGCGCCCTGGCTCTGGGCGGTGCCATCGATTACGTCAGCCATACCGGCTACAACGCGCCGAAGTTGCAGGTACGCTACGCAACGGGCAGTCACGGCTATCAGCAGCGCCAGGTCAGCTCCGGACAGGTGCTCGGCGCCTTCGATTACTACGTGGCCATGACCGACGCCAACGCCGGCGGCTATCAGGACCACACGGCCAGCGAGAGCCAGGGTGTCATCGCCAACTTCGGCTATCGCTTCAACCCCAATCTGGAAACACGCTTCTACCTGCGTCACCGCCAGACCGACAACGATCTCGCGGGACGGGTGACCAAACACTCCATCGAGCACAACCCACGGGCGGCCAACCCGGCCTACGTGGCGCGGGACGACCGCCGCGACGAGCCGGGCAGCACCTTTATCGGCAACAAGACCACCTGGTACATCGATGACAATTCGAGCATCCAGACCGGCCTTGTCTACCACGACTATCCCATGGACCTGAGCGAGGGCCCCAACCGCCTGAAGGTGGCGTACACGGATGTCAGCGGCACGTTCGACTACAAGCGTCGCGACACGCTCTGGGGGCTGGAAAGCCAAAGCACCCTGGGTCTGCGAGTGACCAAACACCTGCCCAACGCCGGTGCCAGCGAGTTCGTGCGCATCCCCACCGGCAACACCGCCGGTTACGCACCGGGCACGCTGATTCGCAACTTCACCTACCAGGGCTCGGACACGGTCCTGCATGTCGGCAATGACCTGGAGATCGCCGACGACCTGTGGCTGACCACCGGCCTCGCCGCGATCTACACCCGCCGTGAAAGCGCTGTCACCTACCCGCAGGAAGGTGGCAAGACCAGCCTGCACGACTGGGACTACGCCCCGCGCGTGGGCCTGCGCTACCAACTGACACCGGACCTGCAACTGTTCGGCAATCTCAGCCGCTCGGTCGAGGCGCCACATCCGTGGTCGCTGATCTATAGCTCGAACATCCGATTCCCCGCCGGCAGTGGCGTCGCCACGGGCGCCCAGCGCGAACCGGTCACGCTGCAAAACCAGACCGCCACCACCCTGGAAATCGGCGGCCGTGGCGACAGCACGCTGGGGCAGTGGAGCCTGGCCTGGTACTACGCCCAGGTGCGCCACGAATTGCTTTCGGTGCTGCCGGACGCCAACGCCACCACGCCCTACGAGCTCAATGCCAGCCCGACCGTGCACCAGGGCGTGGAAGCCAGCCTGCTGACCCCCCTCTGGTCGCCGGACGATGGCGGCCAATTGAGCCTGCGCCAGAGCTATACCTTCAGTGATTTCCACTACCGCGACGATGAGCGCTTCGGCGACAACCGCCTGCCGGGTCTGCCGATGCACTATTACCAGGGCGAACTGCGCTACGACTGGCCACAAGGCTTCTTCGCCGCGGTCAACACGCAATGGGTGTCGAAGGTGGCAGTCGATTACGCCAACAGCTACTACGCCGATCCCTATGCCATATTCGGCGCGACCTTGGGCTACAACGCGCCCAAGGGCGACTGGCAGACCTGGCTGGACCTGCGCAACCTGACCGACAAGCACTATGCCGCCACGGTCACGCCGGGCTACGACGACAAAGGGCTGGACGCGGCACGATCCACCCCCGGCGAGGGCATGGCAATGTACATCGGGGTGTCGTGGAGCCTGCTCTGAGGCCGTTTACCTCACTTCGTAAACGCACACAACCGCGCGCGACGACTAAGCTTTTGTAACGTCACTTCGTCCCTCAAGGAGCTATCCATGAGCGCCGCCGCCCTGTCCGAACTCGATGCCGCCCTGCCCGGCCTGACCCGCAAGATCCGCGTGCTGGATGCCCTGTCCTGGCCGGACGGTGTCGAGGAAGACTTCCTGGCGAAATGGCGCGGCGGGCGGGCCGAGTTACCCAAGGTCCAGTTGCAACCCCGCGACCACAGCGCCGACATCGCCGCCCTGGAAACCTTTATCCGCCGTTGCGATGTGGGGCATCCGGCCGGCAATTACCTGGCCATGACCGCCCGTAGCTATGCCACGGCCGGGCACATGCTGGGAGCCATCGGTACTCCCGCCTTTACGCAGTATTCATCCGCCCTGTACCGGCGCCCGGATTTCTATTACACACGCCTGCAACTGAGCATGCTTGACGCGGCCCGGTTCTTCCTCAAGACCACCGACGCCCTGCTGGGCAATGCGCGGATTCCACCCTGCCCGGCGGAGATCCCGGCCAAGGCGTTCGCCGCCTGGATTCAACCGGAACTGGACAGATTCTTCGGCGTCGGACAAATCACGGTCGTGCTCGATCCGAACCTGGCCGCCAAGGCCATCGCCGGATCGAGCCGCATTCGCCTGCGGGCCAGCGCGCTGTTCTCGGAACTGGACAAGCATCAGCTGTTGCAACACGAGGCGTTCGTGCATGTCGCCACGGCACAGAACGGCGCGCGCCAGCCCAACCTCACGAGCCTGGGCCTGGGGGCGCCCCGCACCACCCAGACCCAGGAAGGCATTGCCACCCTGGCCGAACTGTTCACCGGCAGCATGGACATCAACCGTCTGCGGCGCCTGGCCCTGCGCGTGCTCGCCGTCCAGCAGGCGCTGGAGGGTGCGGATTTCATCCAGGTGTTCGAAGGCTTTCTGGCGGCCGGACAGACAGAAGAGGAATCCTTCCGCTCAACCCAACGGGTGTTCCGCGGTGCCGACCTGCGGGGCGGCTCGGCGTTCACCAAGGACGCCGCCTACCTGACCGGGTTGCTCGGCGTCCACACCCTGCTGCGCATTGCTATCCGCGATAACCGGCCGGAACTGATCGGGCATCTGTTTGCAGGGCGCCTCAGCCTGGCTGACACCGTGCGCCTGGCGCCCCTGTTCGAGTCTGGCTGGCTCAAGGGGCCGGTCTATCTTCCGGCCTGGGCCAGCGACCTGCGCCTGCTGGCCGCCAACCTGGCCTTCTCGGCGTTCATCGCCCAGATCAAGCTGGAGGTGCTGGACCTGGATGTGTTCATGGCATTCGCCGAAGAACACGAAAGCGATGCCAGTGCACATTGACCAGGAACAGGATCACACCGTTTGAAAGTCAACCTGGCTTTTTAAAATCAACTGCTACCATTAGGAAGCGGTGTCGAGGTCAGGCTCTGTGGCTTGCAAAGTCGGCTTCACCTGCCAGGGATTGATCCACTCATTTCAAGCCTGCCTGACCCCATGGGGGGTGCAATGCACAATCCATTACTTTACGCGTTGTCGGCCGTACTGTTCTTGAGCGGATCGTCCTGCCTGGCACTGGGTACGGAGGGGATCGCTGCAGCACCGGCCCCGGTTCCGGCACCTGCCGCAGCCCCCGCACCGGCAAGCACAGCCAATGCAGCGCCCGTCGCCCCGGTGGCCAAGGATCCGGTATTCACCCAGGAACAACTGGATCAGATGCTGGCGCCCATTGCGCTTTACCCGGACCCACTGTTTGCACAGGTGCTGATGGCCACCACCTACCCCGGGGAAGTCGGCGAGGCGGTCAACTGGTCCAAAGCGCACCCGGACGCCAAGGGTGACGACGCGGTCAAACAGGTGGCGAACCAGCCCTGGGATCCGAGCGTGCAGGCACTGGTTGCCTTCCCGCAGGTTCTGGCATTGCTCGGACAGGATCCCGTCTGGGTCCAGCGCCTGGGCGATGCCTTCCTGGCGCAGCCCGACGATGTCATGGAAAGCGCGCAACGCTTGCGGCGCCAGGCACAGGCAGCCGGCAATCTGCAGAGCAACCAGTATCAGAACGTGACGATCCAGAATGTCGCGGCACCGGCACCGGCGACCACGACTGCGGCACCGGCTCCAGCCCCTGAATCGGCCCCCGCCAGCAACTCCACCATCATCATTCAGCCTGCCGATCCGCAGGTGGTGTACGTCCCCACCTATAACCCGACCACCACCTACGGCACCTGGCCCTATCCGGCGTCGCCGCCCGCGTACTATCCACCGCCACCGGCCTATTACCCTGGTCAGGCCCTGATGGCCGGACTCGCGTTTGGTGCCGGAGTGGCGATCATTGGATCGTTGTGGGGTGAATGTGACTGGGGCAATAACGACATCGACATCGACGTCAATCGCTACAACAACATCAATGCCAACAACCGGATCACCAACAACAAATGGCAACACAACCCGGTGCACCGTAATGGCGTGCCCTATCGAGACAACGCAAGCCGCGCACAGTACGGCCGCCAACTCAACGGTGCCAACCAGCGTGAAGCCTATCGCGGGGACAATGCCCAACGCGCCCAGGCCCGTGAAAATGCCCGCACCTCAATGGACAGGCACGGTATCGAACGACCTGCCACCAGCAACCGCGAAGCCCGTGATCAAACACGCAAACTCCAGTCCGGGGCCTCGGGCGGCGACCGGTTACAGGCCGGTGCAGACAGACCGAAGGCGGCGGACAGAAGCCAGGGCACGGCCAGGAACACCCGGGAGAACCAGCAACCCAGGAGAGAGACCCAGCAACCCAGGAACCAGAGCGCCCAGTTGAATCAGCGCAGAGAAGGCTCCGCGCAGACGCGGCAAGCGACGAATAAACGGCCTGCCGCCAGTGCCGGCAGTGCCCGCAACAATGCGTTCGCCGGCGCACGCTCACCGTCCCAGGCCAACGTCCAGGCCAATCGTGGCCGGGCCAGCCAGGTTTCCGCCCAACGCCCCAGTGCTTCGCGATCAGCCGGCCACCAGGTCAGCCGGCCGTCCAATCCACCATCGCGTCAAAGGGGGGGCCGTCGTTGAACAACCATCCTCGATTGAAGGGACTCACGGGCTTGCTCCCTCATGTCCTGGTTATAGCCACCGGCTTGTTGTGGTCGTGCATGGCGACGGCACAGCAGGCCTTTCCAACCCCGGAAAAGGCCGCGGAAGCCTTTGTCGAAGCACTGGGCACGGAACACGCCGACCAGGCACGCCTGACCGAACTGCTGGGCAATGACTGGCACAATTACATCCCCCGCGAAGGCGTGCAGCGCAAAGATGTGGATGCGTTCTTGCAGCAGTACCGCGAGCAACACCACTTTGAAAACACCAGTGACCGCAAGGCTGTCCTGGCGGTCGGCAGTGAGAACTGGACACTGCCTATCCCCCTTACAAAGAACGAGAACGGTTGGCGCTTCGACATGAAGGCCGGCAGTGCAGAGATCCGTGCACGTCAAATCGGCCGCAATGAACTTGCCGCGGTGCAATCGGTGCTGGCCTATCACGACGCCCAGATGGACTATGCGTCAGTGGATCGGGACGATGATGGCGCACTCGAGTATGCGCAGAAAATCTTCAGCACCCCCGGCATGCACGATGGACTCTATTGGGCCGAAGACGACAGCGGCCAGATCAGCCCGCTGGGGCCTTCGTTCGGCAAAGCCATTGCCGACGAAGAGTGGCATGGCTACCGCTTCCGCATCCTTCATGGCCAGGGTCCTTCGGCACCGGGTGGCGCCTACAGCTACCTCATCGGTGACAAGATGAGCCGCGGCTTTGCGCTGATCGCCTGGCCGGCAAAGTACAACGACACCGGTGTGATGAGTTTCATGATCAGTCATGAAGGACAGGTATTCGAAAAAGACCTGGGGCCCGAAGGTGAAAAACTGGCGCTGGCGATGAAGCGCTTTGATCCGGATGACAGCTGGAAAGAGGTACCTGAAGATCAGGAGTAGCAGGCGTGACCTGCTACAAGCCTTCAGAATGGTTGAACGCAGTTATCTGATCGACAGGACGAATCGATCTTCGCCCCCCGTGTTGTCGTTGCAGGAGGGTTGCTCAAGCTTGAATCCGCACCGATCCAGGACTTTTCTGGAGCCGGCGTTCTCCCTGAAGGCATACGCAACCAGTTGCGCAAGTCCCCAGCGTATCCGGGCCTCCTGGATCAGGTGCCTCAGCGCCCGTGTTGCCAGCCCCTGCCCGCACACGCGTTGATCGATCCGATAGCCGACTTCGGCAGAACCCGACGATGAGTCGATGCTTTTCAGATTGGCTCGACCGACGATTCTCTGACTGGAATCCTCGATGACAAAGGGGTGCCAGGCGCCGATGGCGAAATCGGACAAATAGCTTTCGATATGATCGGCGACACCCTGCAACGAGTAAAAAGCAGGGTCGCGCGCATCGATATGGGATTCGAACCATTCACGGTTCTGGATTTCGAAAGCCAGCAACGCTTGAGCATCCGTCATTTTCAGCTCGCGTACGCTAAATGATTCCATTCACCGCCTCTCCTGTGCCTTGTGCCGAATGGGCTCGAGTCTATCTCATACCTGAACAACCTGTTCGGGCCGAGCCTTCCCTTCGCGAGCCCGAGCGGCTTGCACAATACATATGGAAAATCGTATATTCGAATAACCATATGTATCGAGCCACGCCAATGCTCAATCCTGCTGCCGTATTCAAATGTCTGTCCGACGAAACCCGCGCCCGGGCCACTTTGCTCATCACTCGTGAAGGCGAGTTATGCGTGTGTGAGCTGGTCTGCGCCCTGGACGACAGTCAGCCCAAAATTTCCCGCCACCTTGCCCAGCTTCGCGGCTGTGGCCTGCTTCTCGACCGTCGCCAGGGGCAGTGGGTGTATTACCGGCTCAATCCCGATCTGCCCGCGTGGGTTCGCGACGTTCTCGAGACAACCTTGCTGGCAAACGCCGACTGGCTTGCGGACGACAGCACTCGTCTTGCCGCGATGGGCGACCGTCCACTCAACACTTCCGCCTGCTGCTGACCCTTCATTCATCGAGACTCCGCATGTTTACTGCGTTTATCATTTTCCTGCTCACCATGGTGTTGGTCATCTGGCAACCCAAGGGCCTTGGCGTCGGTTGGAGCGCCGCCCTGGGAGCCATCCTGGCCCTGCTGGCAGGCGTCGTGACGCTGGACGATATTCCACTGGTGTGGGCCATTGTCTGGAACGCCACCGCGACCTTCATCTCGCTCATCATCATCAGTCTGCTGCTCGATGAGGCCGGGTTTTTCCAGTGGGCGGCATTGCATGTGGCGCGCTGGGCCAAGGGTGACGGGCGGCGCCTGTTCGTCTTCACGATTCTGCTGGGGGCCGGCGTATCCGCGCTGTTTGCCAACGACGGTGCAGCCCTGATCCTGACCCCCATCGTTGTTTCAATACTGCTCGCACTGCGTTTTTCGCCAGCCTCTACCCTGGCGTTCGTCATGGCGGCCGGTTTCATTGCCGACACGGCGAGCCTGCCCCTGGTGGTGTCCAACCTCGTCAACATCGTTTCGGCCGACTACTTCGACCTGGGCTTCAGCGAGTACGCGGCCATCATGGTGCCGGTCAATTTCGTTGCCGTGGCGACCACGCTCGTGGTGCTGTACTGGTTTTTCCGGCATGACATCCCCAGGGACTACTCTCTCGATGACGTGATGGACCCGCGACGCGCCGTGCGTGATCCCCTGACCTTCCGCGTCGGCTGGATTGTCCTGACCCTGTTGCTGATCGGGCTGTTTGCTCTGGAACCCTTGGGCATTCCCATCAGTGCCATTGCAGCGGTCTGTGCCGCGATGCTGTTCGCCGTGGCTGCGCGTGGGCATGTGATTTCAACGCGACGGGTGCTGCGCGAGGCGCCCTGGCAGGTCGTGATCTTTTCGCTGGGCATGTACCTGGTGGTGTACGGGCTGAAAAACGCCGGACTGACCACCTACATGACCATGGCGCTGAACCACATGGCCGAATTCGGCATCTGGGGCGCCGCGCTGGGCACTGGCCTGCTCACGGCGTTACTGTCATCGGCCATGAACAACATGCCCACGGTGCTGGTGGGTGCCCTGTCGATTCAGGCCAGTGACGCCACCGGTGTGGTGCGTGAAGCCATGATCTACGCCAATGTCATCGGTTCTGACCTCGGTCCCAAAATCACCCCCATCGGCAGTCTTGCCACCTTGCTCTGGCTGCATGTGCTGGAGCGCAAAGGCATCCGCATTACCTGGGGTTACTACTTCAAGGTCGGCGTGGTCCTGACGCTGCCGATTCTGTTCATCACCTTGTCTGCCCTGGCCCTGCGCCTGAGCGTTTAGCCCTGTGCGACTGCAAAGAGGAATCACCATGCGCGTTCTGTTTATGTGTACCGCCAATAGCTGTCGCAGCATCCTGTCCGAAGCCATGTTCAACCATCTCGCCCCGCAAGGTTTCGAGGCGATCAGTGCCGGCAGCTTCCCCAAGGGACAGGTGCTGCCCCGCAGCCTGAGCACGTTGCAAGAAGCCGGCATCGCCATCGACGGCTTGAGCAGCAAAGGCAATGAGGCTTTCGAAGCCAACCCGCCGGACATCGTCATCACGGTCTGCGACAAGGCCGCTGGTGAGGCGTGCCCCGTGTACTTCGGGCCGGCGTTGAAAGCTCATTGGGGCCTGGAAGACCCATCGGACATAAAGGGAGATGACGCGACGGTATCGGCGGCGTTCCACTCGACCCTGGCGCGCATCGAAACGCGCTGCCGGGCATTCCTCGACCTGCCTTTTGCACAACTCGACCGCGATGCGCTGAAGCGGGAACTCGACCGCATCGGCACGCTATGACCGGAGCCCCCATGACTCATCCCCTGCCCAATCTCGACACATCACTGACCCAGCCCATCGACAGTGGGCGCGACGACCAGCACAAACCGCGCATCCTGTTGCTATACGGTTCGACTCGTGCGCGGTCGTTCAGTCGCCTGCTGGTCGAGGAAGCAGCCCGGTTGCTCGAACACTTCGGTGCCGAGACACGGATCTTCAACCCGTCAGGCCTGCCGCTACCGGACGACGCGCCCTCCGATCACCCGAAAGTCCAGGAGCTGCTCGAACTGATGCAATGGTCCGAAGGACAGGTCTGGTGCTCGCCAGAGCGCCACGGCTCCATGTCTGCGGTGTTCAAGGCGCAAATCGACTGGGTGCCATTGGCGTTGGGGGCCGTTCGCCCAACCCAAGGGAAAACCCTCGCGGTCATGCAAGTCTGCGGCGGTTCCCAGTCCTTCAATGTGGTGAATCAGCTTCGTGTGCTGGGGCGCTGGATGCGCATGTTCACCATCCCCAATCAATCCTCCGTGCCAAAGGCTTTTCTGGAGTTTGACGACACCAATCGCATGAAACCCTCGTCGTTGTACGACAGGGTGGTGGACGTCATGGAGGAACTGGTGAAATTTACCCTGCTGCTACGGGATCGCCCCGATCTGGTTGATCGCTACTCGGAACGCAAAGAGTCCGCGCAGGAACTGAGTCAGCGCGTGAATCAGCGGGCGATCTGACTGTAGAAATGTTCGCCTTGGCTCGATAGCCGAAAAAAGTCGCAAACCCCACGATGCTTCGGGTTTGCGACTCTTTGCCGATACGTCCCTCAAGCTCCCGGGACGTTTTCTACGGTATGCCTGCCGTGTTCATTGCCGAACGTGCAGGTCTAGTTCTCTACCTCAACCGCGTCGAAATCCGGTTCGTCCGGGGCGTCCGCCATATCCTCTCGGACGTCTTTCGCCTCAACTTTGGCAGCTTCTCTGGCTGCGTTCGCCTCGGCTTTGGCGGCGTCCCTGGCAGCATCCGCGGTAGCCCGGGCAGCATCCCTGGCGGCATCTGCTTCAGCCTTGGCGGCGTCCCTCGCTGCATCTGCAGTGGCCCGGGCAGCGTCCCTGGCTGCATCCGCTTCTGCGCGCGGTACGCCAGCCGCTCTTGCGGCATCCCGGGCGGCATCTGCTTCAGCCCTGGCGGCATCCCGTGCGGCATCGGCAGTGGCTTTTGCCGCATCACGGGCGGCATCCGCAGTCGCTCTGGCGGTGTCCCGGGCTGCATTGGCATCAGCTCTGGCAGCGTCCCTGGCTGCATCGGCGGCATCGTTGTCATGGGCATTGCCCGGGCCTTTGTTCCCGGCTACACCACCATGGTCAGCGTCGCCGCGCCCCGGACCTCCATGACCGTCACCGTCATGGCCTGCAGCACCATGATCGCCACCCTCTCCTCCATGGCCGCCGGCACCGTGACCGCCACCGCCACCGCCACCGCCGGAGCCACCGCCGTGACCTCCACCGCCTCCACCGCTGCCGCCATCCTTGGCATACACGCTGGAGAAACTACCGATGTAATCGGGCACCAGGACAGTCGAAGCCGACAGGACTCCGCCGATTGCCAGAGCCAATAAACATTTCTTGAGCAGCATGATGCACCTCCGCATGGAGTTGCGTACCCATCTCCGTATCGAACGCAATGTCCAGTGAGTTCCCGGCCGCCCGTTGGAGCAGCCGGCCAACCGGCACGGCCATCAATCTGCAGCATGAACGAGCTACTGCGGTATCCGCACGATCCCTGAAAGCCAGTTGGCATCGTTGCGTGGGAAACATTCCCATATTTTTTGGATAAGTGCTTTCAGCCCGAGTTCAAAAAATGAGCATCAGGGCTTACCCATGGGTTGAGCAAAAACGTCTACCGGGCCCAATGGAGCATCGTCGCGATCAAAACTGATATGTTTATTTTCAGTTTATTTGCATATAGAATTTTATTGTGTCATTTATAGGCTCGCCGATCACAGGACTGATCCACCACGCCAACCTGGATGGCGGGCACCCGTTTCCCCCAAATGCCTTCCAAGGAGTCAACAATATGAACAAGACAGAACTTCTAGGTGCTCTGGCGCTATGCGCTTTCAGCTTCCTGGCACATGCCGACGAAGACAGCCTGCGTATCGGTATCGAAGCCGCCTACCCACCCTTCTCCTTCAAGACACCAGAGGGCAACGTCAGCGGGTTCGATTACGACATCGGCAACGCCTTGTGCGAAGAAATGAAGGTCAAGTGCGAGTGGGTCATTCAGGAGTTCGACGGCATGATCCCGTCGCTCAAAGTGCGCAAGATCGATGCCGTGCTGTCGTCGATGTCAATCACCGAAGACCGGATGAAGTCCGTGGACTTCAGCAAAAAGTACTACCACACACCGGGCAAGTTCGCGATGAAGGCCGGCAACGTGATCAATGATCCTTTGGTGGACCTCAAGGGCAAGAAAGTCGGCGTGCAACGCTCCTCGACTTACGATCGTTTTGCCACCGAGCAACTGGAAAAAGCCGGCGTCGTCGTGGTGCGCTACTCCTCACAAAATGAAGCCTTTCTCGATCTCGCCTCGGGTCGTCTGGACGCCACCCTCGCCGACATCGTCAACACCGATGAGAGCTTCATCAAAACACCGGCTGGCCAGGGCTTCACCCTCACAGGGCCCGACATCAACGACCCGAAGTATTTTGGCCGTGGCGCCGGGATCGCCGTGCGCAAAGGCGACAGTGCCAACGTTGCGCGCCTGAGTGCCGCGATCGACGCCATTCGCGCCAACGGCAAGTACCAGCAAGTGATGGCCAGGTACTTCGCGTTCGATATCTACGGCAAGTAAGCCTTACCCATAGCCCCGGTGCCGGCCTATTGCAGGCGCCGATTCGGGCTTGTCTTGCGCGCCTCGCGGCGCTCGCTTGAGGAACTTCATCATGCTTCACGGCTACGGATCGAGCATTCTCGATGGCGCCTGGCTGACCATAAACCTGGCCCTGACTTCCATGTCCCTGGCGATTGCCCTGGGCCTGGTCGGCGCGGCCTTTCGCCTGTCACCGCTCAAATGGCTGGCCCTGCTCGGGGAAAGTTACACCACCCTGATTCGCGGCATTCCAGACCTGGTGCTGATCCTGCTGATCTTCTACGGCGGCCAGGATCTGGTGAACCGCATTGCCCTGGCGCTCGGTTACACCCGCTATATCGACATCAACCCCTTTATCGCCGGCGTCTGCACCATGGGCTTCATTTTTGGCGCCTACCTCTCGGAAACCTTTCGCGGCGCCTTCATGGCAATCCCCAAAGGTCAGGCCGAAGCCGGCGTGGCCTATGGCATGGGCGGTGCGCAGGTGTTCTGGCGAATTCTGGTACCGCAGATGATTCGTTTCGCCATTCCCGGGTTCACCAACAATTGGCTGGTACTGACCAAGTCCACCGCGCTGATCTCGGTGATCGGCTTGCAGGACATGATGTTCAAAGCCAAGAACGCAGCGGATGCCACACACGAGCCATTCACGTTTTTCCTCGCGGTGGCGGCGCTGTACCTGATGCTCACCAGCCTGTCATTGCTGGTGCTGCGCTATCTGGAAAAACACTACTCGGTCGGCATCAAAGCCGCCGAATTGTGAGGGGAGCCGCCCATGATTCTCGACTACAACCTGATTTGGGAAAACCTGCCGCTGTACTTCAATGGCGCCTTGTTGACCCTCAAAGTCCTGCTTATTTCCCTGGCCCTGGGCCTGGTATTGGCGATTCCACTGGCGTTGATGCGGGTGTCGCGATCACCGCTGATCAACTTCCCGGCCTGGCTCTATACCTACGTGATTCGCGGCACGCCGATGCTGGTGCAATTGTTCCTGATCTATTACGGCCTGGCGCAGTTCGAAGCAGTGCGCCAAAGCGCGCTCTGGCCTTACCTCTCCAGCGCCACCTTTTGCGCCTGCCTGGCCTTCGCGATCAACACCAGTGCCTACAGCGCAGAGCTGCTGGCCGGCAGTTTGAAATCCACCCCCCATGGCGAGATCGAAGCCGCCAGGGCCATGGGCATGTCACGCCTGACCCTGTATCGCCGCATTCTCATGCCGTCGGCCTTGCGCCGGGCATTGCCGCAGTACAGCAACGAGGTGCTGATGATGCTGCAAACCACCAGCCTGGCCTCCATCGTCACCCTCGTCGACATCACCGGGGCCGCGCGTACTGTCAGCTCACGGTTCTATCTACCGTTCGAGGCGTTTATCACCGCCGGCCTCTTCTACCTCGCCCTGACCTTCATTCTGGTGCGCCTGTTCAAGCTGGCCGAGCGCCATTGGCTGGCGTATCTGGCACCGCGCAAGCACTAAGGAGCTGCTATGGAGCACATTCAATACCTGTTGCCGTGGAGTGCCTCGGGCACCGAACGAACGCTGTCACTGTTTCGTTTTGGCAGTGGAGCACGCAAAGCGTACATCCAGGCGTCATTGCATGCCGACGAATTGCCAGGGATGCGCGTCGCCGTCGAGCTCAAGCGCCGTCTTCTGGAACTGGAAACACAAGGTCGCCTGACCGGGGTGATCGAGTTGGTGCCAATGGCCAATCCGATCGGTATCGCCCAGATGTTCCAGGCCACCCATCAGGGGCGCTTCGAGTTCTCCAGCGGCAAGAACTTCAATCGCGACTTCCCGGAGTTGGTCGATGCCGTTGCACCGCTGCTGGAAGGCCGATTGGGAAACGATGCCGACGCCAACATCGCACTCATCCGCCGCGCCATGGGCGATGCCCTCGCCGCCATGCCGGCACCGACCTCGGAACTCGACGGCCTGCGCCGCCTGTTGCTGCAGCATGCCTGCGACGCCGATGTGGTGCTGGACCTGCACTGCGATTTCGAATCGATCATGTTGTTGTATGCGATGCCGCAAAACTGGCCACGCCTGCAGTCACTGGCCGCTCGCCTCGGTGCCGGGGTCACGTTATTGGCCGAAAATGCGGGCGGCAGTGCCTTCGACGAAGCCTGCGCCATTGCATGGCTACGCCTGGCCGAGCTGTTTCCCCAAGCCAACATTCCCCTGGCGTGCGTGGCCACCACCATTGAATTGCGTGGCATGGCAGACACCGAACGCGAGCAATGCGTCGACAGTGCACAAGCCATTCTCGGGTATCTCGCCGAACAAGGCCTGATCAGCGGTGACTGGCCAGCGGCACCGCCGAGCCATTGCCAGGCCGTGCCATTCGCCGGTGCGCAGTACGCCTGTGCGCCCCATCCCGGTGTGGTGAGTTTTCTGCAACCGCTGGGCGCGCAGGTCAAGGTCGGCGATCCGCTGTTCGAGGTCATCGACCCGCTGACCGACCGCCATAGCGTGGTGAGCGCCAGCACCGACGGCATTCTCTATGCCCGCGAACGGCTGCGCTTTGCCCAGCCTGGATTGTGGCTGGCCAAAGTTGCCGGTTCTACCCCCATTCGCCAGGGTCGCTTGCTCAGCGACTGATTCCAGAGAGTTCAAACCATGTACAAACTTGAAGTTCAGGACCTGCATAAAAGTTACGGCGCGCACCAGGTGCTCAACGGCGTGTCCCTGCAAGCACAGGCCGGTGACGTGATCAGCATCATCGGCTCCAGCGGCTCTGGCAAAAGTACGTTCCTGCGCTGCATCAACCTGTTGGAGCAACCCAATGCGGGCAATATCGTGCTCAATGGTGAACCGCTCAAGCTGGTGGCCAACAAGCTTGGCGGGCTGAAGGCGGCCGAACCCAGGCAGTTGCAACGCATGCGTTCGCAGCTATCGATGGTATTTCAACACTTCAACCTCTGGTCACACATGAGCGCTCTGGAAAACGTCATGGAAGCCCCGGTGCATGTGCTGGGCCTGGGCAAGAAAGAGGCACGGGAAAAGGCCGAGCACTACCTGAACAAAGTCGGTGTAGCGCACCGCATGAACGCCTGGCCGGCGCATATGTCCGGTGGCGAGCAGCAGCGCGTGGCCATTGCCCGCGCACTGGCGATGGAACCGCAAGTGATGCTGTTTGATGAGCCGACTTCGGCGCTCGACCCCGAACTGGTCGGCGAAGTGCTTAAAGTCATGCAGGATCTGGCGCAGGAAGGCCGCACCATGGTGGTGGTGACTCACGAAATGGGCTTTGCCCGCGAGGTTTCGAACCAACTGGTGTTCCTGCACAAGGGCGTTGTCGAAGAGCGCGGCGACCCGCGCGAAGTGCTGGTCAACCCGCAGTCCGAACGCCTCCGGCAGTTTCTGGCCGGGAGCTTGAAGTAAGACCGCCGCCTACCCATCGACTGCTCGGCGCTGCCCTGACAAGGTTGGCTTCGGATACACTCCAGCCAACCTTGTCAGGGCATCAGGCACAGCCCTTCTCTCACCTTCAGGAAATGTTGAGCCGGATATGCCCACCCCATCGAAAGACACCACTGTCTATGCCGCGCCGGTCATGCGCAAACTGACGGAAATCGTTTCCGAACTGCCGCCGTCATTGCGCAAGGTCGCGGACTTTATCCTGCGTCACCCGCTCAAAGCCGCGACGCTGACCATCGAGGAGATGGCTCACGAAACATTGACCTCACCCGCCGCCGTCAACCGCCTGGCCAAAGCACTGGACCTCGGTGGCTACAGCGGCATGAAGGCCGAACTGGTCGCAACGTTGCAGCAGATGGTGTCGCCGGTCGACAAACTGCGCAACGAACTTGCCCATCGCCCGGGCGGCGCGTTTGGTCTGCATGAGCAACTCCAGAGCGCCAGCAGCAACCTGGCCACCGCGGCGAGCAACAACCACGCCGACACCTTTGAAGCCTTCGTCACTCGCCTGACCAAAGCGCGCAAAATCTACATTCTGGGCTTTGGCAACAGTGTCTACTTCGCCGGTCTCGCCGCCTCGACCCTGATGCCCTTTTGTGCGGACGCCACTGCCATCAGCATGGAGGGCGGTAACGAAAACGCCGCTTACCGTCTGGCCGCCATCACCGACCAGGACGTGCTGCTGGCGATCTCCCTGCCACGCTACTCCCTCGACACCCTGCAACTGGCACGCTTCGCCAATGAACGTGGCGCATCAGTGCTGGCAATTACCGACTCACCCGCCTCGCCGCTCACCGGCATTGCCGAGCACACGCTGTTTGCGCCTTGCGATCACCCGGTGCTGACCAGTTCCAACATCGCCGTACTGGCCTTGATCGAAGGCTTGGTCGCCGGCGTGATGGCACGCAATAAAGAAGCGGTCAAACTGGCAACCGAACTGACAGAAAGCGTGATGTCGTACCTGCACATCCCTGCCAGCGGTAAACCAGCGAAAAAGTGAGCGATGGAAATCCAGCGCCCGCTTCTTGCCGGCAGGCTGTGAGAACATTCATCCAATTGAAAGAGTCCATTTCAGCCTCTACACTCCAGCCCATGAAACGCTACCTGCGGTTTTGCCTCATTTTCGTGATTAGCCTGGTGCTTCCCCTCAGCGGGATGGCGGGTGTCCAGGCGCCCACAGAACCGTGCCCGATGAAGACGATGGGCATGGCGATGATGGATGACATGGGAATGGACTGCTGCAACGACATGAAAAGCCCGACAGAGCATGGCAAGCCCTGCAAGCCGGGCCAGGAATGCAAGACAGGCGGTATGCTGCAAGTCTCGATCCTCAAGCCTCCTGTAACCGTGTTCAGCCCCGTAGTGGTTTCCTTCTTCAGTGATTCCATGCCCGTACAAACCCCGTCCGGGGTATGGCGACCGCCTCGCGTTTGATTCCTGTCCAACATTGAGCCTCATTCCGTATTAGCGGGATGGACTGGCTGTGCGCATGTCTTTTTGACGCGTGCAGTGGATGATCACAGGAATCGTAAACATGAACTCCAAGTGCTATTGCACAGGCTGGTCCCTCGTGGCCGGTCTGGCGGCAAGCGTACTGGCATTGCCGAGCTTCGCTGCCGCGCTGACCCTCGATGAAGCGCTGCGCCTGGCCGAAAACAATGCGCCGTCGCTGGCTGCACAAGATGCAAAGATTCAGGCTGCCAGCAGTGCGGCTATTCCAGCGGGTGAATTACCTGACCCCAAGTTGCTGGCAGGTGTGCAGAACTACCCCATCGGCGGCCCGGATCGCTGGAGCATCAACGACGACTTCATGACCATGCAAATGGTCGGGGTCAGGCAAGAGATGCCCAACGGTGACAAACGCAAAGCTCGCATCGAGGTCGCCAACGCCGCCGTTGATCGCGCTGCCGCCGAGCGTCGGGTTGCACGACTGAACGTACGCCAGTCCACGGCATTGGCCTGGATCAACAGCTACTCGGTCGAGCGCAAAGATGCGCTGTTCCAGGACTTCTACAAAGAAAACCGCCTGCTGACCGATACCGTCCTGGCCCGGATTGCTGGTGGTCGCGCTCAACCCGCCGATGCGGTGACGCCCAGGCAAGAAGCGGCTCGACTGGCGGAGCAGCAGGACGATCTGGTTCTCCAGAGAGCGCAGGCCCGAGCGGCCCTCAAACGCTGGATTGGCTCCGCCGCCAACGACAAGCCTGTGGGCAGCTTGCCGCAGTGGCCTGTCGATTCCTCGAGCTACGCCCATAAACTGCAACACCACCCCGAGCTGGCAGCGTTTGCGCCGATGACCCGCGAAGCGCAAGCCAAGGTTCGTGAAGCCGAGTCGGAGAAAAAGTCAGACTGGAGTTGGGAGCTTGACTATCAACATCGCGATCGCCAGTTCGGCGACATGGTCAGCGTGCAATTGTCCTGGGACTTGCCACTGTTTCCTGACTCCCGGCAAAACCCCAAAATCGCAGCCAAACAGGCTGAACTCAGCCAGCTTGAGGCTGAGCGCGAAGCCCTGTCACGGGAGCACACTCAGCAACTGGAAAATGAACTGGCTGACTATGAGCGCCTCAATCGTGCGGTAAGCCGCAACCAGGAAAGCCTGCTGCCGCTGGCCAGGGAAAAGGTCGAACTCAGCATGGCCAGCTACCGTGCCGGCACAGGCGATTTAAACGCCGTTGTCGCCGCCCGACGCGAACTCATCGAAGCCCGACTCAAACAGATCGACGTGGAGGAGCAGCGAGCGCTGACCAGTGCGCGTCTGTATTTTGCTTATGGGGAGTCCGGCCAATGATCCTTGAAAAATGGAACGGAGCATTGCTGGTTGGCGTCTCGTTGGCATTGGGTGTTGCCGGTGGCTACTGGTTCGCTCACCCGCGCATGAGCGAGGTACCTGTTACCGCCCGGGAGCAGAAAATCAATTCGCCGGACGAACGCAAGGCACTGTATTGGTACGACCCCATGTACCCGCAGCAAAAGTTCGATAAACCGGGCAAGTCCCCCTTCATGGACATGCAACTGGTTCCCCGGTACGCCAGCGGTGTCGAGGATCGTGCGACCGTCAGCATCGATCCGGGTCTGACCCAGAATCTCGGTCTGCGTTTTGCGACCGTCACCCGTGGAGTCTTTGACTCCAGCCTCGATGTGACAGGTGTCCTGGCATTCAACGAACGTGATGTGGCGGTGATACAGGCACGTACAGCCGGCTTCGTGGAGCGAGTCTATGCCCATGCTCCAGGCGACCTGCTCAAAGCCAATGCGGCACTGGCGGATATCCTGGTGCCGGAGTGGGCGGCCGCCCAGACAGAGTTCCTTGCCCTCAAGCGCAACGCTGATGCCGACCTGTTGGTTGCGGCCCGCCAGCGACTGCGGCTCACAGGGATGCCCGCGGCGCTGATCACCCAGGTAGAGCGCAGTGGCAAAGTCCAGCCGAACCTGACGATCACCAGCCCCATCAGCGGCGTGCTGCAAGAGTTGAACGTACGTGCGGGTATGACCGTCGCGGCTGGCGAGACTCTGGCACGCGTCAATGGCTTGAGCCGTGTCTGGCTCGCCGTGGCCGTTCCGGAATCGGATGCCGGAGCCATCACCGTGGGGCAGGCAGTCGAAGCGCGACTGCCCGCCTTCCCGGGGACAATGTTCAATGGCAAGGTCAGCGCGATTTTGCCCGAGACCAATCCGGACAGCCGCACCCTTCGCGTACGTGTCGAGTTACCCAATCCCGACGGGCGTCTGAGACCAGGTTTGACCGCGCAGGTCCGCCTCAAACACTCGACCGGGCACAGTGTGTTGTGGGTGCCTAGTGAGGCGGTTATCCGCACTGGGCGACGTGCCCTGGTAATGCTCGCCGAAGACGCCGGCCGCTACCGCCCGGTGGAGGTGCAACCCGGGCAGGAAAGCGATGGCAAGACGGAGATTTTGAAAGGTCTGGAAGAAGGCCGGAAGGTGGTTACGTCTGGCCAGTTCCTCCTCGATTCCGAGGCCAGTCTCAAGGGCATTGTTACTACCTCCGAGCAAGAGTCACCCGCCAGTGGAGCAGCCGCCAGTTTGCATGAGGCGGATGGGCAGATCGTTGAGATCAACGACAAAGAAGTTACGCTCGCCCACGGTCCTTTCAAGACGCTGGGCATGCCTGGCATGACGATGACTTTCCCTCTCGCCAGTGCGGCGCTGATGCAGGGCCTCAAGGCGGGTGACAAGGTTCGGGTCACGGTGAGCCAGACCGACGATGGCTTGCGTGTCGAGCGCCTGGCCAAATCGGGGAGCCAGCCATGATCGCTGCCCTCATTCGTTGGTCAGTGGCCAACCGGTTCCTGGTACTACTGGCGACGTTGTTCGTCACGGCTTGGGGTATCTGGACGGTGCAGAGCACCCCCATTGATGCACTGCCAGATCTCTCGGATGTGCAGGTGATCATCCGCACCCCTTATGCAGGACAAGCGCCGCAGATTGTCGAGAATCAGGTGACCTATCCGTTGGCCACCACCATGCTCTCGGTGCCGGGCGCCAGAACCGTGCGTGGTTACTCCTTCTTCGGCGACAGCTTCGTTTACGTGCTGTTCGAAGACGGTACGGACTTGTACTGGGCTCGCTCGCGGGTGTTGGAGTACCTGAGCCAGGTACAAAGCCGGTTGCCGGCCAGCGCCAAGCCGGCGTTGGGGCCGGATGCGACGGGAGTGGGCTGGATCTACCAGTACGCACTGGTGGATCGCAGTGGTGGCCACGACCTGGCGCAACTGCGCGCGCTTCAGGACTGGTTTCTCAAGTTCGAACTCAAGGCCCTGCCCAACGTGGCGGAAGTGGCCACGGTGGGTGGCATGGTCAAGCAGTACCAGGTGCAGCTGGACCCGCTGAAACTGGCCAGCTTCGGTATCACTCAGGCTGAGGTGACCGACGCTATCGGCAAGGCCAATCAGGAAACCGGTGGCGCGGTGCTGGAGATGGCAGAGACCGAGTTCATTGTGCGCGCGTCCGGCTACTTGAAAACGCTCAATGACTTTCGGGCAATCCCGCTCAAGCTGGGTTCGGGCGGTGTGCCGGTGACCCTTGGCGATGTTGCCACGATCCAATTGGGACCGGAAATGCGCCGTGGCATCACGGAACTCGACGGCGAAGGCGAGACCGTCGGCGGCGTGGTGATTTTGCGCAGCGGCAAGAACGCTCGCCAGACCATTGCAGCGGTCAAGACCAAACTCGACGAACTGAAAAGCAGTCTGCCGGCCGGGGTGGAAATCGTCACCACCTACGACCGCAGCAAGCTGATCGACCGCGCGGTGGAAAACCTCAGCCACAAGCTCATCGAAGAGTTCATCGTCGTCGCGTTGGTCTGCGGGATCTTTCTTTGGCACTTGCGCTCATCGCTGGTAGCGATCATTTCGCTGCCGGTGGGGGTGCTTGCTGCCTTCGTCGTCATGCACTACCAAGGCATCAACGCCAACATCATGTCCTTGGGCGGAATTGCCATCGCCATCGGCGCCATGGTCGATGCCGCCGTGGTGATGATCGAGAACGCCCACAAAAAGATTGAGGCCTGGCACGTAGCCAATCCTGGGGAGGAACTGAAGGGCGAGCGTCATTGGCATGTAATGACCGAAGCAGCGGTGGAGGTAGGCCCGGCGCTTTTCTTCTGTCTGCTGATCATCACCCTGTCGTTCATTCCGGTGTTCACGCTGCAAGCTCAGGAAGGACGGCTGTTCGGCCCTTTGGCTTTCACCAAGACCTATGCCATGGCCGCAGCGGCGGGATTGTCAGTGACCCTGGTACCGGTGCTGATGGGCTACTGGATTCGGGGGCGAATTCCCAGTGAACAACAGAATCCGTTGAACCGGTGGTTGATTCGAATCTATCAGCCGGCCCTGGACGCGGTCTTGCGCCGCCCAAAGATCACGCTACTGGTCGCGCTGTTGGTTTTTGTCAGTGCGCTATGGCCAATGTCTCGCCTGGGTGGCGAGTTTCTCCCCCCGCTGGACGAGGGCGACCTGCTCTATATGCCTTCTGCCCTGCCGGGATTGTCGGCGCAGAAAGCGGCGCAACTGCTGCAACAGACCGACCGGTTGATCAAGACCGTACCAGAGGTCGAACACGTCTTCGGTAAAGCCGGTCGTGCCGAAACCGCCACCGACCCGGCACCGCTGGAAATGTTCGAAACCACCATCCAGTTCAAACCACATGAGCAATGGCGTGCAGGCATGACTCAGGAAAAACTGGTGGAGGAACTGGATCGCGTGGTGCGCGTTCCCGGTTTGACCAACATCTGGATACCGCCGATTCGTAACCGTATCGACATGCTGGCGACGGGTATAAAGAGCCCGATCGGTGTGAAGGTTGCCGGCACCAATCTGGCGGAAATCGATGCGGTCACCCAGGCGGTCGAGCGAGTGGCCAAGGACGTGCCCGGTGTCAGTTCGGCCCTGGCCGAGCGGCTGACTGGCGGCCGCTACATCGATGTGGATATCGACCGCAAGGCTGCTGCTCGTTACGGGCTGAACATCGCCGATGTGCAGTCCATCGTGGCCGGTGCCATCGGTGGTGAAAATGTCGGGGAGACCATTGAAGGTCTGGCACGTTTCCCGATCAGCGTACGTTACCCACGGGAGTGGCGCGACTCGCTCGGCGCCCTGGAACGACTGCCGATCTACACCCCGCTGGGTAGTCAGATCACCCTTGGCACAGTGGCGAAGGTCAAGGTCAGTGACGGCCCACCGATGCTCAAGAGCGAGAACGCACGGCCTTCAGGCTGGGTGTACATCGATGTTCGAGGCAGGGATATTGACTCGGTGGTTGCCGATCTTCGTCGGGTCGTCAATGAACAGGTCAGGTTGCAGCCAGGCATGAGCCTCAGTTACTCGGGACAGTTCGAGTTTCTCGAAAGAGCCAACGCACGACTCAAACTGGTGGTGCCTGCCACGCTGCTGATCATCTTCGTGTTGCTCTACCTGACTTTTGCCCGATTCGATGAGGCCCTGCTGATCATGGCCACTCTGCCATTCGCACTGACTGGGGGGGCATGGTTTCTCTATCTGTTGGGCTTCAACCTGTCAGTCGCCACGGGGGTCGGCTTCATCGCCTTGGCCGGCGTTTCTGCCGAGTTCGGCGTGATTATGTTGCTCTACCTGAAAAACGCCTGGGCCGAACGAGAAGACCTCGGTGACAGCACTGAACGCGGGCTGGTGGCGGCGATTCGTGAAGGCGCCGTGCAGCGCGTTCGACCCAAGGCCATGACCGTTGCCGTCATCATTGCCGGTCTGCTGCCCATTCTGTTGGGCAGCGGAACCGGTAGTGAGGTGATGAGCCGTATCGCCGCGCCCATGGTCGGCGGCATGGTCACGGCTCCCTTGCTGTCCCTGTTTGTCATTCCGGCAGCCTATCGATTGATGCGCCGCCGACACCTCCTGCCTGCACCCACCACACATCAAGGTAAAGTCATATGAAACTCACCCTGACCGCAGTCGCAAGCACCCTATTCGTGCTTTCACTTTCTGCCCACGCGCAGGACATGCCGGGCATGAAAATGGACGGCATGGAAGGCATGCCGATGAAGCAGGAAACAAAACAAGCTCCGGTATCCAATGCCGAAGGCACGATCAAGGCTATCGATACTGCGAAGCATACGGTGACCATCTCCCACGGCGCCGTTCCCGCCCTGCAATGGCCACCGATGACGATGGCGTTTTCCGTGACGCAAGATCAGTTGTCAGGGTTGGCGCCTGGAGACCGGGTATCGTTTTCCTTCCGGCTAGAGGGTAACAGCGCCTCGATCGTGTCGATTAACAAGTAAATTCCGGTGGTGGAAGTGTCCGGCACATATTGTCGTGCCGGACTAACCCGTTAAATCGGCTGGTTCAGGAAAAACGGAGGGTTCGGGGGATTTTGAACGGCTGGCAATTGCTTACCCGCCCAGTTCCGTCTTCTTTTGCGTCTTCCTCGTCAGTGTTTCGGACCTGCAACAGACTTCGAAAAAAAGTCGCAAGCCCCGAGATTCTTCAGGGCTTGCGACTCATTGCCGATACGTCCTTCAAACTCCCCGGACGTAATCTACGGGATGCCTGCAGTGTTCAATGCCGAACATGCAGGCCTAGTTCTGCACCTCAGCCGTGTCGAAATCCGGCGCGTCTGGTGCATCTGGTGCGTCTGGAGCATCCGGTGCATCCAGTGCATCCGGTGCGTCTGGAGCATCCGGTGCATCCGGTGCATCCGGGGCGTCCGCTACATCCCTCGCCTCAGCTTTGGCAGCCTCTCTGGCTGCGTTCGCCTCGGCTTTGGCTGCGTCCCTCGCGGCATCCGCAGTAGCCCGAGCAGCATCTCTGGCTGCATCTGCCTCGGCCTTGGCAGCGTCCCTGGCTGCATCCGCAGCGGCCCGGGCAGCGTCTCTGGCTGCATCCGCTTCTGCGCGCGATACGCCAGCAGCTCTTGCGGCATCCCGGGCTGCATCCGCCTCAGCTCTGGCGGCGTCACGGGCGGCATCCGCAGTCGCTTTTGCCGCATCCCGCGCTGCATCTGCATCAGCCCGAGCAGCGTCCCGGGCTGCATTGGCATCAGCCCTGGCCGCGTCCCTGGCAGCATCTGCGGCATCGTTATCATTGTCTTTGGCGTTGTCGTTGTCACGCGCATTGCCCGGGCCTTTGTTCCCGGCTATACCACCATGGTCAGCGTCGCCGCGTCCCGGGCCTCCACGACCGTCACCGTCGTGGCCGTCACCACCATGACCGCCACCCTCTCCTCCATGACCGCCACCGCCGTCACCACCGTGACCACCGCCTCCGGAGCCTCCACTGCCGGAGCCACCGCCGCTGCCGCTGCCGCCACCATGGCCGCCTCCGCCACCGCCGTCACCACCGTGACCGCCGCCTCCGGAGCCGCCGCCACCACCGTGACCACCGCCTCCGGAGCCGCCGCCACCACCGTGACCACCGCCTCCGGAACCGCCGCCACCGCCGTGACCGCCACCGCCTCCGCCGCTACCACCACCGCCGCTGCCGCCATCTTTGGCATACACGCTGGAGAAACTACTGATGTAATCGGGCACCAGGACAGTCGATGCCGACAGTACCCCGCCTATTGCCAGAGCCAACAAACATTTCTTGAGCAGCATGATGCACCTCCGATTGGAGTTGCGTTTTCACCTCCGTATCGAACGCAATGTCCAGTGAGTTCCCGGCCGCCCATTGGAGCGGCCCGCCAACCGGCACGGCCATCAATCTGCAGCAATAGCGAGCCACTGCGGTATCCGTACGGTCCCTCAAAGCCAGCTGGTATCTATGCGTGGGAAATATTCCCACACATCTTAGATTAGTACCCTCAGCCCAAGTGTCAACGACCACATATCAGGTCCAAGGCACGCGTTGAGCAATTGGCCAAAAACAGACAGAGGACGCAGCAATAACCAATGAGTAGCTATGCTTTGGTTTGTGGCCAGGCTCTCCTGGCAACATCGTGAAAGGAGGCGTTTGAGATGCAACTCATCACGTTGAAAATCGAAAAGCCGGATGCGACGAACTTCATTCTGGGCCAGACGCACTTCATCAAGTCCGTCGAGGACATCCACGAAGCGCTGGTCAATACCGTGCCAGGTATCCAGTTTGGCGTGGCCTTTTGTGAAGCCTCTGGTCAATGCCTGGTGAGATGGTCTGGCACCGATAGCTCAATGATTGAACTTGCACAGAAAAATGCGAAAGCCATCGCCGCCGGCCATAGTTTCATCATTTTCCTGGGCGACGGTTTCTATCCGCTGAACGTGTTGAACACCATCAAAATGGTTCCAGAGGTATGCCGTATTTTTTGTGCAACAGCCAATCCAACCGAAGTGATTCTCGCTGAGACGCAGCAAGGGCGAGCGATCCTTGGTGTAGTGGATGGCTTTTGTGCCAATGACATCGAAGGCGATGAAGACATCCTGTGGCGCAAGAACCTGTTGCGGCAGATTGGCTACAAGCAGTGAATTGCAGAACGTGCTGGCACACCACATGACGTAACAAATTGCCTGAATGCCTTGCGCAAGAGCAGTTCACACCGTCCCGGGATGCTGGCCCGGCCAGCCTCCTGATGTAACGAATCAAGTCAAAATGTTTACCTGCAGAGCAGATCCTTATACGATGAAGTCCGCTTCTACTGCTCTCCATCGGGTCTGAGCAGCCCGTGGTTATTATGCATGACTAAGCGACTTAAAAAATTGTGCTCTATGGCCATGCAAGTTTTTGCGCGGCGAACAAGAAAAAATTGTATACAAATTAATTCATACAATTAAATAGAATAACATTGAGCACCTGAACGATGAACAACCCTGATTTACTGACTGAAAACTCCAAAACCTTCAGCGTAGTTATAGTAAATTACAAAACACCTGAAATCACCAAGATATGCCTGGACTTATTACACCAGCATTTTGGCAGCAACAGCGTCCCGGTATGGGTGGTTGACAACTATTCCGCCGATGAAAGCACTGAGTACTTACGAACGCTTGACTGGATCAATTTGATTGAACGCTCTGTTTCCGAACCAGAGGCGGGCCATATTGCCCATGGCAAGGCACTTGACCTGGTTCTCGAGCGAATTGACACCGATTATTTATTCCTGATGCACACCGATACATTTGTTTTCGACAAGAATGTTTTTCCGATGATGCTGAATAAATGTTTGAAAAACCCAAAAGTCGTGGCCGTCGGTTGTGTCGAGCAAATTAACCGCGGCACCGCCAGAACTGTCTGGCGCTATAGCTCACGACTATTCAAGCATCACTTCAGACGCCTGAAAATCTCCATGGGATTGCGTTCCAGAGAACCAAAGCCGTACAAAGAAGTCTACTTGAAAAGTTTCTGCACATTGTGGAACTGCAAACTTGTAAAACAGCACAACATGCACTTTTCGATGGATGATCGCGTGCCAGGCTATACGCTTCAGGACCGCATGACCGAACTGGGTTATGTCGTTGAAATGCTATCACCGCGTAAAATTTTCAGCTATCTGGATCACATTCAGTCCGGCACTGTTGCAGCGGTTGGCGGCTATGCTAAAAATCATAGACGAACCAAAATGTACAACAACATCCTTAAGCGTCTGAACAAGGACGACAGAACAAATTGAGTTGCGAATAGACGCAACGAGCAGTGCATTCAACGCTGCGTGAAGTCACCCACAGGTTTTTATATCAGGTCATTGGAGCGGTAATGGCACCCATCACTCAGGCACTACCTATCACCCTGTCCCCGGAGCTTGATTTCGACCAGAATGCCGCCAGCGCCTTTGGTGCCTCATTGACCGATAGCTATGTTCAGGCTACGCCATTTCCGCACATAGTCATCGACAACTTCTTGCACGAAGACCTGATTGCGAGCATCTGCTCGCATTTCCCGGTCGAGCCAACCAACAACGAAATGCTCTACGAGCGCGGCTATAAAGGTCAACGCAAACGTCAAATCAGTCCCAACGAATGCGACCCTTATTTGAAGACTGTTTTCAACGCCTTTAACTCGGCCCCCATGTTGCAGTTTCTTGAAAAGCTCACTGGCATCGAAGGCTTGATACCCGACCCCTACTTTACCGGTGGCGGTCTGCACGAAACAAAAAGCGGTGGTTTCCTGGGGGTGCACTCGGACTTCCGGCTCAACAAAAAACTTAATGTTGAACGCAGACTGAACATCATCATTTATCTGAATGAAGACTGGCAAGAGGAATACGGCGGCAACCTGGAACTTTGGGATGTCGGCATGAAGACCTGCCTTAAAAAAGTCCTGCCCATCTACAATCGCTGTGTCATTTTCAACACAGACAAGGACAGCAATCATGGGCACCCGGAGCCTTTAACGACTCCGGAACACATCACCCGCAGGTCTATTGCGCTTTATTACTACACCGCGGGAACCATGGCGATCGATCCGGCACAAAGAAACAAAACCCACTACAAACCAAGGCCCAAGGATCGTTTGAGCCTGAAGTACTACATCAATAAACTGATCAAGAAGAAAAACTGAACTGCAAAACGCCCGGGAGTGAGGCAAGGGCCTGAGTCGAGGCGGTGAAACGCATCAATGCTGGAAGTTACCTGACAGGCAATGGCCAGGAATCAGAAAGCGTGGCTGAGCAACAGCCCGGCCTCGCCGTCCGGGCTGGCGTCGGAAAAGCCCTTGACGGCATATAACTGAAACTTCCATTCCTGATTGAGCTTGTGCGTGAGGAAGAGCGTCAGCTCCTTGATTTCGTCACCCGTGGAAACGACCTTCTGCCGCCAGTCGTAGGACACGCCCGCCGTGGTGCGCACGAACACGGGCATGGCAAAGCCCAGGCCGGCGAATATCGGGTTGTCGAAGTCGGAGCCCGACGGGTCGCCGAACTTTTTCCAGCCCAGGGTCGCGAACCCGGTCACAGGACCGAAGGCTTTGGCGACATCGACCTGGGCGGAATAGTCGGTTTTGCCGGTGCCCAGGCACTCGTCTTCGTCGGCGGTTGGCAACTTGACCTTGCCGATCAGGTCCACGAACAGCCCGCCAACGCTGCCGTCCAGCACAGCATAGTCGGCACCGGCAACGGTGTCGCCCAGACCGCTTTCCACCTTGCCGCAGCCGCCGGGCAGCGGCTCGCCGTCAGGGCCGACCGAAGGATTGGTGATGCGCAGCCAGGGCACGGTGAGCTTGTAGGTCATGGGGCCGGTTTCATATCTGCCCACCAGCGGGACGTACCATGTTTCGGAAGTCGTACCGGTGCCATAGTCGCCTCGTGAGTAGTCGGTTCCGATCGAGGTCGTAAAGGTATCGGCCAAGGTCGGCAAAGCCAGGCTGGCAAGCCAACCGACGAGCAGGATGCGCTTGGGATCCATGTTCACCTCGTGTCTGACGTCATCGAAGTTCACACGCATGATTTGTTGCGTGACTTACCCAGCCTAGTTACTTATGACGAAAGTGCATCATGACTGCACTGCTTAACCCGACTTGCCAGAGCGATCGACTTTTTCAACCGGCTCGACTTTTTCGACCTTCTCAACTTTTTCTGGCCGATCAACTTTGTCTATCTTCTCAACCTTTTCTGGCCGATCAACTTTCTCGACCTTCTCCGGACGTTCGACTTTCTCCACCTTCTCCACCTTCTCTACCTTCTCTACCCTCTCCACTTTCTCGATTCTGCCGGATTGCTCGACCCTCTCGACTCGCTCTGACTTGCCGGACTTGTCCACATCCACATCCACATCCACATCCACGTCCACGTCCACGCGTTCAATCTTGTCGCCACCGCCATGACTGTCACTCCCCCCGTGGCGAGCATCGTCGACAACGCGGCCTTCGCTCTCGGAGCGGCCGTTCCTGTCACCGCCCGAGCTCCCTGAACTCCCCGAGCTGTCAGAGTTGCCGGAGTTGTCGGAGCCACTTGAGTCGATCGAGTTGCCCGAGCCGCTTGAGTCGATCGAGTTGCCCGAGCCACTTGAGTCGTCGGTGTCTAGCTCGTTGGTGCCATGTCGTCCGTGCCGGTTGCTCACTGGTGAATCGGAGCGATCGCGGGGCAATTCAATACGCGTTGCCTGCACCTCCCGCGCGCCGGTGAACACGCCGTTGATCCGCACCCGTCGATCCAGCGCCAGCTCCGAAGCCTGCACACCGACAAACACGGTGTCGTGCGCCAGCGTCACATTAATGCCGCCCACCACCAAATGGCGGTCCTGCCGGCCCTGTACCAGACCCTCGATCACCGCATTGTGTGCCCGGCCAATGAAAGGCAGGCTCGGATCGGGGCGGCTTTGGTTCACGTCCAGCTCGCGGCCGGACCAATGGCCGCGCACCAGCATTTCCTGCGCCGGGCCTGGGTAATTGCTGAGCTTGAGCCCCTGGAGATAGCCACTGCGATCCACCGGGCCGATGGCACTGGCCTCCTTGAGGCCGGGCGCCCGATCGATGCGACTGGCCACCACTTCGCCACGAGCATCGCGCAGCCCGCTGACCCGCACGGGATCCCCCGGACGCAGGCCGGCAGCGACCTGGGCACCGTTGGCCAGGCGTACCGGTTGCCCCATGACGCGCATCGGCATGGAGTCGCGCGGCAGGGCTGTCAAAGGGCCTTCGTAGGCGTGCAGTATAGAAATGCGCCCGGCCTCCAGACCGCGCCGGGAGTTGAACGCCTCCACGGCAATCACTTGGCCTACCGCCAGGCGGGCACTGGAGCTGGCGATGCCGTTCTCGCTGACAGGAACGTTTTTGTTGAAGTGCACTTCCACACCATTGACGCAGATCGAGGCGAACCCGGTGATGGTGCCGACAATGCCGGTGCCACCGATTCCTCCGTTATCGTTGCTGATGCCCGTGCCACCCACTCCGCCTGCAACGGCACCGGTGCCGCCAATGCCGCCAGGGCTCTTTTTCAGTGGTACGCCGGTACCACCGATCCCGCCGTTGTCGGTGTCGATGCCGGTACCGCCCATGCCGCCAGGTGCTGCGCCCGTGCCGCCGGTGCCACCAGGTGCCTCGATGACCGGCACTTCGCTGGTGCCCGCATCATTCTGGCTGACACAGGCTGGGGCGGCTTGCAACACACTTGCAAGCCCGAGGCCCAGAACGAGGGCGACTGCACGAATCAGGCGCAATTTGACGGTCATGGTTCAGGGGCTGTTGGCGAATTGGGATCGGAAGCTTCAGTGTAGAAGTACAAGCCGACTGTGATGCGCTGGCGCGGTTCAAGGCTGGGCAGGTCCCGGAACTCCAGTTCGGCAGCGAGTCGGTTGAAGCTCAACAGGGCCTGCATTCCCTCGCTGGCCACGGCTTCGCGTAACGCCTCGACGCTCATCGGGGCCAGTGCGTCATAGTGGACGCTGCGTTCAAAAAAGGCCGGGGCTTCGCTGCTCAGGTTGTGAACCGCAGCGCAGGCATGATCGTGCAGATTGTGCCCCAGATAAGCCGCTTTCTCATCGAAGCCCTTTTGCGGCACGAAGGCCTGGGCTTCAAGGTGCACGCGCTCTTGTTCGTCAAGGCGCACGACCCCCAGGCGCAGCCACTCGTCCAGCACCACCCGTGCCCTGATATCGGTACTGACCTTCGCCACCAAGGCGTCAAAGGAGCGGTCGCCGCCGACACTGGCCAATCGAGGCAACGGCAGTGGCTGGCCGGCGTCGTTGCAGAAGGGCGCGCTGGCCCAGGCGTTGACCAATTGCGCACCGAACGTGATGTTTTCCGGAAGCGTGGAAGCAGCCGGATCAGCGGTATTGCGCAAGCGCCGTACATCCTTGCGGTGCACACCGGTGAGTAGGCTGATGCGGCTGTCGGTCGGTGCCTTCTCGCCCAGGCGGAACTCACGGTCCGCCACTTCGACGAAAACCTCCTTGAGCAGGTCGGCAAACACCAGGTAGGTGACGCCTTTGCGCAGCATCAGGCGCACCAGCGGCTGCATGACATGCCGCAAGGCTTTGAGGAGCGAGGTGGGCAGCGTTGACGATTGCATTCAGCGAATTCCTGGGTAGATAACCCCAGTATAGCCGCGTGGGAAATAATCCCATGAATTTACCGAGAGCCGTGCCAACGCAATACCCGTTGCTATCCGGGAGCAGCTTGGGAGCAATTCGTCAGACTTACAGCTTCGCCTGAATTTTATGCGCGGGAACTTTTCCCGCGCAATGAAGCTGACCCGAATTTACAGGTATGAAATACGCCGTGCTGATCGCTACCCCGGTACCGAGGATTTTGGCGCATCGACACTGCCCGCCCTGCCGGCAACTGCCAGTGCCACGCAACAGGCCAGCAACGAGAATGCGACGAATGCGCCCATCACATGCAGGTAAGGCAACACGTGATTCCAGGCTCGAGCCACGCCCAGGAAAGCGGCGAATAGCCAACCGCTCATGGAAAGCGCACCCAACAAGGCGAGCCGCGTGCGGCCTGCACTGCGCAGTGCGACGAATGGAGCCTTTTGCAGCAGCGGGAAGCCGACTCGATGCAAGAGTGCACCGTTGAGGCTCAGCAGCGCGACGACCGTCACCTTGGCCCAGAGTTTCTGATTGAGCAGATACGCGTCGCCTTCATTGAGGTAACCCTGAAGCACCAGCAACAGTCCACTTGCCCAAAGGGCCAGCAGTGCAAGGCTGACGATCTTCTGAGTTTCATCGAGGTATTCAAGCCTCGCCTGGTCCAGTACTTCCTTGCGCCAACTCCAAAGCTTGTGATCCGCCTGCAACACCCTCCCCAGGGCAATACACGTAGCGAGCAGATGACCGTACACGAGAAGCATTTTGAGCATTGCCTTGACCTTATTATTGTTTTGGCGCTGCGTTCCCTGCTTCGCTGAATTGAAACCGAATGATACAAATTTGCAATTGCACCTTCAAGACAAATCCTCGCTAACACGCACCCACACAGACCACCATACGACCTTCGTCGTATATGGGCCGCGCACTTTGTTGTCGATCTCACAGCGTCTGGTTCGACTACCTTTCAGGGAACGGTCTCAAGGAATTGCAGACTTCCCTGTCTAAACGCTTAAACCGGAATGAATCAGGAGAAGAGCATGCGCACACTGACCGTTGCCGCATTCGTGAGTCTGGACGGCGTCATGCAAGCGCCTGGCGGGCCCGAAGAGGATTCCAGTAGCGGATTCCGCTTCGGTGGCTGGATCGTGCCCTACGCCGACAAAACCACCGGCCAGGCCGTAATGGACCTGTTTTCACAGCCATTCGAGTTGCTGCTGGGGCGTCGCACCTACGACATCTTCGCCGCCTATTGGCCGAACATTCAGGCCGATTCAACCCATCACACCATCGCTGACCTGTTCAACGCCGTCCCCAAGCATGTGGCCACCCATCGCGCCGACTCGCTGGCCTGGCACAACAGTCATGCGCTGAAGGGCAACCTGGTCGACGCGATCAACGCGCTTAAACACCAGGACGGTCCTCAGCTACTGACCCAAGGCAGCGGCGATCTGGTGCGCCAACTGCTTGCCGCCGGCCTGGTGGACGAGCTGCGGCTGATGATTCATCCCATCCTGCTGGGGCGCGGCAAGCGCCTGTTCGACGACAACGCACAAGCGTCTGCCTTCACCCTGGTGAATTCGATCAGCTCACCCGGGGGCGTGCTGATCGCCCGCTACATCCGCAGTGGCGAAGTACGCACAGGTTCGTTCGAAGGCGTCAGGCAGCGATAGCCCGCATCTGTGTCGCCCAGGTGAAATTAAGCTTGGGCTAAGGTTGCCCCTTTAGTCTTCGACACTTTCGGGTAGTCGAGCATTTCGAAGATGGGTAGTGTCGATACAAACGCCAAGCCACCGTTCAGCATCGTTCTGGTCAATTACAAAACCCCGGAGCTCACCAGGATCTGCCTGGAACTGTTGCAGGAGCATGTCCAAAAATCAGGCATTGCGGTCTGGGTGGTCGATAACGGTTCGGCGGACGCCAGCGTCGAGTATTTGCGCTCGCTCGACTGGATCAACCTGATCGAACGCGATGCCCCCACCAAAGAACCGGGGCACATCGCCCATGGCAAAGCGCTGGACATGGCGCTGGCCAGGGTCAATACCGACTACCTGTTCCTGATGCACACCGACACGTTCGTCTTCGATGCAAACGTCTTTGCGATGATGATGGACCACTGCACCAAGGATCAAAACGTCATCGCGGTCGGTTGCACGGAGCAACTCAACCGCGGACTGCCAAGGACCGTTTGGCGCTTCACTTCACGCCTGATCAAGCACCACTACCGACGCCTGAAGCAATCGCTCGGCCTGCGCTCGAAGGACCCGAAGCCCTACAAGGAAACCCACTTGAAAAGCTTTTGCACGCTATGGAATGGCAGGCTGATGAAGCAGCAGGGTTTGCATTTTCAGATCGATGACCGCGTGCCCGGTTATGAGCTGCAAGACCGCGTGATCAGGCTTGGCTACAAAGTCGTGTTCCTTTCGCCCGGCAAAATCTTCAAGTACCTGGACCACGTCCAGTCTGGCACCGTCGCTGCTGCGGGCGGATATGGCCAAGGTCATCGACGGACGAAAATGTACCAGGACATTCTCAAGCGCTTCAGTGCAACCCACTCCTCGATGTCTTGAATAAACCAGCGCCCACAAGAAAGCCCGCTGACCGTCGCCGGTTCAGTGGGCTTTTCGCAGCAGGCTGAGACTGACCTACTGCTGCAGGATAAAAGTCGCCAGGCTTTTCAGGTCGTCCGGGCTCAACTGCGCGAACGGCGGCATAGGCACATCCCCCCACTTTCCGCTGCCGCCGTGCTGGATGCTGGACATAAGCCTGTCCATTGCCTGCGGGTCCTTGGCATATTTGGCCGCCACATCGCGGTAGGCCGGGCCTACCACCTTGTGATCGGTCGCGTGGCAGGACAGACAGGCGTTGTTCTGCAGCAAGACCTTGGCATCGACTTTTGCCCCAGCCCCAGCCACCACCGGGGCGCTCGAGGCCGCCAGAACATCGGCATCATTGGCCTTCGCACTGCCGTAGGTCACCGCCAGGTAAGCGCCGATAACACTCACATCCCGGTCGCTGATCGGGGCACCGTACACGTGCTGCATCTTGCCCGCTTCAGCGGTCCACTGCGCCAGGCTCATACCAGGCGGCTGGAAGTTGATGTAGTCGGCCGAATGGCAGACGGAACACTTCTGCTGCGCCAAAGCGTAGCCAGGCATCGTGCTGGGCTTGAACGCAGCCGTTTCAGGCGGCAGCGTGATGGTCAGCGGTGCGGCGCCAGCCAGGGTCGCCAGACAAACCTGAGCCGCGCAGAGCAAGGCGGTCATGCATTTCACAAGTTTCATGCGGCCCTCCTCAGGCGACGGTCACGTGGGTGGTTTCGACGACGTGGCGGCGGTAGCCCGCTGGGTTCCAGTCGGCCTGCAGCGGTTGCGTCTCGCCAGCACTGTTGCTGGCCCGCACCATCAACGGTGTGGCGCCCTTGCCGGTAAAGGTGATCGGCAGCGTCCACTCACGGAAGGAGTAACGGCCAAGGTCCTGCCCGAGCGTGGATTCACGCCAGGTTTTTCCGCCGTCGATCGACACCTCCACCTTGTTGACCCCAAAGCCACCGTCGAACGCGATGCCCTTGAGCACCACGCTTTTGTTCAGCGGCAATACATCGCCGTGTTTAACACTGGTGATGAAACTGCGGACCGGCAATCTGGAAATCGGCTGGGTTTTCGCCGCCGTGGTGCCTGGGGCAATGCAGAAGCAATCGTTATCCGGAACCCGGTAACCCTTGGCCATGAAGAAACCGTCGTAGGTGTGGTCGACGACTTCGATCTCACTCAGGTGCTTGACCCAGTACGTGCCGAAGTAGCCTGGCACCACCAGACGAATCGGGTATCCGTTGAGAAATGGCAGGTCGGTGCCATTCATCGACCAGGCGATCATCGGCTCGCCGTCCATGGCATGGCTGATGTCCAGCGCCTTGATGAACTCCGGCGTGCTCGGCAGCACCGGTTTGTCCAGCCCACGGAAAGTCACCTGCGCGGCACCGGCTTTCACACCGGCCTTTTCCAGCACCGCCTTGAGCGGTACCCCCACCCACCGCGCATTGCCCATGGAGCCATTACCCAACTGCGCGCCGAACACCCGAGGCATCGAGAAGCCACGGCTGTTACCCGAACACTGATTGACGGCCACCACTTCCACCGGGGCGGCAAGGGCCTTGAGCTCGGCAAGGGAAAGCGACAGCGGCGTGTCGACCGAGCCCTTGATCGTCAGGCGGTAGCTGTCCGGATCGATGCTGGTAGGGAAATTGGCCAGGTGGTAACGCACGAAAAAGGCGTCATTGGGCGTGATCGGCCCTTCATTGAACACCGGGAACGGCGTCTCCAGATGCGGCGGCCGAGTGGTCACCAGGGTCAACGGGCGTTTTTGCGGGTATTGCACCAGCGGTCGTGGGCCTGCGGCAAAGGTCACGTCTTCGACGGATTCGCTGGCCGCTGCGGATTCGTCGGCTGCCCTGGCCAGGCTTGCCAACGGCGACGCCGCCAAAGCCAAAGTGAAAGCATCGCGTAAAACCCGCCGGCGGCTCGGCTGGCTGCTGTCTACAAAACTGAACTTCATTCTGCGCTCTCTATGATTGTTTTATTGAGATGCAACTGATTGTGGGAGCGAGCTTGCTCGCGATGATCGTTAACGAAAACGCGTGCTTACTGACTAAACGCAGCGCACTTGAGTCCATCGCGAGCCAGCTCGCTCCTACAAATTCCCGCCAGGGCGGAGAGGTATCAGGCTTACGGTTTCGCCTTACCGAGGTCGGAAAACAAACCAGTATCGTCAGGGCCAAACTGACTGCTTCTCATTGAGCGTCAGTGACTTGACAATTGATGACAAGAACTCCTGATATGGCCGGCGTAGACACTCCGAGTTCAAAGCGCTGCCTGTGCCATCGCCCATAAAAAAACCCACTGACCGTCGCCGGTTCAGTGGGCTTTTTCACATCAGTCTAAAAACTGCCCTCGTCTGCTGCCGCCAAGGCAATGGTCTGTCCAAATTGCATAAACGCCAGTTTGTAGGAGCGAGCTTGCTCGCGATGGACGTCAACGATAACGCGCGCTGCCTGAGTGCCCGCGTTGTCCTGGCGTTTTTCGCGAGCAGGCTCGCTCCTACAGGGAATCAGGGGTATTTCGAGGGATCCGAGAGCAAAAAAGCCCACTGACCGTCGCCGGTTCAGTGGGCTTTTTTTGATTTAGCTTCTAGTTACAGAGCCATATCACTCGCAGCATTAGCCTTCGGCGCTTTCGCATCCGTATCGACAGTCACTGGCTTCACAGCCGGCGCAATCACCGCTGGTGGCGGAGTCAGTTCCAGCACCTTGGCGGTGTAGGCCCACTCTTCAGCAACCTTCTCAGGGCTGGCGTTCAGTTGGGTGCCGTAGCTCGGCACGATCTGGTGCAGTTTTGCCTGCCACTCAGGGGTCGCGACCTTGTCCTTGAACACTTTCTGCAGCACGGTCAGCATGATCGGTGCGGCGGTCGAAGCGCCTGGGGAGGCGCCCAGCAGGCCGGCGATGCTGCCGTCTTGCGAAGCGACGATTTCGGTGCCCAGTTTCAGCACGCCACCGGCGGCTTCGTCACGCTTGATGATCTGCACGCGCTGGCCGGCCTGCCACAGGCGCCAGTCTTCAGCCTTGGCGTTCGGGAAGTATTCCTTCAGGGCGTTGAGGCGGTCTTCGTCAGACAGCATCAACTGGCCTGCCAGGTACTCGACCAGCGGGTATTCCTTGATGCCGACCTTGGTCATTGGCCACACGTTGTGGGTGGTCGTGGTGGTCAGCAGGTCCAGGTACGAACCTTCTTTCAGGAACTTGGTGCTGAAGGTCGCGAACGGGCCAAACAGGATCACGCGCTTGCCGTCCAGCACGCGGGTGTCCAGGTGCGGAACCGACATCGGCGGAGCGCCAACAGAGGCTTTGCCGTAGGCCTTGGCCAGGTGTTGCTCGGCGATGGTCGGGTTCTCGGTCACGAGGAACGAGCCGCCTACCGGGAAGCCTGCGTATTCCTTGGCTTCAGGAATGCCGGACTTCTGCAGCAGGTGCAGGGCACCGCCGCCGGCGCCGATGAACACGAACTTGGCGTCGGTTTCGGTCTTGCTGCCGTCTTTCAGGTTTTTGTAGCTGACACGCCAGCTGCCGTCTTCGTTCCGGGTGATGTCCTGTACTTCGCTGGACAGCTTCAAGTCGAACTTCGGCGTGGTTTGCAGGTGCGCAACGAACTGGCGGGTGATTTCGCCGAAGTTCACGTCGGTACCCAGCGGGCTCCAGGTGGCCGCGATCTTCTGGCTCGGGTCACGCCCTTCCATCATCAGCGGCACCCACTTTTTGATCACAGCCGGGTCTTCGGAGTACTGCATGCCGGCGAACAGCGGGCTCGCTTGCAGGGCTTCGTAGCGTTTTTTCAGGAACTTGATGTTGTCATCGCCCCACACGAAGCTCATGTGCGGTGTGGAGTTGATGAACGAACGCGGGTTCTTCAGCACGCCTTGCTGAACCTGCCAGGCCCAGAACTGACGGGAGATCTGGAACGCTTCGTTGATTTCAACGGCCTTCGGGATCGAAACCTTGCCGTTCTCGTCTTCAGGGGTGTAGTTCAGCTCGGCCAGGGCGGAGTGACCGGTACCGGCGTTGTTCCAGCCGTTGGAGCTTTCCTGGGCGACGCCGTCGAGGCGCTCGATCATTTCCATCGAAGTGCCGGGTTCCAGCTCATTGAGCCACACACCCAGGGTCGCGCTCATGATGCCGCCGCCGATCAGCAGTACGTCGACTTTCTTGGCTTCTTCGGCCTGGGCTGTCGTCATCCCCAACGACAAGGCCAGCCCCAGCAGGGCTGTGTTCACTTTCTTAAACATCTGTAGCACCTATGATAAAACGCCATCCGCCCTTCCATCCTCATGCGCACAGCCCCGTGTTTCACGGCAGTCACGGGTGCGGCACTCAAGGATTGCAGGGTGGGCACACAAGGCCGACGAACCGCATCGACCCCACTTTAATGTCCCTTCTGAACTGACTTTTTATCTTTATTGGCTTCAGCTACTTGAGCGACAGTGATTCTGCTCGCCCGTCTCAAGGACAGGAAAACTGAATAGATCAAACCAAGTTGTCGCGAAGAATATCACGACAAGGCTTACCCGCGCGTCTGTTCCCGACCGGTTAGCCCGGGCCCGGGAGCCCGGCCTTCTATACTCATCCTGTTTTTCTCAACGAATGTGTGAGCAACAGCCATCAGCAATAGGAGCAGTCATGAGCGACAAAGACGATCTGCGCAAGTACTCCTCTCAGGTAATCGACGGCGTAGAGGCCGCACCGGCACGCGCGATGCTGCGGGCCGTGGGCTTTACCGATGCAGACTTCACGAAGCCGCAGATCGGCATCGCCTCGACCTGGGCCATGGTCACGCCCTGCAACATGCACATCGACAAGCTGGCGCTCGAAGCCGAAAAAGGCGCGAATGCCGCCGGTGCCAAGGGCGTGATCTTCAACACCATCACCATTTCCGACGGCATCGCCAACGGCACCGAAGGCATGAAGTATTCGCTGGTGTCCCGCGAGGTGATCGCCGACTCCATCGAAGTGGTCACCGGTTGCGAAGGTTTCGACGGCCTGGTGACCATCGGCGGCTGCGACAAGAACATGCCGGGGTGCCTGATCGGCATGGCGCGGCTGAACCGACCTTCGATCTTTGTCTATGGCGGCACCATCCAGCCGGGGGCTGGCCACACCGACATCATTTCCGTGTTCGAGGCCGTGGGCCAACACGCGCGGGGCGACATCAGCGAGATTCAGGTCAAGCAGATCGAGGAAGTGGCGATTCCCGGTCCCGGTTCCTGTGGCGGGATGTACACCGCCAACACCATGGCCTCGGCCATTGAAGCCTTGGGCATGAGCCTGCCCGGTTCCAGCTCCCAGGACGCCATCGGCGCCGACAAGGCCTCGGACAGTTTCCGCGCCGGCCAGCAGGTCATGGAGCTGCTCAAGCTCGACCTCAAGCCTCGCGACATCATGACCCGCAAAGCCTTCGAGAACGCCATTCGCGTGGTGATCGCCCTCGCCGGCTCGACCAACGCCGTGCTGCATCTGCTGGCCATGGCCAATGCGGTGGATGTCGAACTGACCCTGGATGACTTCGTCGAGCTGGGCAAGGTTTCCCCGGTGGTCGCCGACCTGCGCCCCAGTGGCAAATACATGATGAGCGAACTGGTGGCCATCGGCGGCATTCAACCGCTGATGAAGCGCATGCTCGATGCCGGCATGCTGCACGGCGATGTGCTGACCGTCACCGGCCAGACCCTGGCGGAAAACCTGGCCAACGTACCCGACTACCCGGCCGGCCAGGACGTGATCCGGCCTTTCGACCAGCCGATCAAAAAGGACTCCCACCTGGTCATTCTGCGCGGCAACCTCTCGCCCACCGGCGCCGTGGCCAAGATCACCGGCAAGGAAGGCCTGCGCTTCGAAGGCACGGCCCGGGTCTATCACGGCGAAGAAGGTGCACTGGCCGGCATTCTCAATGGCGAAGTCCAGCCCGGCGAAGTGATCGTGATCCGCTACGAAGGGCCAAAGGGTGGCCCGGGCATGCGCGAAATGCTCTCGCCGACGTCGGCGGTCATGGGCAAGGGCCTGGGCAAGGAGGTTGCGCTGATCACCGACGGGCGTTTTTCCGGCGGTTCCCACGGTTTCGTGGTCGGTCACATCACGCCGGAAGCCTTTGAGGGCGGACCGATTGCACTGGTCGAGAATGGCGACAGGATCATCATCGATGCTGAAACCCGGCTGATCACGGTGGATGTCTCCGATGCCGTGCTGGCCGAGCGCAAGTCGCGCTGGGTGCGGCCGCCATCCAAGTACACACGCGGGGTGTTGGCCAAGTATGCGAAGACGGTTTCCAGTGCTTCGGAGGGGGCTGTGACGGATAAGTATCTTTAGGCCGCTGGTCCTGCGTTTTCTGGGCTATTGCCATCGCGAGCAAGCTCGCTCCCACAGTTGATCTCCATTTGCCGAAGATCCCCTGTGGGAGCGAGCTTGCTCGCGATGGCGTCCTGTCAGGCAACCTCTACCTCAAAACCTGAACCGATCAACCGACCGCGACAGCTGCCCCGCCGAAGCCGTCCACCCGATCACCTTGCAGTCGTCACCGGTTGCTTTTGCGCCATGCCCCGCAAAGACACCAGCAACAGGCTGACAAACGCACCGGCGACCGCGATGGCCATGTCCTTTTGCGAATCCCAGGGATCGTTTTGCGCACCGACGAAGGCCTTCGCCGTGTCTTTGCCCAGGAAAGCACCGCCGATCCATTCCACCAGCTCGTACAAGGCGGATGTCGACAGCATGATGTTCAGGGTCACGAAAAACAGCCAGAACCCGCGCAGTGGCGTCAGCCGCCACAGCACTTCGCGCACCGGATAAACCAGCAGCAGCCCATAGCTCAGATGTACCAGGCGGTCGTAGTGATTGCGATGAGCACCTGTCGCCCGGTCGAAACTGAAGCCCAACCACGCCGAAGACCATTGTTCGTAAGGCACCAGGGAATAGGTGTAGTGGGCGCCCAGTTCATGCACGCACAGAAACGCAAACACCAGCGTGATGGACACCGCAGACAAGCGGAACCGCCGTGAAACCGCCACCAGCGTCCCCACCAGCAACAGCACCAGCAGGTTCTCCAGCGCCCAGTCCACGCGGCTGCGGGGAGCAAAACCCGACACCACGACAATCACCAGAAACACCATGAGCAACGTCAGGTCGTGCCGTAAACGCGGGTCAGGCTGCATGGCGCAATACCTCGAAGTCAGGGCATCGCCCTTTTAACTTCGAGGTACGGTCACCGGGCAAGTTCGCTTTTTTCCTCCATCGCATGCTACGTTGTACGATGACTGACGAATACTCGAGCAGTCGTCGCGCTATCCCTACAACAACAAGGAAACACCCATGAAAAAAGCAACAGTGCTGATTGGTTTTCTGTGCCTGTTCAGCGGCTACGTCGCCGCCACCCCGGCCGCCGCGGACAAAGACGTGGCCCAGGCGGTCGACCACCTGACCCAGGCCATGCTGCACAAAGACATCCCGGAGCTGAACGCCTTGACCGCCGAGAACCTGACCTACGGGCATTCCAGCGGCAAGATCCAGGACAAGCAGGCCTTCATCGCCGACATCGAAACCGGCAAAAGCGCCTTCAAGACCCTTGAGATGCAAAACCAGACCATTACCGTCTCGGGCGATGTCGCGCTGGTCCGCCACCACTTCTCGGCCCAAGCGCTCAAAGGCACCGAAGTGGTGCCGACGGAAATCGAAAACTTCCAGATCTGGCAAAAGCAGAACGGCAAATGGCTGCTGGTAGGACGGCAAGCGTTCAAGTTCTGATGCATTGCTAAAACCACCCCATAACCTGTGGGAGCGAGCTTGCTCGCGATAGCGTCATGCCAGTCGACATTGATGTTGAATGGACTACCGAATCGCGAGCAAGCTCGCTCCCACAGGTTCAGCGTCACTTCAGATTGATCGCGATCATAAGACGATCAGGTATTGGTTTTCAGCTTGGTCCACAACCTCGTGCTCAACCGTGCGATGGCCGCGGGCAAGTCCTCGACGGTGAACAGCTTGTCCATCACGTTTTTCGGCGGGTAGATCGCCAGGTCCTGCTTCACCGCCGGGTCAACGAAGGCATCCGCCGCACTGTTGGGGTTGGCGTAATGGATGCTGTTGCTGATGTTGGCAATCACCTTCGGCTCCAGCAGGTAGTTCATGTAGGCGTAGCCGTTGCGCTCATGGGGCGCGTTCTTGGGCATGACCACCATGTCCAGCCACAAGGTGGAACCCTCGTCCGGGATCGAGTAGGCAATATCGATCCCGTTTTTCGCCTCCCTGGCACTGGCGGCGGCCTGCACGATGTCGCCGTTGAAACCGATCACCGCGCAGACGTTACCGTTGGCCAGGTCGCTGATGTATTTGGACGCATGGAAATACTGGACGTAAGGCCGGATCTTCAGCAGCGCCTGCTCGGCTTTCTTGTAGTCGGCAGGCTCATGGCTGTGGGGCGGCAGGCCCAGATAGTTAAGCGTGATCGGCAGGATCTGCGTCGGGTTGTCGATGATCGCCACCCCACATTCGCTGAGTTTCTTGATGTTGTTCTCGTCGAAAAACAGGCTCCAGGAGCGAGTTACGTCGGTATTGCCGAAGATCGCCTTGATCTTCTCGACGTTGTAACCGATGCCCGCCGTGCCCCACATGTAGGGGTAGCCGTACTGGTTGCCCGGATCGTTGACCTCAAGCTTCTTCATCAACGCCGGGTCGAGGTTTTTCCAGTTGGGCAACTGGCTCCGGTCGAGTTTCTGGATGGCACCGGCCTTGATCAGGCGCGACAGGAAGTGGTTCGACGGGCTGACCACGTCATACCCGGTGTTGCCGGTCATCAGCTTCGATTCCAGCACTTCGTTGCTGTCGTGGATGTCGTAGGTCGCCTTGATCCCGGTTTCCTTGTTGAAGTTGACCAGGGTGTCGTCGGCGATGTAGCCGTTCCAGTTGGAAATATTGACGGTTTCGTCGGCATGAGTCACGGCGGAAAAGGTCGAGATCAGGGCCACAAGGGAAAGCGTATTGACGCGCATGTTGAATCACCTTCGATGGGAAGTGCTTTTGTTCTTGTTGTGAAACGGGTGTTTTCAGATTTCGCTTCTGGCCCGGACCGCTTCCACGCGCATACGCAGCATGGCACCGATATCGAGCAACGGCTTGGGCGGCAGCCAGCCGGGTTGTGCCCGTTGAATGACCGAGTGCAGCAACGGCGAATCACGACCCGAGGCCAGCTCCGCCAGCAAGCGGCCCCACAGCGTGCCCCGTGCCACGCCGGAACCATTGCACCCGGCCACGGCGAAAACGCCCTCCTCGACTTTGCCGAAATACGGCTGCCCGGAACGCGAAGCGCTGAGATGACCGGTCCAGGTGTATTCGATGTCCTGCTCGCCGAGCATCGGGAAACGTCGTTGCAACCCCAGCACATGGTGCTGGCGGCGGATCGACAATTCGCTCAATGAAAGATCCCGCGAGCGGTATTCCGCGGTGTTGCGAATCATCACCCGGCGATCCGGGGTCAGGCGCACCGTGGCGCCCAACGGGCGGGTCGACAGCACGCCCCAGGACGCTGGCGCACCAAGGGTTTGAAACTCTTGATCGCTGAGCGGCCGCGTAAGGCTGGCGCTGAGTTCCATTGCGAAGGTGCCGCTGTCATCGATGCCCGCGCGAGGGATAAAGGCGTTCAGGCAGACCAAAACCTGTCTGGCTTCGACACTGCCGTTTTGGCCCCGGGCGCGAATCCGGCCGTCACCCAGGCGCTCAAGACCTGCGATATCGGTGTTCTCGTAGACCGTCACTGTCGGCGGCAGGGCATCGAGCAAGCCCCGAACGTACTTCGCCGGTTGCAGCAGCGCATTGCCGTTGCCGCACCAGATCGCGGCGCGGTAGTGCCGGCTGCCGAGTTTTTCGATCAATGGCTCGCCTTGCAGAAATTGCGCGCTGGCGCCAACGGCACGCAGGGTCTGCAGCTTGGCCTCGACGTGAGTCAGCTTGCGTGGGTCGCTGACGGCGAAGAAGTAGCCCGATTCCCTGAAGTCGCATTCGATGCCATGGCGGGTGATCTGCTTGCGGACTTCGTCGGCGGCTGCGCGGCCGATTGCCGTATCCGCTTGATACCCGGCGAACCCGTCGCTACCCACTAGTTCGCCAGCGGCGGGATGCTCATGAGCCACCACAAAACCGGAGTTGCGCGCCGAAGCGCCTTGCGCGGCACGCTGGCGGTCAACAACCACGATACGTGCCTGGGGGTGCATTTGCGCCAGAGCGTGCGCCGCACTGAGGCCGGTGATGCCAGCACCGATCACCAGCCAATCGGCTTGCTGCGCGCCTTTGAGCGGCTCGCGCAAGGGGGAACTCCCCGCTTGCGCAATCCAGCCACAGATATTTTCCATGTGTCACCTCAGGTTCTTGTTCTGCGAACCGTCTCGATCCAAAACAGCACGGCATGCAGAATTTGCATAAGCTGTTTTCGAGGACGGTGGCAATGACTAGAATCTAAAGGCTCAAAACGCAGGCAACCAACGTTATTAAATCATCGAGGCATTCTGAAAACGCATGGACAAGATTCGCCACGTGCCTTCGCTGCAGGGCTTGCAGGCTTTGGTCGAGGTTGCCGGGTCAGGCAGCTTCACCCAAGCGGCGCAAAAGCTCTGCCTGACCCAGAGCGCGGTGAGCCGACAGATTCAGCAACTGGAGAGCCACTTTGGCCTGCCGCTGTTTGTCAGGAGCAGCCGCAGCCTTCAACTGACCGCCGAGGGCGAACAGGTACTGGCCAGCGCCCGCAGCATCCTTGAACAGTTGCGCACCCTCGAAGACCGGCTCGCGCCGCAAAAACGCCCGTTCCGCATTCGCATGCACGTGTCACTGGCGGTGCGCTGGCTGCTGCCCAAACTGAGCGATTTCTACCGGCATCACCCGGACGTATCCCTGGCAATCGAAACCGTGGCCACCGAAGTGGTCGAGCCGGCCAGCGACAGTGACGCCTACATTCTCTATCTGCCTGAGCCGTCCACAGCGCCCGATTGCCTGACCCTGTTCGAAGAGGCATTGGTGCCCGTGTGCGCACCAGGGCTCGGCACCAACAACCGGCCATTGGCTTCGCAAGAAGATCTGTCGGGTTTCGCGTTGCTGCACCGCTCCTCTGATCAACATGACTGGAAGGTCTGGCTGTCAGCCCATGGTGGCATGTCGCTGCATGACTACCGGCACATCCCTTTCAACCTCGACGAACTGGCACTCGATGCCGCCGCCCGGGGCCTGGGCGTGGCGATGACCGACATGACCCTGGCGGGTGAGTCGATTCAACGGGGCGAACTGGTGATTCCGTTCGGGGAGCCGTTGAAGACACGGGGGATCTACTCGTTGTGCCTGCAACCCTCGGCGGCATCGCACCCAGCCTGCGCACCGGTCATGCAATGGTTTGCCGCGCAAACCACAACACCGCCAGTCAACTAAGCCCCAGAATCTGTGGGAGCGAGCTTGCTCGCGATGAGGGCGTGCCAGTCGGTATCACAGGTGTCTGACACACCGCTATCGCGAGCAAGCTCGCTCCCACAGGAATTGCGCATCGCAGGACTCAATCATCCTCATGCAACTTGATGCCGCGTTTATGCAACACATAGGGCACCAGCAGCACCAGCAACGTCAGGGCGAGGAAGAATGCCGAGATCGGTTGCGTGACGAACACCGTCCAGTCGCCCTGGCTGATGGACAAGGCGTTACGCAGTTGTTTCTCGGCCATCGGCCCCAGCAGCATGCCGACGATCACGGGGGCGACGGGGAAGTCGAAACGCCGCATCAACACCCCGCCCCAGCCAATGGCCAACATCAGTATCAGGTCGAAGGATGAGTGGCGCATGCCGTACACGCCAATGGTGGCGAACACCAGGATGCCGGCATTCAGGTATGGCCGGGGGATTTGCAGCAGTTTGACCCACAGCCCCACCAGCGGCAGGTTCAACACCAGCAGGATGACGTTGCCGATGTACAGCGACGCCACCAATGTCCAGACCAGGTCGGCGGAGGTTTCGAACAGCATCGGCCCCGGTTGCAGGTTGTAGTTCTGGAACGCCGCCAGCAGGATCGCCGCGGTAGCGGACGTCGGGATACCCAAGGTCAGCAACGGCACCAAAGACCCGGTCGCGCTGGCGTTGTTGGCCGCTTCCGGGCCGGCGACGCCTTCGATGGCGCCCTCGCCCTTGTTGGCGGAAAACTCCTTGGGATACTTGCTGAGCTTGCGCTCGGCGGAATAGGACAAAAAGGTTGGAATCTCGGCGCCACCGGCCGGAATCGAACCAAACGGGAAACCGATCAGCGTGCCCCGAAGCCACGCGGGCACCGAGCGTTTCCAGTCCGCGCGGGTCATCCACATCGAAGTCAGGCGATGCCGTCCTTCGTTTGATTCCCCTTGATAGAGCAGGCTGTACAAGGCCTCGCCCACCGCGAACAAGCCGACCGCCACCAGCACCACTTCGATGCCGTCCACCAGTTCGGGCACGCCGAGGGTGTAGCGGGCAATGCCCGAGGTCGAGTCCAGCCCGATCAAACCGATGGTCAACCCGACGCCGAGCGAAGCGAACCCGCGCAGCATCGAAGCGCCGAGCACTGCCGACACGGTGGTGAACGACAGCACCAGGATCGCGAAATATTCGGTCGGCCCAAAATTCAGGGCCAGCCTGGCCACGACGGGTGCGAACAGGGTCAGCAAAACGGTGGCGATGGTGCCGGCGACGAACGAGCCTATCGCCGCCGTTGCCAGCGCAGGTCCCGCCCGGCCGTTGCGCGCCATCAGGTTGCCTTCCAGGGCCGTGACCATGGAGGACGATTCACCGGGTGTGTTGAGCAGGATCGAGGTGGTCGAGCCACCGAACTGTGCGCCGTAATAGATACCGGCGAACATGATTAGCGCGCCGGTGGGGTCGACCTTGGCGGTGATCGGCAACAGCAGGGCCACCGTCAGCGCCGGACCGATCCCCGGCAATACGCCGATGGCGGTGCCGAGCAGGCAGCCGATGAACCCCCACATCAGATTGATCGGCGTCAGTGCCGAGGAAAACCCCATCGCCAGGCTTGAAAGAATGTCCACGGTGTCGATCTCCTTTCAAAGCCAAATGTTGATCAGCGACGGCAGGGAAACCCCCAGCCCGGCGTTGAACAGCCAATAGATCGGCAAGGTCAAGGCAATGCCGATGGCCAGGTCCCGCACGGGATGACGGCTGCCAAAACCCCGCGCCGAACAGGCGAACAGCAACCCGGCGGCCAGTACGAAACCGATCAAGTTGATCAGCAGGGCCACCCCAACCAACCCTCCAGTAACCCAGGCGGCTCCGGATTTACCGCCAGGGATCGCACCATTGCCGCTGTCCAGTTCGCGAAAGCCGCCGGTGAGCGCCTGATAACTGAGCAACAGGCCCACCACGCCGAGAAAGCCGGCGACGATCCAGGGATAGACGTAAGCCGGCAGAATCACGAAGCCCATCTCGGCTGGAAAGCGGTTGGCCCCCACGGCCAGCAAGGCGCTAAGGGCGATCAGTCCAAGGCCGATCGCCAATTGCGTCGGTACGATTGCGCGTGACCCGGCCATCTCAAAGCAGCCCGACCTTGACCAGCATCGCCCGCAGACGCACGTGCTCTTCGTCGACGAACTTGCCGAAGTCATCACCGGTCAACACGCTCTCGGTCCAGGCATTGGTTTTAATGTTGTCTTGCCAGACTTTGCTTTTGCTGGCGGTCACGACCGCGTCCGTCACTTCTTTACGCTGCTCGGCTGTGAGGTTCGCAGCACCGTAGACACCGCGCCAATTGCCGATGATCACGTCGTAGCCGCTTTCCTTGAGGGTCGGCGCATCGATCCCCGGGACACGCTCGGGCGCACCGATGGCCAGCACCCGGATCTGGCCGTTCTTGATGTATTGACCCAGTTCGGCGTAGCCCCCGGTGAGCACCTTGATCTGGCCGCCCAGGGTCTGGGCCACGATTTCACCCCCGCCGCCGGTGGCGATGTAATTGACCTTGTTGACCGGGACATCCAGTTTGCCAGCCAGCTCGGCGATGCCGATGTGGTCGATCGACCCCTTGGAACCACCGCCAAAGGTGACGCCGGTGGGCTTTTCCTTGAAGTCCTTGATCAGGTCATCGAGGGTCTTGTATGGCGAATCCTTGCGCACGGCAATCACGTTGTACTCGGTGAACAGCCGGGCAATGGGCGTCACATCCTTCAGGCTGATCTGCGGTTTGTTCTGTTCGATCCCCGCGACCATGATCGCGCCGACCACCAGCAATGCGTTCGGGTCACCCTTGGTGCTGTTGGCAAATTGCGCCAGCCCCAGGGTCCCGCCCGCCCCGCCCTTGTTCTCGAAGGTCGCGGACTTGGCCGTATTGGCCTCGACCATGGCCTTGCCCAGCACCCGGGCGGTCTGGTCGTAACCACCGCCCACCGAACCCGGGGCCATGAATTTCACGGTATCCAGCGCGAAGGCTGGTGCGACCAGCACGGCAGCGGTCAAACCGGCGGCCATGCAGCGACTGAAACGACGGATCAAGGCGGACATGGGATCTCCTGATTACATTGTTTTTATCGGTGCCGCTTGCCCATCGAGGTGTGCGATGGACCGGGGCCTGCAAACAAGCTTAGGCCATGGATTCATGGGTTGACTTGTTTTGCTGAAACCACCCGCCAAAGGCGCCGCCCCCCCTTGTAGGAGCCCCCTGTGGGAGCGAGCTTGCTCGCGATGACGGAGTGTCAGTCGACATTTTCGGTGTCTGACACACCGCCATCGCGAGCAAGCTCGCTCCCACAGGTTCTCGGGTTCCATTGCGACAAAACAATGTCCAGGGCCTAACCTCATTGGCTAAGTGACCAACAACCCGTCGAGCTCGCCGATGCGCAATGTCTTGAAGTCAATGATTTACGTCGCCTTCGCGGTTCTGGTGGCAAGCCCGGGATGGCTGTTGGCGGGGGATATGGCCGACGCTCCTGCTCTTGCCCCCGCCCCCGCCCCCGCAGCCCCGATCATCAGCATCTCCGACAGCGAATTGCTGGGGGTGCAAAACCAGCTCAACAGCCTCAAGCAGCAGGTTTCCCAAGCCAGCAATTACACCCAGCTGGAAAGCTCACAGGACCAGGTGCAAGTACTGATTCAGGAGATTGAACGCCTGTCCACATCGCTGCTGCCTGGCCAGGCGCAATTGCAGGCGCAACTGAACGTGCTGGGGCCCGTGCCGCTTGACGAGAACGCACAGGTGACATCTGCAATTACTACCCAACGAGACGCCCTCGGCGAGCAAAAAAACAAGATCGACAGCCAACTCAAAACCCTGGCCGCGCTTAAAATAAGTGCCGCCGAGCTGATCACCCAGATTGCCAGCATTCGGCGCAGCTTGCTGGAAGCGGAAGTGACTCAGCAGACCAGCAGTATCCTGAGCCCGAGATTCTGGTCGCCATTGTTCGCTCTTCCGATCGAGGACCGTCAACGTTTCAGCGCCCTCATCGAGCAACTCGAGGCCACGCACCGGGCCGCCTGGCAACCCGGACAACGCGGGATCACGGCCATCCTGTTGATCCTGGCCCTGCTCATATGGACCGTGGGTCGAAACCTCGCCAGCCGGATTCTGGCGTGGCTGTGCTTTCATCGAATGCCTGCAGGCCGGCTGCGGCGCAGCTCCCTTGCGCTGGCGTCGGTGATGGCGACGGTGCTGACCGCTGGCATCGCCCTGCAACTGCTGCATTTTGCCGGGACCCGGCAACTGCCCTACCCCCCCCTGCTGGCCGACCTGGCGCAATATCTGGAAAAGCTGGCCTATACCTGCGTACTGATCACCGGATTGAGCCGCGCACTGTTGTCCACCAAACATCCTTCCTGGCGCCTGCCCGATATTGCCGATCCGGTGGCGCTGGCGATGGAGCCCTATCCGAGGTTGCTGGCCAGCCTGCTGCTGGTGCTGGTGACCCTGGTGCAGATGAGCAATGTCACCGGCATGAGCGCCGAAGTGGTGTTGTTCGGTCGGGGCATCGTGGCATTGGTCGCGGCACTGGTGATCGGTGCGCTGCTGTTGCGCGTCAGCAAGACGCGCAGAGACCTGATCGTTGCCGGAGAAGCCCCCGAAGGCGTCACCACCTTCGCCGGCCTGATTTACACGTTCACGGGCGCTGCCGTGGTGGTGTCCCTGTTCGCCCTGTTGATCGGCTACGTGACGATGGCCCGGTTCATCACCTATGAAATGGTCTGGATATTCATCATCTGCGCCGGTTTCTACCTGCTCACACAGGTCTATCAGGACACCTGCGACTACGTTTTTTCGCCCCGGCAACCCACCGGCAAGACCATCAAACAGCTGCTGGGCATCGGCAATCCGCGCCTGGAACAGATCTGCACCGTGTTATCCGGAGCCGGCCGCGCCATCCTGATACTGATTGGCCTCATTGCGCTGTTTGTCGGCGGGATCGGTACGACACTCGGGCAACTGTTCACCGGCACTGTGGCCGTACTCGGCGGTGAAGGGCTGCGCAAGCTGAACATCGTCCCGGACAATTTGATGCATGCCCTCCTGACACTGATGATCGGTGTCTACCTGATTCGTACCCTGCGCCGCTGGCTGGATCGCGAATTCCTGCCGAAAACCGAGATGGACCCGGGCATGTGCGCCTCGCTGAGTACCCTGTTCGCCAACATCGGCTACGTGTCCGTCGTTCTGCTCACGCTGGCGTCGCTGGGGATCAAGTGGACCAACCTGGCCTGGATTGTCAGTGCTTTGTCGGTGGGTATCGGCTTTGGCCTGCAGGAGATCGTGAAGAACTTCATCTCCGGCCTGATCCTGCTGACCGAGCGCCCGGTGAAAGTCGGCGACCTGATCAGCATCAGCGGCGTCGAAGGCGACATCCGCCGGATCAACGTACGGGCCACGGAAATACAACTGGCCGACCGCTCGATCATGATCGTGCCCAACTCCCACCTGATTTCGCAGAACCTGCGCAACGTCACCCTCGGCGGCAGCGCCCAGGGCGTGGTGATACTCGAGCTGATGTTCCCGTTGGATATCGATCCGGAGCTGGTGCAAAACCTGCTGATGGACACCTACACCGAGCATGAATCCATTCTGGATAAACCAGCGCCGTTTTTGCGCTTCAGTCAGCTGAAACCCGAAGGAATCACATTGACCATCACCGGCTATGTCGGCAGCCCACGCACGGTCGGCGCGATCAAGAGCCAGCTGCTGTTTGAAATTCTCAAGCGGTTGGGGGCCGCCGGGATTGAACTGGCGAAACCGCCTGCAGCGTGATGTGGGGGCGAGCCTGCTCGCGATGGTCGCCAACGATAACGCGAACTAACTGACAGACCGCATTATCTTGACGTTTTTCGCGAGCAAGCTCGCTCCTACAGGTTGATCAATGTGCGATGCACACCGACTTGAGCTCGGTGTAAGCCTCGATCACCGCACGACCGAACTCACGGCCCATGCCCGATTGCTTGACGCCACCGAACGGCATCGCCGGGTCGAGCAGCACGTGGGCGTTGACCCAGACCGTACCGGCTTCGATGCGAGGCACCAGGTTCATCGCTTTGCCCAGGTCATTGGTCCACAGGCTGGCCGCCAGGCCGTAGCGGTTGTCGTTGGCCAGTTCGATCACGGCGTCTTCGTCGTCGAACGGCATCACGCCCAGAACCGGGCCGAACACTTCTTCGCGGGCCACGGCCATGCTGTGGTCGATGTCCGCCAGAATGGTTGGCTGCACGAAGAAACCATCACCCTCCAGCAACTCGCCGCCAGTCACCACCCGCGCACCTTGCTGTCGGGCCAGTTCGATGTGCTTGAGCACGCTTTGTTGTTGCTTGCGCGATACCAGCGGGTTGATTGCCGCGTCGCAATTCATGCCAGCGCCAATCGGCATCGAAGAAACGGCGGCGGCCAGGGCTTCGACGAATTGGTCGTGGATCGAACGGTGCACGTAGAAGCGCGAGGCCGCGGCGCAGACCTGGCCATTGTTCAGCAAGCCGCCGAGGATCGCGCCTTGCACGGCTTTTTCGATGTCGGCATCGGCGAGCACGATCATCGGGTTCTTGCCGCCCAGTTCCAGGGAGAAGCGCGTCATGTTTTCCATGCACGCCACGCCGACACTCTTGCCCACGGCGGTGGAACCGGTGAACGACACTTTGCTCACCAAAGGATGCTGGGTCAGCACGCCGCCAACGGAGGCGCCACCACCGGTGACCACGTTGAATACGCCAGCCGGGATGCCGGCTTCCAGCGCCAGTTCAGCCAGGCGCATGGCGGTCAGCGGGGTTTCCATGGCTGGCTTGATGATCACCGTGCAACCGGTGGCCAGGGCTGGCATCAGCTTCCAGGCGGCGATCAGCAGCGGGAAGTTCCACGGCACGATGCCGACCACCACGCCCACCGGCTCACGCTTGGTGAACGCGGTGAACTTCGCACCCGGTGGCAACGGGATCGACACATCGAAGGTCTGGCCTTCGATCTTGGTCGCCCAACCGGACATGTAGCGCATGAATTCCACCGTGGCGTTGAGGTCCAGGGCGCGGGCCATGTTGATCGACTTGCCCTGGCTCAGGGTTTCCAACTGAGCCAGTTCTTCGGCGTGTTCTTCAACCAGGCGGGTGAAGTTCAGCAGGATGCGTTCACGGTCCGCCGGGCGCAGGCTCGACCACACGCCAGATTTGAAAGCCTTGTGGGACGACTGCACCGCACGCTCGACGAGTTCCAGCGGCGCATCCAGGGTTTCACACAGGGTTTGCCCGGTGGCCGGATTGACCACGGCGATGCTGTCGCCCTCGGCAAGCACCCACTGGCCGTCAATGAAGCAGCCGTGACGACGTTCGAGGAATGCAGCAACCTGGGGCAGGATTTCAACGTTGCTCATAATTCACCTTTCATTCAGACGATGTGTTCAGGCGCAAATCCGGCCTGATCAGTGTTGTTCTTTGAGGAAGCACGCGACCGCCTGGCGGTCGTCGGCGGAAGCCAGGCCCATGTAGGGCATGTAGGTACCCGGCACGAAAGCCTGGGGCTGGGTGATCAATTGCGTGATGTTCTCGGCCTGCCAGTCGACGTCTTTGTCGCGCATGGCCTGGGAGTAGCTGAAGCCCGCCAGCGAGCCGGACTTGCGTCCATACACACCGAACAGGTTCGGCCCCATCATGCCGGTCGTGCCCTTGGTCACCGCGTGGCAGACGCTGCACTCAGTGGCAAACACTTCGGCACCACGGCGCGTGTCCGGGGCGCACTCGGCGGCGGACACCGCCTGAACCAGGGTGAAAGACAGCAAACCGATCACGGGCAAACGCAGCGAAGTGAACATAGGAAAACGACCTTGAAAATCCACGCGCCCGCCAGCAGGCGAACGCCAACACTAAAAATGCCGAGGCAACGGTGCTTCGGCAGGTTGGTAGGGATTGTCGGTGGTCGCCGACACGCAGGTTTTGCCCTGCGTGCCAGTTGTGTTGGCGGTTGTGCCAGATTGCGTATTAGAAACAGCACGTGCAGGTATGCGACATCAGGAGCTCGTTTTAGCTGAGCTGAGAAGGCGGTGACCTCGTTATTTTTTTTGAGTAGAAGGCGCCGTGAACACGGGTGCAACCGCCGCGCGGATAAAAGCTTCATCCAGAGTGCTTGCACCGTAAGAGTCCAAGAACTCTTTACCGGAGCTGAACGGTACAAACCGTCGCATGCTGATCATATAAAAGTTGTCACAGTTGCTCACAACCTCCTCGATGTTATGTGAAGACACTAGAATTGCCGTTCCCTCAGCAGCAGCTCCACGCAAACACTTCCAAATGTAGTGTCTGAACTCAGGATCAACTCCAGCGGTGGGTTCATCCAGTATCACCAGATCCGCCTCTACAGCCAGCAATGATAGAGTAAAGAACCAACGCTTTTCGCCATAGCTGCAAACAGAAGACTTTTTGCTCCAGATTTCCTTATATCGCTCAATTATTTCCGGGCTCCAGACAGCGAGCTTTTTCAAAGCATGCTCTTGCGACATTCGGATCGGAGAGCAAAGTAATGTAGTCATTTTAAAGATATCGAACATACGCAGCACGGGGGGCGTCATGATCGTCTGTGATAAATAAAGCTGCCTGACAAACCTATTGACAAGCTGCCCTTCTTTCGCCTTTTTCAAGCCGCATACAATATCGAAAAACGTAGTCTTTCCAGAGCCGTTTGGACCCAGCAGACCGGTAATAGAGCCTGGAATCACACTGATAGATGCGTCATTGAATATTGTTTTTTCAGAATACTCAAAACAAAGCGAACTAGCTTTTATAATACCCATCAATACCGACTCCACACTGGATTTATGCGCAAAAATCGCAAGGACAACAAAAATACAGTAATAAAAGAAAAGAAAACCCCCAATATCAAAACCGGGTGCCTTTCAACCCCCCCAATCATTATTTGATTTGCAATATATAAAGGATTAAACCTTTTGATAATATCCAATACAGGATGCAAATCGCGAACACTTAGAACACCCAACACAAGCATTCCAAATGACGTCACGGAGAAAATTGTATTGGCATTCTGAAAACTAACAGGCAACAAGCTCAACAGAACTCCAGGCACACAAAACAATACATAGCAGATATAAAACCGAGAAAAAACCAATAAAAACTCAGCCACATCAAAGCCTCCAAAAGAAAAACATGTCAACACATAGAAAGCGGCACAGTAAATCGAAGAAATAAGTGAGCAAGCAAAAAACTGCGCCAACATAAATATCAGCTTGGCTTCGGATGTATAAACAAACGATCTAATGAATCCACTTTCCCTTCTACCTACGATGTAAAAGGAGAAGCCAAAAAAAGCGACACTTGAAGAAATATAAGCATGAAACCAAGAAGTGCTTTCTAAATAGCTCATACCCGAAGGAGAAAGCTCTCCTCTGGAGTATGCCAGCAAATAATAGGTCGCTACCGGCGAAACAATAATCCAAAAAAGCGCAACAGGTTCTTTTAGCTGTTCCTTCACAAACAACCACGTAAGCTCGAAAGATCTTGATATTGTAAAAGCTGTCATGAGTCACCCTTTCATGGAAATGGAACCATAATTTTCTTCCGTTCAGAAAATATCTGCCCCATAAATCTCTCAGAGTATTTATTGCGGAAATTTATCCCCCTAGAGTTATTCATATGCAAAAATAAATCGGGAGAAACAAACTTACAGAAAAAATACAAGCCGCTCTGCATCACAAGAGAATTAACGTAGAGATAACCATCAATCCGCTGAGACTTGAGCGCAGCCAAAAGTCCAGACAAGTTAAACTCAAGCGAAGACTCTGATGTGTCGGAACCACGGAAATTTACCGAAGTTATCTCCTTGTATGTTCCATAGGTGTTACAGCTTAAAAAATACTTCAAATATGAATCTTTAACCTCTTCGACGTCACCCTCAGTAGCTCGAAACAAATCAATGAATCTGTAGGTTTGCCACAGCTCATAGATTGATTTCTCAAGTGCGCTGCTTAGCGTTTCCGCATACGACATTCCGGCGCAATACCTAACGTGACGCTTATTATCCTTTTGACCGTAAACAGCCAACAAACATACACCTGGGTAATCATAATCTGTTATATCGATAACCGTAATCTCACCTGACTTGCATAGTGCGTCGTATAACGTTTGAGCGCGACCTTCACTCAGGGCTATTTTGATGTCAGTTTCAAGAACCAGCTGAGTGCATTCCTTTGTGAGCCAAAATCTTGCTAGAAACTGCCTTTCCAAATATTCCTTTATCGACCCAAAAGCTGCATCCTCAAATCGGTAGTGAAAACTGCAACCGCATGTATCTCGCAGCGGATATATTGAATTTTCACTTTCAATTTTATTATAGTTAAGAGAAACACATGCGGTAGGTATGTGACAGCAAGAAAAATCCGATACACGCAACACCTCCGTCAAATTATATGAATGTTTGGCAAGCTGCGCGGATGTCAAATTACTCTCATTAGTTTGAGAAAAAGCATAAATAAACTTCCCAGCTTCAAATCTCGACAATGTATGAGTGATACCCCCTACTACGTCGGGCTTAACCTCCATGTAGAAATGCCGTCTTTCAAAGTACTCACCTAGCGCCGCTTTTATAGAGGAGGAACCGTTCCCTATTCCAGATCCTCCGTTTAACCAAGGGTCTTCTACTTCAACAGAAGACGGAAGAGACAGTAAGCAGGCTGGCTGACAAATCAATGCACCAGGTAACGTTGAGTAGTGACTAGAATTATATAGAATCACATTGCTCACCAATGAAGTGCACACACATAGGAAAGAAAAGAGTTGGATTAAGACCTATTGCCTTACACAGCATCGTGTCTGTGTACGCGGACCACAACCTGCATCGCAATCCAAGCTTTTTGGCTTGCAATTCGATCAGCATGTAAATTGATCCAACCTCCATAAGCGCAAGTCTGTACCCTCGATATCTGTACTTAAATAGTGTTTTAGGTATGTAGACGGCATAAACTATCGCTATACGAGGTGTGCCAATACTACCTGGAGATGACAAAATTGCCCTCTTAAAATCATCGATATTTTGTGTACCCTGCATTACTTCAAACCTCCTCGACCGCGGTAGTAAATGCAAGATCTTTTCAGAACATGGCCAACTTTCCTCATCATCCATCAGAGAACAAATAAACATCTCAACTGGATATAATGCACCACCGCTTGGATATCCACGCTTATAACTATTTTTTCTTGGGGAAAGCACAGGAGACATAAGCTTTTCTAGCTTCGAAAAAACTATATTTGTGCTGGAGAAGGTTTCACATGATTCATCACGACAAACATCCGAATCCAAATTCAATTCAGAGCGAACAGGGAATTCCAAATTTAGATCCGGGTAAATCCGCAGTTCGTTCCCGGTTAACTGAGTAAGCTGCTCATTGCTGACATTATGAAGACGAGTTGCATGCTTGAATGCATCATGGATCGTATAATTCCCCTTTACGTGAAAGTCCAAGGTTTCCGCATGAACAGTTGAACTCATGAACTTCAGATAATAGTCATGGGGTATATACTTCATCCCTGCACCCTCAAACAGTCGCACATATACCAATGAGAGGCCGAGACATCCCTCACGAAGTTACCATTAAAATCAACATAGGAGTCTTGAAGTACATTATCCTGATAACGATATTCACTACCAGGTTTCGTTAGCAGCTTTATTTTCTTTGCAATCGCCCCAACAACCAATGATCGCTGCAGGATATTTAGCGAATCGGTAGGAACGGCTATATGCTTATTTTTGCAAAAATTAAGCAGCCTTGACCAAGTATTCCTGCCACTATGATATTCCTCATAGTTTATCAGCCTGTCTATGCTGCAAAAATGACATGGATTTCCGACTTTCGGCAAGTACGGCTGACTGATACAGAACGAATTACCCGAGCGATAACAAACACTGATCGCACTGTCCGGCGCAGCATTTACAACATCGAAGTATATTTTCTTTATAAAATCATAATCATAATTCATGCAAGCGATTACGATGTAGCATTTCTTACTTAAAACAATGTCCTTAAGCGAGTCTGAGATATCACTTATTTCTAACGGGGTATCGATCTCACTTCTTAACAATGCCTCTAGTTCGGTGGTTTTGTCCCAATCATGGGCCACAATTGTTTTCTCAAAGTAAATTTCACCAGGGTCTTCTTTAATAGAGAGCGCTTTTTCTAAAAAATCATAGGCGGCTTCTGGATTTAAGCCATGCTCCGACAATATCTCCAAAAACTCAGCCTTTGAAATATTCTTATAATTTTTTAACTTAGTCAGAGCCGCCACCAAAGATGGCGAACTGATCTTCGAAACACCTTTCCTTGAAACTACTAAATTATCAGAGTGAAAATTAAGTATTTCGTAGCTTTGTATATTTAACATCATCCAGTTCCTTTATATGGCTTTTCTGGCTAACACCAGAAAAGCCATACTTGATGAATTGTCAGTCGTTGTCGGACGATACCTGAGGAGTTACTGCGTTCCCTCCACTCCCACCGCTTCCGCCGCTCCCGCCACTACAACCGCCGCCACCCCCACATCCGCCGCTACCTCCACATCCGCCTTGACCGCCAGACCCTCCAGCCATGTGTGGGCATGAGCCGTATTCAAACTCATCGCCAAGATAAAGAACGTCTCCAAAGTTTTCGCTGTTCATCATTGTTTACTCGCTATTAGAGAAAACGCCACCAAAGTTAGTGACCCTTCTATATTTAGTAACTTCCAGAACTTGACGCAAGAGGCCATTTTTTTGTGCGTAGGAATTTTCACTCAACATCTAAGGAAAATTCGTGCGAGATTTCCGGATCGTTTTTCGTTCACTCTCTGTTTAAAAAATGGCATCGCACTGGCAGATATCTATAAGTACTTAAAATCCAAAACCAAAGTTGACTCAAAACTAAAACAAGCCGAAAGACACTGAACTCAGAGATCTGTAGGACAGAGTAAGAAATGTCTTTCTTTTTCAAAGGATATTTTTTGAAGTTTGATTTTAAATTTTAAAAAATACGACGAACGGTAACCTTGATGATCGTATGCCGTTCTGTGGTGAGCTTCTAACTGGCGACGATGGTGTCCGCTACGTTGTTGGCAGTGGTGTTTGGGGATGCACTGCTCAGTCCGTGCAGTAGGAAAAGGAACGCACCCGCCTACAGAGCTTCAAGCGATGCGGAGCTACCGTAGGCTCGAGCCGCGTTCGGACGATCATTTGAGCTTATTTTTTGAAAGCAAGATCAAAAGATCGCAGCCTGCGGCAGCTCCTACCGGGAAATGGTCACGCTCAATTCATGTAGCGCTTGCGATACTCACCCGGCGAAACACCAAAGCGCGCCTTGAACGCCGTGGAAAAATAGCTCGAATCGTTAAAGCCCCATTCGTAGCCCAGCGCACACAATTTGCCCTCACCCCGCGCATGGCGCAGTTGTTCGGCGCAAAGGTCCAGGCGGCGGTTTTTCATGTATTGCGCGACCACCAGGCCGTGTCGGGAAAACAGCCGGTACAGGCCGCGCACGGAGACGCCCACCTCGGCCGCCAGCCATTCGGGGCACAGCGCCTCGTCACCAATGTGTTCATCGATAACGCGCAAGGCCTTGCGGAAGGTGCGAGCCTGGGGTGAGTCGTCCAACTCGCTCGCCCCCATCGCCGGGCGCAGCAGGCTGATCACCGCGTCCAGCGTCGCTTCGCTTTCCGCGTGATTGAGGCCTTGCTCCGTTGAACCGAGGATCAGGCGCTTGGCCAACCCCGCCATCGGCGCCGAAGCCGGAATGCGCTGCGCGGGTTTGACCGTGGTGTAACGCAGGTGCTGTTCGACCCGCTCCCGGGGCAGTATCAATGACAACTGACGGGCGTTGTTGCGGTACACAAAGTTGCTCGGACGCGTGGAGTCGATCAGCGTGATATCCCCTGGCAACAGGGTGATGCAACTGCCCTGCTGCTCCATCACGGCTTCGCCGGCCAGCTGGAACGCCGCGTAGAAATGCGAGCCTTCGCCCTGATCGATCTCATGCTGGGTGCGGAACAGTCGGGCCTGGGCCACGTCGACAAAACTCATCTTGAGCTCACCGCTGCGGTACTCATCGATAGAGCCCGCAAACTGCGCCCCCAACACATTGGCACCAAAGCGCCCGCAGACCTGATTGACCTTGTCGAGCCATTGATCAAAGCGCTCGACCTGTTGTGCATTGCTCATCGCAGCCTCATCCATCGCATTAGTCGCTGCGAGGCGCCCTGCACTTTTCGTTCCTGTCGCTCGCCACCGAGAAATACCGCGGTGGTCATGCCGATCCGTGCGCGATTACTGCGCAGCGCCTGGTCTCGTGCACCAGGAACCGGCGTCGTGGCAACGCGCCATGCAATCTGGCATGCACAACCAACTAATTGGCAAACAGGGAAAAGGGCAAACAATAGCCGCGCCTTAGTATCCGGACAGACCGCAAACCTGCGCTCAAGAACAAGAACGGATGCCACACCATGCTCAAGTCCCCCTTGCTTCGTCTCTCGACGCTCGCGCTGATGATCAGTGCCGGCAATGCCGGTGCCTATGAACTCTACGCCGATGACGACAGCCATCTGAACGCTACCCTCGAAGCCGTGTTCGGCATTTTCCACAGTCAGGAAAACTACGCCCTGTCCGGTCGCCTGAATGAAGGCAGCTCGTCGTGGCGCGAGGGCTACATCAAATACGGCTTGAGCTTCGATCAAGGCCTGGGCGGTGTGGGCACCGCGTACGGCGCGGCGAACATGCTCAGCTCCGGCACCTGGGGCGATGGCGATGCCGCCGGCTTCTCCGATGGTTCGGAACGCACCACCAAGTTCGAAGACGCCTACCTCGGCTGGCGCTCGGCCGATCTGTTCGGCGCGCTGGGCAGTGACGGCGTCGACCTGTCCTTCGGTCGCCAGAACATTGTGGTCGGTGACGGTTTCCTGATCGACGGCGACGCGCTGAACATGGGCAAAGGCCTGGCCGACGGCGAATTCAACCGGGGCGGCGCCTACTACCTGGCGGCACGCAAGGCCTTCGACGAAACCGCCGTATTGCGCCTGGGCGGCAAGGAAGGCTGGCGCAGCGACCTGATGTGGCTCAAATCCGACAACCGCGCCCAGGCCAAGACCGAAATGTACGTCGGCACCCTGGAGCACGTGGCCGAGGCCGGCACGGTCGGCCTGACCTTCATCAAGACCACCGATATCGATGAACAGTACGCCTCGCCGATCCAGCTCGAACGCGACGGCATGAAGACCTACAGCCTGCGTGCGGCGGGCAACGCCGGGGTGAAAGACCTGTTCCTGTCCGGTGAATACGCCAAGCAGGACAAACCCAACACCTCCAGCGAAGACGCCTGGTACCTGGAAGCCGGCTGGACCTTCTCCGACGCGGTCTGGACGCCTAGCGCCAGCTACCGCTACAGCCGCTTCTCGGAAGGCTACGACACCCTGTTCTACGGTTTCAGCCGTGGCTACGGCACCTGGTTCCAGGGTGAAGTGGCGGGCAACTACGCCGGGCCGTTCAACAGCAACTCGCGCATCCAGAACGTCACGCTGAAAGTTTCGCCACTGGAGAACCTCACCGTCGGCGCGATGTACTTCAACTTCGACACCATCGACCGCAACCTGGGCAACACCGATGGCCACGAAGTCGACCTGTACGCCGAATGGCACGTCAACGACCACCTGACCGTGATGCCACTGGTGGGCATCTACCAACCGGACAAGAGCGCCGAAGACGGCGGTACCCAACTGGGTAACAACGACAAGAACGTCTACGCCCAGGTGGTGTTCGCCACCGGCTTCTAATCTCGGCCGCGGGCAGTGGCCACGCCATTGCCCGCGTGGAAAAAGGTATTTCCAATGCACAGAACATTCCTGACGATCCAGAGCAAGATCGCCCTGCTCGCCGGTCTCTGCCTGCTGTTGGTCGTCGGCTTGTTGATGGGTTTGTCGCTCTATCAGACCCACAAGAGCAGCCGGCAAGTGGCCGAGGCCAGCGGCGACATGCTCGCCAATGCGGCCAGGGAACACATGCAGGCCCTGGGCAAAGTGCAGGCCATGCAAGTGCAGCGCACCTTCATGCAGACCCACGAATACGGCCAGGGGTTATCGCGCTACTTGTTGTACCTGCGACAGTTGCAGCATCAGGGCAGGCTGACTCGCCCGCAACTGCGCCAGGAACTCAGCACCCAGCTTCACCAAGCCTTGATCGACAAGCCCGACCTGCTCGGGCTTTATGTCATTTTCGAACCCGGTGCACTCGATGGCGCCGATGCCGGTTTCGCCAACCATGCGGAACTTGGCAGTAATGAAACCGGGCGCTTTGCGCTCTATTGGGTGCAGAGCAAACCCGGCGAACTGCAAGCGGTGATCGGCGACGAAAGCCTGCTCGCCAACACCGAGCCGGGGCCGAGCGGCGCGCCGTACAACGCCTTCTATACCTGCGCCCGCGACAACCGCCAGGCCTGTGTGCTGGAGCCGTACTTCGATGAAGCCTCCGGAAGCCGCAAACTGGTGACCAGTGTTGCCTTCCCGCTGCTGGAAAACGGCAAGGTCATCGCCGTGGTGGGACTGGATATCAACCTTGCCGCCTTGCAACGCAACAGCGAAGCCAGCGCCCGTGAACTGTTCGACGGCAACGGCCAGATCAGCATCGTCAGCCCCCGTGGGGTGATTTCTGCCAACAGCCAGGACGTCGGTCGCCTCGGTCAGCCGATGGACAATGCCGATGTGATGGACAGCCTGCGTCAGGGCCAGCCGAAAGTGTTTGTCGACGCCCGGCAAATCAAGGTGCTTGAACCTCTCTCACCGATTGCCGGAGCTGCGCCATGGGGCGTGTTGGTCGGTGTGCCGCAGAACGTGTTGCTGGCACCGGTCACTACGTTGCAGAAAGAGCTCGATGCCCAGGGCGTGCAAAGCACTGCGCTTGAACTGCTGCTCGGTGGCGGCTCGGCCCTGCTCGGCCTGTTGTTGATCTGGTACACCGCGCAACGCATAACCAGGCCGCTGCAAGTACTGACCCGGGTCATGGAAGACATCTCCCTCGGCGAAGGCGACCTGACCCGTCGCCTGCAAGTGCAATCGCGAGATGAAATCGGCCAACTGGCGACCGCCTTCAACCGCTTTGTCGAGCGCATCCACCATTCGATCCGCGAGGTGTCATCGGCGGCGTTGGGGGTGAACGAAGGCGCTCGGCGGGTACTGGATGCTTCAAACTCGTCGATGAGCAATTTCGACGATCAATCCACCCGCACCAACAGCGTGGCGGCGGCAATCAACCAGCTCGGCGCCGCCGCACAGGAAATCGCCCATAACGCCTCCGATGCCTCGCAACAGGCTTCGTCCGCACGGCAGCAAGCCGAGGATGGACGCCAGGTGGTGCAGCGCACGATCGAGGTGATGAACGAACTGTCCGGCAAGATCAGTGCCTCCTGCGCCAACATCGAAGTGCTCAACGACAAGACCGTGAACATCGGGCAGATCCTCGAAGTGATCAAGGGCATCTCCCAACAGACCAACCTGCTGGCGCTCAACGCAGCGATTGAAGCCGCGCGGGCGGGTGAAGCGGGTCGTGGGTTTGCGGTGGTGGCGGACGAAGTGCGCAGCCTGGCCGGACGCACCCAGGCCTCGGCGCTGGAGATCCAGCAGATGATCGAAGAGCTGCAAGTGGGCGCGCGGGAATCGGTCACCACTATGACCGTGAGCCAGCGCCACAGCGAAGAAAGCGTCACCATCGCCAACCTCGCCGGCTCCCGCCTGGGCAGCGTGACCCAGCGCATCGGCGAGATCGACAACGTCAACCAGTCCGTCGCCGCCGCCACCGAAGAACAGACCGCGGTGGTCGAGGCCCTGAATGTCGATATCACCCAGATCAACACCCTGAACCGGCAAGGCGTGGAGAATTTGCAATCGACATTGAGGGCTTGTACCGAGCTGGAGCAGCAGGCCGGGCGGTTGAATCAGTTGGTGGGGAGTTTTCGGATCTGAGATTTGGGTTGCCTGATATGCCGCCATCGCGAGCAAGCTCGCTCCCACACTGGATTTTTGCCATACACAAACTTTGTGGTCACCCGAGATCCCTGTGGGAGCGAGCTTGCTCGCGATGAGGCCACCACATCCAACACCATCGTTGACTGACACTCCGCCATCGCGAGCAAGCTCGCTCCCACATTTGGATTTCTGCCGTGCACAAAATCCGTGTACACCGCAGATCCCCTGTGGGAGCGAGTTTGCTCGCGATGAGGCCACCACATCCAGCACCATCGTTGACTGACACTCCACCATCGCGAGCAAGCTCGCTCCCACAGAGATCAAGGCAAGCCCGCACAAATCTGGCACCCACAACCAACCACATGGCATGCGCGCAAACATGTCGCCGCGCCCCCCGGGCGTAGTATCGAACCCGACCTCGGGGCACAACCCGCTCCAGGGCGCCCTGCAAAGCAACGCTGAACCCCTCCATTTCTCACTAACAACAATAAATCGACCCTCGGGTCGCGGGAGATTTCTGTGCTCAAGAAAAGTGCGCTGGGCTGGCCAAAGATTGCCGGACTCGGAATTGCGTTGGTGGTGGCCGGGCAGTTTTCCGGCTGGAACTTCGGGCTGGCGGCAGGTGGCTGGCTGAACATGCTGATCGCTACGTTGTTGATGGCCCTGCTCTGCGGCGGCCTGGCGTTGTGCGTGGCGGAAATGTCCACCGCGCTGCCCAGTGCTGGCGGTGTATTCGTCTATGCGCAAAGTGCGTTCGGGCCGTTCGTGGGTTACCTCGTTGGCGTGGCCTGTGCCCTGGCTTTGACCATCGGCACCGGTGCAGCCGCGACCTTTATCTGCGCCTATACCGAATCAATTTTCGGCCTCGGTGGCTGGCCGGTGAAGATCGCCCTGTTCGCCGTGATCATCGGCATCCACATGCGCGGTGTCGGTGAGGCCATGGGCCTGACGTTCATTGCCGGCGTGATTGCCGTCGTCGCCCTGCTCACATTTGGCGTGGCCATGGCGCCCCATGTCGAGTTGGCCAATTTGCTGAAGTTGCCCGCCAGCGTCGCAACACCGGTCAGCCTTGGCGGTATCTTCGCCTGCGTGCCATTCGCCATCTGGCTGTTCATCACCGTTGAGCAAACCGGCTCGGCCGCCGAGGAGGCGCACAATCCCGGTCGCACCATGCCCCGCGGCATTCTGGCGGCCATTGGCACGTTGCTGGTGACCGCGCTGGTGGTGCTGGTATGCGCACCGGGTGCCGGTGGTGTCGAGCTCGTCGGTTCGGCAGGTGATCCGCTGTATGCCGCGATGTCCAGCAACAGCGCCTTCGGTGAAGGTTCATGGCTGGCCAGGGTGATTGGCTGCGGCGCGGTGTTCGGCCTGATCGCGACCTTCTTCTCGCTGGTCTACGCCGCGTCCCGGCAACTGTTCGCCATGGCCCGCGACGGCTTGTTCCCGCAATGGCTGGGCAAGACCGGCAAGCGCGGCACGCCCTACCCGGCATTGTTGCTGATCGGTTCCATCGGCCTGCCGCTGTCCGAAGTGGACCCGGCCACGGTGATGCTCGCGGTCGTGTTGCTGCTCAACGTTTGCTACCTGTTCATTTTCGGCGCGTACCTGCACATCAAACGCAACCAACCGGACCTGCCACGGCCGTTCACCCTGGTCGGCGGCAAACTGGTTGCCTGGCTCGGTCTGGCCCTGACGCTGGTGGTGATCGCCGCCTGCTTCCAGCTCGACATGCTGATGCTGATCGCCCTGGCGGTGACCTTCACCCTGTGCATTTTCAATTACCTGTTGCGCAACCGTCGCGCCACCGTCATCGAGGTTCCAGACCATGCCTGAAGACACTCTGCTGCAACGCCGCCATCGCGTGCTCGGCAGCGCCTCGCCGCTGTTCTACGACAAGCCCTTGCATCTGGTGCGTGGCGAAGGCGTCTGGCTGTTCGACGTCGACGGTCGCCGCTACCTCGACGTCTACAACAACGTTCCCTGCGTCGGTCACTGCAACCCCCATGTGACCGAGGCCATGCACCGCCAGGCCACCACGCTGAACATCCACACCCGCTACCTGGATGAACACGTGGTGCGCTACGCCGAGCGCCTGACCGCGACCTTCGCCGCGCCGCTGGACACCGCCATGTTCACCTGCACCGGCAGCGAGGCCAATGAACTGGCGCTGCGCCTGGCGCGGTTCACCAGTGGCGGCACCGGCATCATCGTCAGCGACTACAACTACCACGGCAACTCGGCATCGCTGGCCGAAGTCACCACTGCCCTGCCCTCGCCGGAACCCTTCGCCGCCCATGCCCGGGCCGTGCCGATTCCGTGCCTGTACCACGCACCGGCCGGCACCACCGAAGCGCAACTGGCCGAGCAGTACGCAGCCAACATCGCGGCGGCGATTGCCTCGATGCAAGCCCAGGGCATTCGCCCCGCCGCGCTGCTGATCGACACCCTGTTCGCCAACGAAGGGCTGCCACGGGTACCGGCCAGCTTCGTCAACAAGGCGGCAGCGCTGATCCGTGCAGCAGGCGGATTGTTCATCGCCGATGAAGTGCAGTCCGGCTTCGGCCGTACCGGCGATCACCTGTGGGGCCATCAGGCCCACGGCGTGGTGCCGGATATCGTCACCCTTGGTAAACCGATGGGTAACGGCTATCCACTGGCCGGGTTGATCACCCACAAGGTGCTGGTCGAATCCTTCGGTCGCCACGCCATGTACTTCAACACCTTCGGCGGCTCGCCGGTCGCGGCAGCGGTTGGCATGGCGGTGCTGGATGTGATCGAGCAACAGCAACTGCTCAAGAATGCGCAAAACGTCGGCGCTTATGTGCAGCAACGCTTGCAGGAGCTTGCCAACAAACACTCGATCATCGGCGACGTGCGCGGCAAGGGTCTGTTCTTCGCCATGGAGCTGGTACGTGATCACGCCAGCAAGGAACCGGCCGGACTGGAGGCGCGCAAGGTGGTCAACGACATGCGCGAGAACGGCGTGCTGATCAGCAAGATCGGCGCTGGCGACAACATTCTCAAGCTGCGCCCGCCGCTGGTATTCAGCCGCGACCACGCTGACTTGTTCGTCGACACACTGGACAGCGCCCTGAGCGCAATTTGAGGCCTTGCCATGACTGAATTCCACACCCTGCCCCATGACCAGCAAGTAATCCGTCTGCACGAACTGGCGCGCCATGCCCTGCAACAGTGGAACGGCGAATTCGCCGACATTGAACTGGTGAAGTTTCGCGAGAACGCAGTGTTCTCGGCCCGCCGCCACGACGGTCAGCGCGTCGCCCTGCGCATCCATCGCAATGGTTATCACTGCGAGGCCGCACTGCGTTCCGAGCTGCAATGGATGGAAGCCCTGGCCAGCGCAGGTATTACCGTGCCGCAGATTATCCGCGCACAGAATGAAAGCCATCTGATCGAAGTCACCCACCAGGCCATCGGCGAGGCGCGTCACATCGACATGCTCGCCTGGCTGCCCGGTGCCACCGCCGGTACTTCCGAGGCGGGTGTGCAGGCCGATACGGAGATCGATTTCCTGTTCAATGAGGCGGGGGCGATTGCCGCGCGTATCCACCTGCATTCGGCGGATTGGCAGCAACCGGACGAGTTTGTCCGGCATGCCTGGGATGAAGAAGGCCTGATCGGCGCCAATCCGTTCTGGGGGCGTTTCTGGGAGCTGGAGCAGCTGAGCGACGAGCAACGGGATCTGCTGCAACAGGCCCGGCGTACGGCGCGCAAGGACTTGCGCCAGTACGGTCGGCACCTGGGCAACTTCGGCATGATTCACGCGGATCTGGTGCCTGAGAACCTGCTGATCGAGGGCCCGCAACTGCGCCTGATCGACTTCGACGATGCGGGGTTCGGCTGGCACATGTTCGAGTTGGCCACTGCCTTGTACTTCTGCCTGGATGACCCGCGCTTTGATCAGATCAAGACGGCGCTGCTCGACGGCTACAACGCGGTCAAGCCGCTGACCGAGGCGGATCGCAAGACACTGGCGTTGTTCCTGATGCTGCGTGGCACCACGTACCTGGGCTGGGTTCACACCCGCCAGGGCACGCCGACAGCGATTGAAATGGCGCCGATGCTGATTGAGCGGGCTTGCTTGTTGGCTCGGGAGTATTTGCAGGCCTGATACATCGAAATCGCGAGCAGGTCGGATCGCCGCACCGTCGCTCCCACACTGGATTTCAGTGAACTCAGAACTTGTGTTCGACGACGATCCACTGTGGGAGCGAGCTTGCTCGCGATGGGGTCATCACATCCAGCATCATTGCTGACAGATACTCCGCTATCGCGAGCAAGCTCGCTCCCACAGTGTTTAGTGGTTAACCGGGCCGATCGACCTGATCCAGCGCCCGACTCACCGCCAACTCCCCCAGCATGATGACTTGCGCGATGCCCAGCAGGGTGTTGCGGTGCGTGCCTTGCAGAAAACCCGCCAGGTCATTGGCCATGACGCTCGCCGAGGCCAGCGATTCGCAGGCGTGGGCCAGCAGGGTTTCGGTGTTGATGTCGGGGTTGATGGTGAACAGTGTGGAGGGTTTGTGCGAGGTGGCCATGATGTGAGCGGCCGGGTTGGGGCAGGAATCGTTGTCTGGTGGATCAGGCGTAACCTTGAACATGATGTTCTTTTCCGTTGTGATGCAGCCACGCCGTCGCTGCTAAACGAGGGGGTGGCGGCTGTACGCAGGTTAGCAGACCGGGGAAAAGAAGAAAGCCGGCGCGCCCAAGGACGCCCTACGCACAGCCACCATCAAATGCAGGTATGGAATACCTGCCTGACGGACACTCGTACGACCTTCAAATACCACGGGCTGCTAAACCCGATCACTGGGAATCAGTGACGCGGACCAAGTTACCGATGGCCTCCAGGGCGCACAAGCCGGCGGATTCTGGCGTAGCTGTAGGCAATGACGCAAGGCGTTGTGGCTTGCAGGAAATTACTCCTACAGCCGTTAAACATGCATTCCAAACTGGCACCGCCATCGCGAGCAAGCTCGCTCCCACAGTTGATCTCAGTCGTACACAAACTTTGTGTTCACTACAGATTCCTGTGGGAGCGAGCTTGCTCGCGAAGAACGATAACGCGGTCTCAATCAAGCCGCGCTGGCATGCTCAACGCGATGAAACAACCGGTTGAAATACACCAGGCTGTCGCGCGGCTCGCGCACGCCCACCTTCGTCAGTTCCACGAACATCACCGAATGCGACCCCACTTCCTTGCACTCGCTGATCCGCCCTTCGAGCTGCACCAGGGCATCGCGCAGCACCGGCACATCGGCCGCGCCGTCGTCCCACAGGTCCCAGGCAAAACGCTCGGCCATCGGCACCTGGGTCATGCCGGCGAAATGACGGGCCAGTTCTTCCTGCTCGCCACACAGCACGTTGACGCACAGATGGCCGTTGGTGCGGAACACGTCGTGGGTGGCGCTGTTGCGGTTGACGCACACCAGCACGGTGGGTGGCGAGTCGGTCACCGAGCACACGGCGCTGGCGGTGATGCCGCAACGACCGCCGGGGCCGTTGGTGGTGATGATGTTCACCGCGGCAGGCAGCTGCGCCATGGCGTTGCGAAAGTCGATTTGCTGCTGGCTCAGGTCGGCCATGTCGATGCCCCTTCCTTCAGGAGGACCGCTATCTGGCGGCCCGTAGGTGATGGAACAAGACTAAGGCTGCGGGTGCGCCGCAACCATTCTGACGATCCCCATGGCAGGGTTGGGTTTCCGCTAGTCGACTAGGTGGTTTCTTTATCGCAAGGGCCGGCCACAGTGGGTATTCTGCATACAGGCTCCAGAACGATGAGCCGATGCGTGCCGCGCGTTCGCGTGCGAAAACAATAATTAGAAATTATCGTGGCAGCCCCGATGGAAATCCGAAAACCGATTGTTTATATCGTTGACGACGACAAGGACCTGCGAACCTCACTGGCCTGGTTGCTGGAGTCGGTGAGCGTGCAGGCGCAGTGCTTTGCCGGCGCCGAAGAGTTCCTCAGCCAGTACGACCCCAAGCAGCCCGCCTGCCTGGTGCTCGACGTGCGCATGCCGGAGACCAGCGGTTTCCAGTTGCAGGAAATCCTCAACCAGCGCGGCAGCACCCTGCCGACCATTTTCGTCTCGGCCCATGGCGATATTCCGATGTCGGTCACGGCGATGAAGAACGGCGCGCTGGATTTCGTCGAGAAGCCCTACAACCCGCAGCAGATGATCGACCGCATCCAGGCCGCGCTGAAGACCGCCGTACACGCCCAGGCCGATCAGCAGCAGCGTCAGAACCTGCAAGGCAAACTGGCACTGCTGACCAGCCGTGAGCGGGAAGTGTTGATGCTGGTGATCGATGGCAAGGCCAGCAAGGTGATTGCCCGGGAGCTCAACATCAGCGTGAAGACCGTTGATGTGCACCGCACCAAGATCAAGGAAAAGATGGGTGTGTCCAGCATCGCCATGCTGGTGCGCGAGGTGCTGCATTTACCGGTGGATGAGCCGGTGCGGCACTGAGTGATTTGCAGCGGTCATGAGGCCGCCATCGCGAGCAAGCTCGCTCCCACAAGTTGATCTCTGTCGTACACAAACTTCGTGTTCACTGAAGATCCACTGTGGGAGCGAGCTTGCTCGCGATGGGGTCGGCACATCCAACATCGCTGGCGACTGACATACCGCTTTCGCGAGCAAGCTCGCTCCCACAGGTTGATCCCGGTCGTACACAGACTTTGTGTTCACCGCAGATCCACTGTGGGAGCGAGCTTGCTCGCGATGGGGCCAGCCCATTCAACATCGAATTCAGCAGCTATAGCGCTTGCGATAAGCCCCCGGCGACACGCCAAAGCGCGATTTGAACGCCGACGAGAAGTAGCTCGAATCCGAGAAGCCCCAGGCATAACACAGTGCCGATAGCTTCTGCTCGACATCGGCGCGGCGCAGGTTTTCGGCGCAGAAATCCAGGCGGCGGTGCTTGATGTATTGCGCCACCACCAGGCCGCGCTTGGAGAACATCCGGTACAGGCCGCGCACGGAAATCCCGACTTCACGGGCGATCAGCTCGGGGCACAATTCTTCGTCGCTGAGGTGGGCGTCGATGAAGGCGATGATCTTGCGAAATTGCCGCTCATGGGCGTCAGCACCGCCGTCCCGGGCGCTGATGCCCGGCAGCAACAGGCTGGCCAGGGCATCGAGCACGGCCTCGCTTTCCTGCATGTCCAGCCCCTCCTGCTGGCGGGTGTCCAGCACCAGCTTGTTGGCCATCGCCGCCAGGGGGCTGCCGGCCGCGATGCGCGTGGCGCAGTTGACGGTATTTAAGTGCGAACCCCGCTCGACCACCTGGCGCGGAAGAATCAGCGACAGCTGTCGGCAATCGTCGTTGTAGATCATGTCGCTCGGACGGCTGGCGTCGATCAGGGCGATGTCGCCACAGCCCAGTTGCGCGCGGTTGTCGCCCTGCTCCAGTTGCGAGCTGCCGCGCATCTGGAACACCGCGTAGTAGTGGCCGTCGCTGCTGGTGCTGACGTCCTTGCTGGTGCGGTACAAATGCACGTGCGCCATGTCGACCACACTCAGGTTGATCGCACCGCTGCGAAATTCCGCCAGTTCGCCGTAGAAATCGGTGTCCAGCGCCCGGGCATCGAAACGCCCACAGGCCTGGTTCACCTGGCTCAACCAACTTTCGAACGCCTCGTTGCGCACCGTCGATGCTGTAATCATGTCCGCAAAGCCTCACGTTTTTGTTGTTATTTTTCGACCGCTTCATCGAGCGGTTCGTCAAAACGGTTATTTCTGTAGCCATCTCCTCCTTCGACGGCCGCCGGGCGCCCATTCAACAGGCTCCGGCCCAAGCTTTCCAGTCGACCTACGGGTTAAATGTCCAATACCAGACGAGCGGAAAGCGCCCGTGATACACACGCGCAAATCTGTTTGTTGGACGCCTTTTCCTTGTTCGACAGGCAGTTGTCGCGGTGCTCCGGCACGCCGTCCAGTACCTCGACGATGCAGGTGCCGCAGATGCCTTCGCGGCACTCGGTGTCGATGTCGCAACCGTGGGCCTGCAACACGTCGACCAGGCTGGCGTTGGCCGGCACCTGCAGCACCACGCCGGAACTGGCCAGCTCCACTTCGAACGTGCCGGCCGGGGCGCTGTTGGCGGCCGGGTCTGCGGCAAAGTGTTCAAGGTGAATCGAATCGTCAGAGCGACTGCGGGACGCCACTTCCACCACTTTGTTCATGAAAGGTGCCGGGCCGCAGGTATAGACGTGAGCGACGCTGCCGGCACGCGCCAGGCATTCGCTCAACGCGCCGTCCAGATCCGCCGGCTCTACGCCGTAATGAAATTCCACGTGGGCGGCGAACTTCGTCGCCAACAGCTCTGTAAACGCCGCGTACTGCGCCGAACGGGCGAAGTAATGCAAACGATACGGCTGGCCGCTTTCCGCCAGTCGATAAGCCATGCTCAACAGCGGCGTCACGCCGATACCGGCGGCGAACAGCACGTGTTCGCGGGCACTGTCATCGAGACGGAACAGGTTGCGCGGCGCGCCCATTTCCAGCTCCATGCCCTCTTCCACTTGCTCGTGCAACGCCAGCGAACCACCGCGCGACTGCGCTTCTTTCTTCACCGCCACCAGATACGCACGGCGATCCTGCGGCGGGCTGCACAGCGAGTACTGGCGGGTCACCCCGGTCGGGCCGGTGAGGTCGACGTGGGCACCCGGTTCATAGGTGTCGAGCGGCTGGCCGTCACTGCGCACGAGGCGAAAGGAACGGATATCCAGCGCTTCGTCGACGATCCTTTCGATCTTCACCTTCATCATTGCATCACCTGAATACTGTTGTTTTGGTTTACTGCCCCTTGTAGGAGCGAGCCTGCTCGCGATGAACCTGAGAACAACGCGGGGTGTCAGGTTTCCCGCGTTATCGTTGGCGACCATCGCGAGCGAGCTCGCTCCTACAGGGGGCATTTTTCTGCTGCTCAGCGCATGAACAAACCGCCATTGATGTCCCAGCACGCACCCGTTACCGAGGTGGCGTTCTCGGCGATCAGCAGCAACACGCTGTCGGCGATGAACGTTGGGTCACCGAGGGTGCCGGCCGGGATCATCTTCAGGATCTGTTCCAGACGCTCCGGAGCCACGGTTTCGCGTACCACCGGCAAGTCCAGCGGACCTGGCGAGATGCTGTTGACCGTCACGCCCTGGGGCGCCAATTCACGGGCGAAGACCTTGGTCAGGGTCGCCACGCCACCCTTGGCCGCCGCGTAATGCGCGCCGGTGGCGGTGCCGCCGTTCTGCCCGGCCAGGGACGCAATGTTGACGATGCGACCGAAGCCGCGCTCGGCGAAGTGCGCGCCGAATACCTGGCAGGCCACGAAGGTGCCGCGCAGGTTGATCGCCATCGACTCGTCGAATTCTTCTGGTGTGATGTCCATCAGCGCGGCGACTTTCGACACACCGGCGTTGTTCACCAGAATGTCGGTGCCGCCCCAGCGCTCGGCGAGCACATCGCGGGCACGTTGAAAGTCGGCCTTGCTGCGCACATCCAGCTCGATGGCCACGGCGCTGGCGCCGCTGCCATCGAGTTCCAAAGCCAGTTGCTGCACGCCATCGAGGCGCACATCCGCCAGGCCGACGCGATAACCGGCTGCGTGCAGACGGCGGGCGATGCATTCGCCCAGTCCGCGCGAGGCACCCGTTACGAGGGCTACTCGACTCATGATGTTGCCCTCACAAAAGGAAGCCGAGCGCGCTCAGGCTGTCGGTGGAGTTGATCAGGCGCACCACTTTTCGCTCCAGGGTCGGCACGCCGTCGGCGAAGCGGATACGGTGGTTCAGGTCGGCCACGAACGGCGTGTGCACGCCGCGCTTGTAGGCGTACAGCAGCTGCGCCGAATTGACTTCGACGATATCGCCGGCCGCTTCCACCAGGCGGAAACGCGAGATCGTGCGAATGGTTTTAGCCGCGTCCACCGCCGACGGCGAGTAGCCGGCGGTCAGGCGTTCGATGCGCAGGTCACGCATGCGCGCATCGTCGTAGGCGTAGTTGAGGGTCGCTTCGAAATCTTCGGTGTCCGGGTCGATCGGCACGATGTACTTGCCGCTTGCGCTCCACAAGGTTGCCCATTCGGCGTAGTTCTTGTGGTCGAGCAGTTCGGCTTCGCGCCAGATGAACTCGATGGCCTGGGCCAAGGGGCCGGAAAAACCGTTCAGGGTGTCGTGATTGCTCATTGGCTCATCATCCTTTTCCACATGTCGTAGGCACCGCGCATGCCGCCTTCGTCGGTGGCGTGGCTGACCTTGTCGCCGTTTTCAGCGGTGATTTCGCGGTTCAAGCCGCGGTTGACCAGGATCGGCGCATCGACGCCGGCGTACGAGCCGCGCTGCACGCGGTCCCAGGCTTCGGCATCGTCAGGGCTGCCGAAACCGAACGGGCCCTGGAAGTGTTCGTGGATGCGCATGCGTTCGCGGTTGGCGACTTCCGGGCCGCCGTCCATGCCGAGGGCCACGTGGCGGATCTCGGTTTCGGTGACCGACACCGGGCGCAGCACGCGGAAGAACGACATCGACATCGCCACGTTGGGGAACAGGTTCAGGTTGAAACCGGCGCCGTGCAGCGAGCGCACGATGCGACGGACCTGATCGGCCGGCAGGGTCTTCGACAGTTCTTCGGTCACATGGGCGAAGCGCTCCTGCAACTGCTCGGTGCCGTCGTCGTGATCGAGGTCGACGTGCTCCGGCACCATCACCATCACGCTGTGGCCGTTGCCCAGGGAGTGGGTCACGGCTTGTTCGTCGGTCATGAACGAGAGCATTTCCGAGGTTTCTTCATCCACCGACGACATGAACGACTTGTGCACGATCGGGAAGTGATAGCCGTCGGTGGTGTTTTCCAGCTGGATCTTCCAGTTGCCCTTGAAGCTGAACTTGTGTTCGCCCTGGGTCTTGATCGGGTAGCCGGCGCCCTGCTTCATGAACAGGTCCATCCAGTGTTTCGCGCCGCCGAGGAAGTCCTCCAGCGGTTCGATCTCGTCGTTGTAGCTGGCGAACACCATGCCGGCGTAGCTCTCGACGCGCAGGCTGGTCAGCGGCAATTCCGACTTTTCCAGAATGCCTTCGTAGCCGTCCGGATACGGCAGCGCACGCAGCTTGCCGTCCAGGCCATAGGACCAGCTGTGGTACGGGCAAGTGAAACCGGTGGCGTTGCCCTTGTGCTTCTCGCACACGGTGGCGCCACGGTGCCGGCAACGGTTTTCCAGCACGTTGATGTTGTTCTTCTTGTCGCGCACCACAATCACCGGGCGGCGGCCGATGGTGGCGGTCTTGAAGTCGCCGCTATTGCGCACTTCGCTTTCGTGGGCAACCCACACCCAGGTGCGGTAGAAAATCTTGTCCAGCTCGGCTTCGAACAGCGCCGGATCGTTGTACAGCGAGACGTCGACGCGGTCATGCCGGACCAGGTCTTCGGGGCTTTTCGACGTTGCGATCAGCTGATATTCATGAGTGCTCATGCGGTTCTCCTCATGGCTTCTTTTTATGATTGAGTGGTAGAGGCTTGCAGCTGCGCACCAAAGGCGCAGACCAGTTCGTCCTGACCTTTGCGGCCAACGATTTGCAGGCCGACTTTCAGCCCGCCGCAATCGAGTTCCACCGGCACCGTCAGCGCGGGGTGACCACTGAGGTTGAAAGGCCGCACCAGCGGGGTCATGCCGGCCACGGCTTTGCTGCCAGCGCGGGCTTCGCTGAGGGTTGGCGGCAAGGTTGGCAGTGTCGGCAACAGCAATACGGCGAAGTCTTCCAGTGCTGCATCCACCTGTTGGGTGAACCGCGTGCGCACGGATTCGGCCTGGGCCAGTTCTTCGCGCGTGGTGCGGCTGGCCGCCAGCAAGCGTGTTTCCACATCGGCGCCGATCAGGCCCTTGCCGGTCAAGTGGCCGAACGCCGCCCAGTTTTCGAAATTGATCACGGTCAGGCCGGCGGCAAACGCTGCTTCGAATTCGCTCAGGTGCAGGTTGCTGCGACGCCATCCGGCGCGGTCCGCGGCGGCACCCAGGCTGGCTTGCAGGTGCAAATCACAGGCCACCTCGAGAAAGCCGACCCTGGCGCCGTCGCCTGGCAGGCCTTGAGCGGAAAACCCCGGGCAGATCACCTGCATCGCGGCGATCAGGTCGTCCATGCTTTTGGCGAACGGCCCGACGCAATCGAGGCTCGACTCCAACGGATGCGCACCCACACGGCTGACGCGACCATAAGTCGGCTTGAGCCCGGCAATCCCGCAGCACGCTGCCGGCACCCGCACCGAACCACCGGTGTCGGTGCCGATGGCGATGTCCGCCAGGCCTGCCGCGACCGCCGAAGCCGAACCGCTGGACGAGCCGCCAGGCACACGGTCCGGCGCTTGCGGATTGATCGGAGTGCCGGTCCAGTCGTTGATGCCGGTCACGCCGAACGCCAGTTCATGCAGGTTGGTCTTGCCAACGATCTGCCAGCCAGCATCGAGGATCGCATCGACCACCTCGGCGTTTTGCGTCGCCGCCGGTGCATCGGCGAACGCACGGCTGCCTGAGCGGGTCGGATGGCCGGCGATGTCGATGGAGTCCTTGATGGCGACGCGCTTGCCGTTGCCACCGAGGAGGAATTCGCTGATGAAAGTACTCATGCGCTCAGCTCCGAATTGAACAAGCGTTGCGTGCGGAAATGCGCGATCAGCCAGACGCCGTCGACACAACGGAAATCGATGTTCAGGCGCGTGCCGAACAACTCATTGCGGCCATCGGCGTAGGTGGAAATCTGCTGCATGATCCACTGCCCCTGCGCCGCCTTGCCGTCGACCACGATCGACTCGCTGGTGAGGTAATGCAGGTTCAGCTTGAAGTGGTTGGACGGCGGCAGATAACCGCCGACAAACGCCGCCACCGCCTCACGTCCACGGTGTTGACCGAAGGTCTTCGCGGTCTGTGTGCCGAGGCCTTCCCAGACCGCATCCTCGGTGAACAACTGCGCCAACTGGTCGAGATGAATCGCCGCCCGCGGCACATCGCACAGGTCCATGTAGTGCGCCATCAAACGGCGCACTGCGCTTTCCCCTTCGAGCGTCGCCAGACGCTGCAGCAAGGCCTCGTTCATGACTTACACCTTGGCCGCGTCAGGAATGGTCAGCGGACGACCGATGCGCGCTTCGATCTTGGCGTAGCGCCACAGGCTGTATTGGCCAACCGGTGTGGTGCGGAACAGGTTGCAGGCGTCGATCACCGACTGGTGGCAGTCGACGTCGGCCATGATGTACACGGTCCAGGGCGAGGTGGTGGACGGGCCGACCATCAGGCGGTCGTCATCCATCGCGCCGAGCACGGTGATGCCGGGCATCGCGCCAAGGTCACCCATCATCTGGCTGAAGCCTTTCCACACGCTCAGGCCTTCGCCGGTGGGCAGGTCGAAAAAGTTCTGGGTGATGCCGATGCAGAAGACGACGCGCAATGGCTCTTGGGTGGTTTGCGACATGGGTGTGGTTCCTTGAAAAAGTAATGGGGATTCAGATGTAGCCCGGGAACGGCGGTACGCCGAGGAACACCGAGCCGGCGCCGTCGTACAGGCCTTCGCTGAGGAAGGCGTGCTGGGTCACCACCATCGAGTCGCGCAGATAGCGTTGCAGCGGATGGCGCAGGTAAATGGCGGTGGTGCCGGCCAGGCCGTAGGCGCTCTGCACCACCTCGGCACCGGCCTGGGACACATGAATGGCCGACAGGCGCAACAGGCTGGTCTGCTCCGGCGTGACCGGGTTACCGGCCAGGATCGAGTTCCACACCTGTTCGGTGGCGTTGTAGAAGAAACCGCGCGCAGCGCTGAGCTTGGCTTCAGCCTTGGCGATCTCGATGCGCACGTAAGCGCGGTCGGACAATTTCGGCGCGCCGGTGATGCCGCTGCCACCCGCCATGCGGCTGATTTCGTCCAGCGCGGCACGGGCCAGTCCGAGGTTGACCACCGCCAGCACTTGCGCGGCGTAGGCGATCGATGGATAGCGGAACAGCGGCTCGTCGATGGTCGAGGCACCGCCGCGGATGAACGTCCAGCGCTCGTCAACGCGTTTATCGGTCACCCGCAGGTCATGGCTGCCGGTGCCTTTGAGACCAACCACTTCCCAGTTCTCGACGATGTCTACCTGCTCCGGGCGGAACACCGCGGTGCGCGGCTTGCCGCCAGCGGCGCCGATGCCAACGCCCAACAGGTCCGCGCCTTTGCAGCCGCTGGCGAATTTCCAGGTGCCGCTGACCTGATAACCGCCTTCTACGGCCTCGGCCGGTTGCAAGGGGAACAGGCCGCCAGCGAACACCAGGTCAGGGCTTTCGGCGTAGAGTTCAGCGAGGGTTTCCCGAGGTAAAGCAGCCAGGTAGACACCGGCGCTGCCGAAGCTGGCCACCCAGCCCGCCGAGCCGTCGGCTTCGGAGATGCGTTCGATCATTTGCAGGAACAGGTGCGGTGCCAGGGCGTCGCCACCGAAGCATTTCGGCGTGGCGGCACGGTAGATGCCCACTTGTTTGAAGCGCTCGATCATGTCCCGTGGCACGTGGGAGCCAGCATCGAATTCTTCGCGGCGCCGGCGCACTTCATCCAGTACCTGCGCAAAGGCCTGGCTGTCGACGACATTCTCGTCAACGCCGATCGATGCGTCTTGTTGCGCAACCGCTGAACGCAGCATGGGCATTCTCCGTTTTGTTTATTGTTAGTGGGGCTACACGCATGCCCCGTTGTAGGAGCGAGCCTGCTCGCGATGGTCGTCAACGATGACGCTGGAAACCTGGCACCCCGTGGCGCTCTCAGGTTCATCGCGAGCAGGCTCGCTCCTACAGGGAATCGGCGTGGTCACCCTTGCATTGCGGTCCAGTGTAAAAACCGCATCCGGCCGCCACTATTGGTGCGTGCAGCCCCCTCGCTAAAGAAAACCCCTAGACCCACACCGGTAACCTCTGAGCGCATCCCGCTGTGCGAGCAGGTATAAAACGCCATACTGCAAATCTCTGCCGCCAGGGGCCGTGCGATGTACCAGCCAAAACCGAACGACTTTTATGCGCTGATCGAAGCCATGCCGCTGTGCATCATTCTTCATGACGCGCACACCAAGGAAATTCTCTGGGCCAACGCCGCTGCCCTGGCGGCGTTGGGCTTTACCCTGGAGGAACTGACGCCGCTGAAGGCCTCCGACATGACCCGCGATGCGCCGAAATACCGGCGTTCCATAGGTTTACGCTGGCTCGAAAGGGCCGCGCGCACCGGGCAACGGACCATCGAGTGGTGCTATCGCTCCAAGCAAGGGGTGGAGATTCTTTCCGAGGCGGTGGCGACCCTGGTGCACCTGGACGGTCGCGATGTGTTGATGGTGCAGTTCCGTGACATTTCCAAAGAGGACAAGGTCAAGCGCGACCTCAAGCGTTTCGAGAGCCGGCTCAAGGCCTTCATGCAGGACCTGGCCGAAGGTGTGGCGGTGCTCGGCCCCGAGGGCGATATAGGTTTTATCAGCGACTCCGGCGCGCACCTGCTCGACAGCGAAGTGCACCAGCTGATGGGCGAGAACTTCCTGGCCTGGTGCGACGACGCTTCGCGTCAGCGCTTGTTGCAACAGTTCGCCCATGAGACGCCGGAGCACGCGCCGTTCAACGTGCACTACAAGGTGCAGCGCCGGGACGGCGAATGGCGCTGGCATGACGCAACCTGCCGCTACATCGAGATCGAGGACGATCTGGTCGGCCATCTGCTGCTGTTCCGCGACGTGACCGAGCAGGTGCAGGCCGAAGAGGCGCGGCGGGTCAGCGAACAGAAACTCGAGTACCTGGCGCGCTACAACGCCATGGGCGAAATGGCCGTGGCCATCGCCCACGAGCTGAGCCAGCCATTGGCGGCGACCCGCAACTTTATTGAAGGCGCAGTGATTCGCCTGGGCAACACGGGGGAAACCGATCAAGGCGTCGCCTGGGGTTTGCAGAGCGCCGTGCGGCAAATCGAGCATGCCTCGGTGATCATCAAGAGCGTGCGCGATTACGTGGTCAAGCTGGAGCAGACTGAAGAGCTGGTCGACCTTAATGAGCTGCTGCGCGAAACCCGCTACTTCATCAGCCTGCGGGCCGATCCGAGCCTGGTGCGCGTGGAAGTAGTCACCGCGCCGGAACCGCTGCAGGTCAGTTGCGAGAAAGTCCTGATCGGCCAGGTGATCCTCAACCTGGCCTTCAACGCGATTGAAGAAATGGCCGACCTGCCCACTGAACGACGCCTGTTGCGTATCCACGCCAGTCGCGAGAACGATGTGGCCCTGGTGCGCATCGAAGATTGTGGTCGCGGCATCCAGGCCCAGGCGCAGGAGAAGCTGTTCGACGGCTTTTTCTCGTCCAAGGTCAGTGGCAATGGCATCGGCCTGGCGCTGTGCAAGAACATCATCGGCCGCCACCGTGGCGATATCTGGGCGCAAAACCTGGAGCCGTGCGGCGCGGTGTTTACCTTCTCCCTTCCCCTCGCCAATCCCGCCTGACCTGCACCACTACTGTGGTCTGACATACACAAATCCTGTGGCGAGGGGGCTTGCCCCCGTTCGGTTGCACAGCAGCCGCAAAACCTGCTGGCACGGTGTGACTGGCAAATGCTGGGGCCGCTTCGCGACCCAACGGGGGCAAGCCCCCTCGCCACAAATGCAGCTTCGCCCTTCCCACCTCTGACGCCAGTCAAACCCCCGCCTTATCAGATTGTGCAGCCAGTTTCATGACACTGGCACAGACACACAAACACTTGGCAGGCAGGGCAATTCTCCCGATCTCGGGGCACGGCAGAATCAAAGGGTAAAAATCTGCCAAAGCACCCGCGATCCGCGTTACCAACAATTCAGGAAGTTCCCCTTATGCGAACAAACAGGATCTCCGTACAGTCAGCGCTAGGCCTGAGCCTGCTTGTACTCGGTTTGAACAGTGCCCACGCGGATCTACCCGCCGGTACGATTGGCCAGACCGTTCTGGCGTTTCCACCCGAAGCTCACCGCGCGTTTGTCATCGACGTCGAGTTCGACAGCTTTGTGGCTGGCCGCGTGACCGTGGTCGACCCGGACCAGAAGCGCATCCTCGGCATGGTGCCGACCGGTTTCGCAGCGCCGTCGACCCTCAGTCACGACAAAAAAACCATCTATAGTGCGGACATCTGGTATTCCCGCGGCACCCGCGGCACCCGCACCGACGTGCTCACCGCGTGGGACAGTTCGACCCTGTCGCCGGCCTGGGAAGTGCTGATTCCAAACAAGCGCGCCGAATCGCTGACCCAGCGTTATGCGCTCAAGCCAAGCGGCGACGACAAGTTCGTCTACGTCTACAACTTCACCCCGTCGACGTCGGTGACCGTGGTCGATACCCAGACCAAGGCGGTTGCCACGGAAATCGCCATCCCCGGTTGCGTGCTCAACTACCCGGTCGGTAACCGCCGCTTCGCCTCGCTGTGCGGCGACGGCAGCCTGCAAGTGGTGACCCTCAACGATCAGGGCCAGGAAACCGCGCGCAGCCGCACGCCGTTCTTTGATCCGAACGCGGAAAAACTGGTAGAGCGCGCCGTCAACGTCGGCGACACCTACTACTTCACCACCACGACCGGCACCGTACGCCCGGTGGATTTCGCCGGTGATGCGCCGAAGGTCCTGCCGTCCTGGTCGCTGGTTTCCGACGAAGACAAGAAGGCCGGCTGGGCGCCGGGTGGCTGGCAGATGATGGCCGTGGCGCCGAAGCTGGACCGCCTGTACGTGCTGATGCACGACGCCCACGAACCGATGAAGTGGGAAGACCCGAGCCCGCTGATCTGGGCGTTTGACCTCAAGACCCACAAGAAGGTGGCGACACTGGAAGCCCCGGTTCCGGTGTGGAGCATGCAGGCAACCGGCGACGACAAGCCGTTGTTGCTCGGCACCGACGTGGAAGGCGGTTTGCAGATTTTCGATCTGAAGACCAACAAGCTCACCGGCAGCATGCCGAAAGTCGCCAAAACCGCGACTCAGGTCCTGAGCTACTAAGAGGTTCGGCCATGCACACAGATCCGATCTTCATCATTGCCAGCGCCATCGCCATCGCGGTGTTGCTGGCCAGCGCCGCGACCCACAAGTTACGCGCGCCGGCCCGCTTCGCCCGGCAACTGGCGGACTATCAACTGCTGCCCGAGGCGCTGGTGCGCCCGACGGCACGGTGGGTGCCGCTGTTGGAACTGGCCATTGCCTTTGCCCTGCTGGTACCGGTCAGCCGTGGTTACGCCGCGTTGAGCGCCGCCAGCCTGTTGGCCCTGTACGCCGCCGCCATCGGCATCAACCTGTGGCGCGGTCGCGCGGACATCGACTGCGGTTGCGCCGGTCCCGACCAGGCACAGCCGCTGCGTCCGGTGCTGCTGGCACGTAACAGCGCACTGATAGCGCTGGCGCTGGTGGCCAGCGTGGCGCCGGTTGCCCGCGACCTCAACCTGTTCGATGGCTTCGTGACCCTGGCTGCCGCCGCAGTTGCGCTGCTCATCTACGCCGCCGCCGATGGGCTGCTGGCGAACTCCCCTCTTCTGCTCAAATTGATTGGTAGGTAATCGAAATGGAAGGCTTGATTGTTTCCAACGTTCTGCTCTGGGTGCTGCTGGTGGCCGTGGCGTTTGTCGTCATGGGCCTGGTGCGGCAGATCGGCGTGCTGCACGGTCGTCTCGCCCCGGCTGGCGCGCTGATGGTCGACAAAGGGGTGGCGGTCAATGAACCCGCGCCGCAAGTCACCGCCAGCGACCGTCACGGTCGCCCGGTGAACTTCGGTTACGCCGGCGAGAAATCGCAATTGCTGTTCTTCCTCTCGCCGACCTGCCCGATCTGCAAGTCGCTGCTGCCAGCGATCAAATCCATCGCCAAGGAGCAATCGGACCGCCTCGATGTGGTGTTCGTCAGCGATGGCGACATGGACGCCCAGCAAGCGCTGATCCGCGAACACAAACTCGAAGACGCCACCTACGTGGTCGGTCCGGAAGTGGGCATGACCTACCAGATCGGCAAGCTGCCGTACGCCGCGCTGATCGACAAGGCCGGCACCCTGCGTGCCAAGGGTCTGGTCAACTCCCGCGAGCACCTGGACAGCCTGTTCGAAGTCGAGCATTTGAAGCACGCAACGCTGCAGCAGTACCTCAATGCCCAACCGCACACCCACGATCACGACCACAGCCACGGCCATAGCCACTGATAAGGCAGGGAGACCTTTATGAAACTGCTGGATCTGTTGTTTGAGCGTTCGTCCCGCCGTGTCGCCGACACCACTTCGCGCCGCAAACTGCTGGCACGCATGGGTTCGCTGATGGTGGCCGGTGCCGCCCTGCCCCTGTTGCTGCCGCTGGACCGCACCAGCAAGGCCCTGGCCGCGGAGCCTGCGCAGGCCGGCGACCCGGGCGATCCGAACAGCTGCGACTACTGGCGCTACTGCTCCATCGACGGGTTTCTGTGCAGCTGCTGCGGTGGGTCGGTGACGTCCTGCCCACCAGGCACCGAAGCCTCGCAAGTGACCTGGATCGGCACCTGCCGCAACCCGGCCGACGGCAAGGACTACATCATTTCGTACAACGACTGCTGCGGTAAGCAAAGCTGCGCCCAGTGCGCCTGTACCCGTAACGACAGTGAAGAACCGGCCTACCGCCCGTTCAACAACAACGATGTGAACTGGTGCCTGGCCGCCAAATCGCACATCTACCACTGCACCGTTTCGGTCATCCGCGGCGTCGCCGTTTAAAGAACGCGCTTTGCGCCGGTTGCTCGCGCAATCGGCGCTTTTTTTCTGTGGCTGCTTTTCTTTTTTTACTGCTTTGTGTGTGTGTGTACCTGTAGGAGCGAGCTTGCTCGCGAAGAACTCAAGGGCGACGCGTTAAACCAGATAGCCCGCGTTATCGTTGACGTCCTTCGCGAGCAAGCTCGCTCCTACAACAGGTGCCAAACCGGTCATCAGCGGAGTTGGATTACATGCGTAGTTTGATATTGCTCGGTCTCGTCTGCGCCCTGAGCGCCCCGCTCGCTTTCGCCCGGGCAATTCCCGACCCGGCGCAGAGCCATGCGCCGGGCAACGAAGATGTTCAAACCCCGATTGCCCAGGCCGGTTACAGCGTCGGCGTGAACTACCAGCTGCAATGCGCCGGTTGCCACCTGGGCGACGGCACGGGTTCGGCCGCCAACGACACGCCACGGATGAAAGGTTTCGTCGGTAACTTCCTGAAAGTGCCCGGTGGCCGCGAATTCCTCGTGCGAGTGCCGGGCATGTCGCAGTCAGCGCTGAACAACGCACAACTGGCGGACTTGCTCAACTGGCTGTTGCGCGAAGACGGCATGGCGGGTAGCAGCATGCCGGCCGATTATCAGCCTTACACCGCCGAAGAAGTCATGACATTGCGCGCCAAGACCATGCTCAACCTGCCCGGCACCCGTGGTGAGTTGATCAAGGCCATGCGTGCCCAAGGCCTCGCGATCGATGACGGGATGAATTACTGAGAACATTTGCCCCGCCCCGCTTCAACATCAACCGCCCGGACGATGGACGCGTTGACGGCAAATAAGTAACGTAACCGGTGCTGTTTTCGAACCTGGAAAATCGAAAAGGGAGTTTGCATCGTGACCGAAGAGACAAAAACCAAAGGACCGGCTTCGTACTTCCCGTCCATTGAAAAAAAGTACGGGCAGCCGATCAGCCATTGGCTGGACCTGCTCAAGTCTGTCAGCGACAAGAAACACATGGAGATGGTGGCCTGGCTCAAAACCGAACACGGAATGGGTCATGGTCACGCCAATGCGCTGGTTGCCTATCATCTGGCCGCCACCAAAAGCGCCTAGCCGCGGGTCCATCCTTTGCTGTGCTATCGGTGGTGCCGGGTAAAACCGGCTCCACCGTAAGTCTTCTGTTGCCCTATTCTTTCATCCAACCCATCACGCCGGACATCGACCATGTCAGCCCCCGAATCCACCCTCCTCGACAGCTGGCACCACAACGCCCGGGCCTGGATCGACGCCATACGCAGCGGCACCATCGAAAGCCGCCTCAAGGTCACCGACCAGGCCATCCTGCTGGCGGTGCTGGGTCGCCAGCCCGAGCGTGTGCTCGACCTGGGTTGCGGTGAAGGCTGGTTGCTGCGTGCGTTGGCAGACCGGGCCATCGATGCGGTCGGCGTGGATGGCGATGCGACGCTGGTGGAGGCGGCGCGGACGGCGGGCACTGCGCGGGTGCATTTGGCGAGCTATGAACAACTGGCTGAAGCGAAAGTCGACATCGGCCGCGACTACAACCTGATCTGCGCCAACTTCGCCCTGCTGCATCAGGACATCATCCCCCTGCTCGCCGCCATGAACACCCTGCTCGCCCCGGGTGGCGCGCTGCTGATCCAGACGCTGCACCCGTGGGCGGCTGCGGCGGGCGACTACCAGGATGGCTGGCGGGAAGAGAACTTCTCTGGCTTCAAGGGGCAGTGGCAGCCCATGCCATGGTATTTCCGCACCCTGTCCAGTTGGCTGAATGCTCTGGACATGGCCGGTTTTGCATTGGCCGGCCTGCAGGAGCCACAGCACCCGCAAAGCCCCGTGCCGCAGTCATTGCTGCTGGTGGCCGAGCCACGGCGCTGAGTGGCTTTAATATCGCACACAGTTCTTGCCCCGCCGAACATCCCTGCGGGAGCGAGCTTGCTCGCGAAGAGACCGGCACATTCAACATCGATTTCGCCTGTCATGCCGCCATCGCGAGCAAGCTCGCTCCCACAGGTTCAGCGGCTGTACGCAAAATCTGCGAATCACCCAAATCCCTGTGGGAGCAGGCTTGCCCGCGAAGAGGCCGGCACATTCAACATCGATTTCGCCTGACATTCCGCCATCGCGAGCAAGCTCGCTCCCACAGGTTCAGTGGCTGTACGCAAAATCTGCGAACCGCACAAATCACTGTGGGAGCGGGCTTGCTCGCGAAGAGGCCGGCACATTCAACATCGATTTCGCCTGACATTCCGCCTTCGCGAGCAGGCTCGCTCCCACAGGTTCAGCGGCTGCACGCAAAATCTGTGAATCACCCAAATCCCTGTGGGAGCAGGCTTGAACTGGTCAAGTAATCCCGGACACCGGTTACGGTGTTTATGCCGCTTTTTGCTCCATGGCTATTGGCGACA